>NZGY01000151.1 GCA_002689605.1 Filomicrobium sp.
CGTGCCGGGTGCAACACCTTATGGCTCGGTTGGTGCCTATTGTCGGAACGCGCCGGCCGCTCTGCGGAATTCGGCAGCAGTTCTGACCGCTAATGTCGATCGATACAACTTTGATCTGGCCGGCCCGACCTTTCCAGAGAATGCGAAACGTGCCGTGGATTGCGGTGACCTGACGTTCGATGAGATTGACTTCGCGAAGAATCGTGCAGTGATAAAGTCAGCTGTCGAGCAGATCGTGAAACAAGATGCCGTTCCGATTGTTGTGGGTGGCGACGACTCGGTCCCGATCCCAATGCCGCAGGCACTCGCGGGCACAGGACAGAAACACACGATCCTCCAGATTGATGCCCATATTGACTGGCGCACCTCGCATATGGACGAAGACATGGGACTGTCTTCGACGATGCGGCGGGCGTCGGAGATGGCGCATATTCAACGCATCGTCCAGGTTGGCGCGCGGGGAATCGGTTCAGCGCATGTGCAGGATTATGAGGACGCGGTGAGTTGGGTCGCTCACTTTGTGCCGGCTCAAGGCCTGCATCGCGAAGGCGTGCAAGCCGCACTGGATCTTATCCCCGAGGGCGATGACATCATCATCTGTCTGGATGTCGGTGCCTTGGACCCATCAATCATCCCCGGTGTCATCGGTCGTGCACCTGGCGGCCTTAGCTACTACCAAACTTTCGACTTGATCAAAGGCGCCGCTGCACGGGGACGAATTGCAGCTGTCGATGTTGTCGAGTTCATGCCAGAGGTCGATGTCGATGGGCTCGGCGCCTTGGTTGTCTCCGGATTGATCCTGTGCGCGATGAGGATTTTGGCAAGGCAGTAGGTAGAATTGCGCTTTTCGCATAACGCTTTTTGCGAATGCAAGTTAGACATCGGATCCTAGTCTGCGATCGGGTTGTGACCCCTCCCCGCCTGCAGGCTAAGGAGTTCGACCGGCGCAATCGCCTGCTGTCCCCGATCATGCCGGCGAACTCCAGTCTCCCAATCCATAGTATAGGTGAGAAATTTTTGGCCTGTGTCTCTAGGCGTGTGTGATAGGTTCGGTCTGTTTGTCTCCCCGTAGGCAAAAAAAGAGCGCCGTTCCGGTTGGAGCGGCGCTCTGATGTCGGCTGTTCGCCAGATTTACTTTGCAGCCTCGCGGTTGGCAGCGAGACGTGTGTCAACCAGGCGAACCGTGGTATCGACCGAGTCCGACTGCATGCCTTTTTGTCCGGAAATCGTTTTCACCAGACAATCAACCCGCTCGATGTTCGGTGCACCAGCATAAAGTGCCCGTGCCGCAGAAGATGGCTTCAATAAACCTTGCGCGGCATTTGCATACTTCTCGAACGGAACCTGATCTCCTGGGTCAGCACCCATAGCCTGGCAAAGTTCATTGACCCAGGTGTAAACAGCGCGGGATTGGTCAAGATCTGTGTGCACGGCTTCCTTGATGGAGCGTGCATCGCCCTCCTGAACACAGCGGTAGTTGCCAGTCAGCAGCATGGCCCACTTGGCGAGTGGTACGAAAATGGAATCGTGAACTTTGAGCTTCACAGGCAATTCAATTTGCTCGCCGTCGACCTCAAACCGAGCAGCTTCGATATCGGCCTGCATGTCGCGCAGCATCTGCGTGTGACCTTCGTCATCAAACCGGGCGGCTTTGAAGTTTGTTGGCAGCGTCACCTGCAAAACGTTGACGGGCTCTTCCGGTGGACGGAATGCCTGCGGGTCCGGGCTACAAAGCGTCAACAGCGCCGGGTCGAAGATCGACCATACGTCGGCGTCTGTGTAGCACTTTTCAATGGCTGCAGCGTCCAGGCCCGGAATGCGCTTCAGGTAAGGTAGCGGCGGCATATTCATAATTGACATGCAGGGCTTGCCCGATTTGGCGACGGCATCAAGCAGCTCTCGTACACCTGGAGAACGGTACTGTGGCTCCTGCATCGCCAGACAGATGAGATCGTAGTCGGCCGGATTGACGTCGGTCGTTCCGGCGGCGTTGATCGACCCTGGCAGTGTCTTGGAATTGACTTCGACTAAGCCTTCACGCCCGCGCACGGGAAACCTGACGACAGCGCCGTCATTGTTGAACGCTTCCACTTCGTTAGGAAGGCAGACCATCGTCGCCGAATGACCAGCCAGCGCGAGCTTGGTTGCCAACAAAGAACCATAAGATGCGCCCATCAGCAGGACGCTATATTTCTTCGACATTCTGTTTCCATAATTGTTGTAAGCGAAGGGCGCCGAAAGACACCCCACCGATAGCCCGCACGCATCCCGTCAGAAGCGTGCTAATTGGCGCTCTTCCTCCCTGAAGCTCGCTCAAAAGCAACATACGACCTTAGTATAGGCCTTGCAACGCCGTCTCTGGATACGAAGTAGTGGGGCAGCCAGCCTACTCGCGACTTTTTGAATATTTGTTGGCCCATTTATCGTACAATTTCGTTATATGACGCTTCTGGTCAGACGGCACACGGAGAGATACACATGATACTTCGTTCACTTTTCCCGAGCCTTGTTGTGGCGTTTCTGTTAGCCTTCGCGGGCGCCGTGAATGCACAAGCCGCTCAGAAGATTGAGTGGAAGAATCTAAGGCCTCAGCTAGCGTCTCTCAAAGACCCGCTCGAAGGTCTGACACAGGATCAGCGTTTTGATATTGAAACGATTTCCTGGGCGCGGGGGCTGTCAGCAGAAGAAAAAAAGCTGGTTCAGAACAAACAGGGCATCGAGGATTCAAAGAAATACGAGAAGCAGTTTAAAGAAGCCGGAATCAGCGTTGATGATCTGCTGGTCAAATACAGATCTTGGCAGTCAGACGTTGAGGAGCGCCAGAAGCAGGTCAACGAGAGCCTGAATGGCAAGCAAATCCGAATGCCAGGCTATCTCCTGCCATTGGAGTTTTCCGAAAAAGGCGTGACAGATTTTCTGCTAGTACCCTACGTTGGTGCGTGCATCCATGTACCGCCGCCTCCTGCAAATCAGATCGTCTTTGTGCGGTTGGCCAAGACAATCGTCGTCAACGACTTGTACACAGCAGTCTGGATCACTGGCGAGATGAAGACTAAGGCTTCGAGCCGGGAACTCACTTTAATCGACGGTTCAGCCAACATCTCCGTTGGCTACCACATCGAGTCTGCGGACGTGGAACCCTATAAAGAGCAGTAGGCCCCATCAAAAATCTCGCAACCCGAAATGACAAAGGAGCCCCATTCGAGGCTCCTTTTTTGCATCAGCAGACTAATCGCTGCGCATATCACTGCTTATTGAGATCGATACTGATCGGCTTTTCTTCTCCAGCGGCGACTTTGAAAGCAGCCTCGCCTTTGACATTGCGTTGGTTGACCAGCATGCCTGCCAGCACGTAATCGCCTTCTGGCAAAATCGATATGTAACCGGAACGCTTGCTCCAGAAACTGGCGATCTTTTTGCGGTTGCCTGCAAGGTCTGGCTTGCCGCTCAGAACAGTGAGGCCAACTTTGTCAGCGGTCGGTTTGCCAACAACAGAGACATCGAAACGTACGACGCCAGCCTTGAAGTTAAAGGTATGTAGGCGCTCGCTGCCAGGCTCCACTTTGACTTGTGAGCTCAGTGTCACGTGGCGATGATTAACCAGCAGTCCGTTGAGGAGCCACTCGCTTGTCGGTAGGACACAGATGGAACCGCTTTTCTTGCTCCAGAAGCCGGCAATCTTCTTGCGTTTGCCATCCAGGCCTTGTGGCTTGCCGAAGACGTTCCAGCCGAGTTTTCCAGCAAATGGTCCACCTTCTTCACTTAGCTTGGCATCGAAGCGCACCAGGCCTCCGTTGAAGTTGAAGGTGTGAAGTTTTTCGCTGCCCGGCTCAACAACAATGTCCTTCTTAACAGTCATGTACCGCGCATTGATAAGAAGTCCATTGACCAGCCATTCACCTGCCGGCAGCCAGTACACATCGCCAGACTTCTTACTCCAGAAGCCAGCAATCTTCGGGCGCTTTCCTTCAAGACCTTGCGGCTTGCCAAAAATAGTCCAACCGGATTTCCATGTGAACGGCTTGCCACCTTCGCTGAGTGAATAGTCAAACTTCACTTGCCCGATGTTCAGAATAAAGTCCTTTGTCTGCCCGGCGTTGCCAACATTGATTTCGCGAGACATTGTGATGTGGCGATGGTTGACCAACACCATTTGCAGCCAATAACGACCTGGCTTGACGCCCTTCATGACGAAGCCTGACGTCTTACTCCAGAAACCAGAGATCTTCTTACGCTTCCCTTCAAGGCCCTTGCTTGGGACCAAACAGAGTAAGACCGATCTTTCCATCCCATTCGCGTCCATCTTTGCTGATGAACGCACGAACCTTGACGCCGGATAACGCAGCAACCTTTCTCGGCTTCGGCGGGGTGGGAGCAGCTGCCTGCTTAACGGTCACCGTCAGCGCTTTTTGTAGTGATTGCGGATCCCGCGCCGGGACGTACATGCCGCCTGTGTTTTGAGCCAGGCAGCGCAGCCCTTTCTCTTCGCCTTGTTTCAGGTTGAAACCGATAACATGGGTTTTGAAATTGACGCCTTGTCCGGCGAGCGCATGGCCAAGCTCACATGGATCAACACCACAGTTTTCTTTGCCGTCACTGACAAGAATGACCGTGGCCTCTGCTTCGGTGAAGTTCAGTTTTTTGGCTGCCATCAAAACGCTCTGGCCCAAGGGCGTCTTGCCGATGGGTTTAAGCTCATTCACTGAGCGCATCACGGCTTGCCGGTTGGGCTTGCTGACCGTCGCCAGGGTTTGGATATCCGAGCAGTCATCTTTGCGGCGATGGCCATACGCCATCACGCCAAGCTCTGTTCCGGGCTGCATTGTCGAAACGAGATTGTCGACGGCCTTGCGGGCGATATCGATCTTGCGTTCGCCTTTGATCTTGCCGGCCATGCTGCCAGAAGAATCCAGGATCAATATCACCTTCTCAGCTGCGCTTGCTGAGCTGGCTGCGGCGACCGCTGCTAACCCAAGTGCCAGTCCTCCAAACAAAGTGGTGCGGGCCCTGGCAATTAGTTTCGGGGGTTTTGTGTTGGTTCCGTGCATGCGTATTCCTCCGGGCTTGTGCAATGACCAAGACCCCTAAGTCGTGTGCTGATAGTCAAAAGTTCATTCCGGCAATCGTTATGGTTAATGAAATGCTAAAATCATGACGGCAGCGTCGAGTGACCAAAAGCTGCGCTTTAAAACTGTTGAATAGCGCGCGTCGTGCGCAATCGATCACATCGTAGATCAGCTCTGGCCAAGTAGAGCTTGAGTTTCTTCCCACGAAGTCCCAATTCTATCGGCGTTCTCAGGGCGGGGCGNAATTCCCCACCGGCGGTAAGCNGCAACACTGTAAGCCNGCGAGCGCCTTCTNAACGGAAGGGTCAGCAGACTAGGTGAAACTCCTAGGCCGACGGTCATAGTCCGGATGGAAGAGAATACGCGACGACGCACTGAAAGGTGCGCGCGTTNGTTGGTGATCGCCCTGGGTGAATGTGTCATGACCTTAGGAGATCACAATGGTACACACCCGATACGCTTTCATAAAAGCTAACTGGCNTGCAAACATCGTCAATCAGGCGTTGTCCGGTTTTTGCGATGTCATTCCAAGAGACGAAGTGGATGTTTTCGATGTGCCCGGCGCATTTGAGATGCCACTGCTCGCACGTGATTTGGCAATGACCAAGCGCTACGCAGCCGTCGCAGCAGCAGCCTTTGTCGTTGATGGTGGCATCTACCGGCACGAGTTTGTCGCGCAGGCCGTTGTCGACGGGTTAATGCGTGCCGGCATGGACAGCAACGTCCCGGTCCTATCGATCTCATTGACACCGCATCAGTATCAGGAAACCGGCCATCACGATGAAATCTTCGCCCGCCACTTTGTTGAGAAAGGGCGCGAGGCGGCGCAGGCAGCCCTCATGATCGGCCGCGCTAGAGAAGCGCTCGCAGCGTAGCGCGGCTCCAAGGACGGTGTTGGAAACGCCCTACACCGTCCTGCTAGCTCCCANGTGCGATGTCGTCGACTTCATCGTCATCGATATNTTCGGGCTCATCAAGGCGCGTATTGCTCAGTGGCGTACGGTAAAGCAGGAAGTGCAAGTTGCGCACTTTCTTGCCGAAGAGGTTGGTAAAGAACTCTTTGGAGACGCGCTTGGCAGCCGTCACACGGTGGCCGCCATCAACGATGACCCATCGACCCCGTCGTCCGAGGCGGGCGATGACCGGCTGCAGGCTATCGTAGCCACGAACGCGGATCGCGCGTTCAACGGCCCGCAGGCGCATGCTGTTGGAGCGGTCTGCATTTTTGAACGGTAGTTTGTCCAGGCGTTCGACCGGAACTTCGATCATAGCCATGTCTTCGACGAATTCGATCTTGTCGAAATCATCTGCGCTTAAGACGCGCTGAATGTCCGGCCATTTGCTNGCCATTCAATTCACCAGCTNTTTCGTCNGACAGACAAAGACGACAGGCAATAAGCCCTTAGTGTCNACCGTGCAAGTCCATCCGTGGCACCAGCGTCCAAGGTTGACTTTCGAGNGTTAGGATCTGGAACAGCAGATAGATGAACAACTCCGCCGCTTATTGTGCTGCTTCAATAGCTTGCAAAACACTTGGTTCTGTCGATCGTCTCGGACACTACTACGAATTACTTGTCCACAGGGTTTGGGATATGCTCGGACAATTCACTCTCGCCGAAACCGTGGTTCGAAAAGTCAGAGTCCAGAGCCGTTGCTAAACTGCGCGCAATGAGCAGCTCGATCGTCCAGGCTCAGTCGTCATCACCAGTTTTGAGAATCGACCGAGCGGTGAGGAGAATAGTAACAGGTGACGACCATCTACCTCCATGCAGAGTGACTATTGAGAACTTTGGTCTTTCCTAACCGGCACCGCTCAATGCTACATTGATATCCGGGAAGGGCCATAGTCGCGAAGAGGCTCGGCAGTCAAAGTTTTTAGAATTGCTTGGGGGACTCAATATCGGTCATGTCGAACGCAAGTTTGACCGCTGCTATTGCTTGCGCTTCAGACCAGTCAAAACCTTCGTCTCCAACCAACGCCATATCGTCCTCGTGGAGCTCAACTGTCTTGGTATCAAATGACATTGTATCTCCTTTTTATACCCAATTGTGCAGCTTGGTTCTCCAGCAAAAGAATACTCTAGTTGATATANCCGCATCTTGTCTCAACGCTATGACTTCAGCAACGANGGGCAAGGCAAGTCCGCACGTGAGTAGTCCACGGCCTCATCACACTCAGGCAAATGCAACGTAGAGTTTCTTCAGCCTTGAGCTGTCGATCCATAGAGCTTGTTGCGCTGGCGAATTGATCAAATGTCATGACTTGCCGTTTTGGATGGGCCTTGTGCCAGCCTGTGGCTGTCATTTGTTTGCTGCGGCAACGCGACTATAGTTCAAATCTTATCCGCGAACACTTTTTGAAACGCCTTGAACGTACCGTCGTTCTTGGGATCAAGGATCGAAAAGCGCACGATATCGAATGCACTTGCAAACTGGTCGCTCAGAAGGTGATCACGAAAGCTGACCGCCACACTGGATGGATCATTGGCGAATACACCGCAACCCCAAGCACCAAGAACGAGAGCTCGATGNCCTTGTAAGCGACTGATTTCCAGTACGCGCCAGGCTCGGTTGGAGAGGACGGGCAATATACTTGATATGTTGTCAGGCTCGTTACGGCGTACCGCACCGGCATTCGGCGCAGGGNCTGTAACAATCGAGCAATTCCATGTCTCTTCCAGAAGANGCTCATCGTCATCGCGAAACACCGGAACACTTGGCGAGTAGATGATATGGTCTGTATAGAGCGCCGTCCGGGTCTTACGATTGACCTCATAATATTGTGGCGCCGATTGCAAACATGCGGTCAACGCACAAGCTCGGGCCAGCGACTCTTCTTGCGCTTGGCTGCCACTGAGAAAACCTCCACCTGGGTTCTTTGCTGATGCAAAGTTGAGACAGCAAACACCCTCGGGAAAGCGAGTCAGCAGATGTCGCGCGCCTGCGAACGTTGTCTCGTTTGCAAGTTCGAACTCAATACTGGTGGCGCTTGCTACGTCTGATNCGGAACTGACAGTGATGTCATCGGGTCTGTAAAGCCGGGTTCCGTCAACGGCGTNGGAAATAGCTAGATCGATGTTGAGGCGCTTGCCAGTGCNNGTCGTATAGAAGCCTTGATTGAGTATCGTAACGGTTTCTTCTGCGATTGCTTTGCGATGCGCGCGATTTGGCACTGGTATGCTCACTCTCTGAGGATCTCGAGAATGCAANGAACGCGGGTAGATTGACCAAACTGAGGCTAGAAGATCAAACCGGCAGCAATCCCCTTTCCGACATCACCGACCAGCCACAATCGTTGTATGGCAGGCTTGCTCTTGGGGTCAGGACCTCGCAAACCAGTTTGAGCCACCAGTTGCTGCCGGTAGCAAAAGAGAGTCAGGCGCTCAATAGCGTTTGCGCTTGCTGTCATCTACGCCATCATAGANAACACAGCGCTTGATTTCAGCATCACGGCGGCAAAGTTCGAAGTCTTCTTCGAGCAGGCGCCCTTGGGGTGCGTCGGCAACAGTGAAGTGGCCGTAGCGGTCTTCACCACTGACGTGCGAGACAAGCGAAAGATCGCCGGTCTCCTGCTTCATGGAAGGCTTGATATAGCGAATGGCGCAGCCAATTCGTCGANCATCAGTTTCGTTGGGACCTGAGGCGTGGAAGAGGTNACCATGATGCATGGACATCTGCCCCGCCATCAGTTCTGCAGCAACACCGTCTGCTTCGTCCACGTCAACGGCGATTTCCTGTCCCCGGGTAAGTAGGTTGTTGTCATCAAACGTGTCGACATGAGGCACGATCTGCGTCTTGTGGCTACCGGGCACGAATTTCATGCAACCACTTGCCTCGGTAGCCGGCGAGAGTGCCACCCAGCACGTTGTCTCTTCTGCATTATCTAGCCCCCAATACGTCAGGTCCTGATGCCAGGACACGATCTTGGGCGAGCGGGCNTCTTTAATAAACAAGCCGGAACCCCAAACCATGAGATCAGGCCCAAGAACGGCAGATGCTGCAGCGATCACTTTGTCATTGCGGATAAGCCTGTCGAAGGAGGGTAACACGCGCGCAGGGTAGGCGCGCAGGAGACCCAGGCGCTCTGGATCATCCGCCAGCTCTGCTTCCGCTGCTTCCAAATCAGCCCGAACATCTGTGGCGTCCTTTGGATCAAGAACATCAATGGGAAATACGAACCCATCTCGCTCATAAACCGTGGCGATATCGGTGGGCATTGTTTCTGCGAGAGCCATGTGACTGCCTCCTCCAACAACAATAGATCAACGAGGGATCAATTGCCTTGCTGCGCCTGGAAGATCGAGCGGGTCGACTTTGAGCGAAGCGGTGGNAACTGGCAGGGCTCGCCCTCAAACACCGGATACGCGGGGTGCTGACCGCGCACAATAACGCCGTTGTAGCGGCTCGGTTGATTATACGGCATCAGCGGCAGGCAGTTTGCTGCAGAGTACGCGAAGAGCAAGAAGGGACGAGCTCTGGTCGGATGGTTGTTCGGCATAGAACCATGCACGGAGCGACAGTGATGAATCGTTACGCTGCCGGCAGCCCCCTTGAGGTAATGAGTNGAAGCAACATCGATGTTTGGAATNTCCGCATCGTCAATGTAACCGCGCCAGTTGCCATNCTTATCNTANTGGTCGTAGATCGGCCCCTTATGACTGCCCGGTACGACACCCATCGGCCCCATTTGATCATCGATATCGTCCAGGGCAACGCCGATCGTCAGGACATTGTAAGCGGTGTGTGGCCAGAACGGTACGTCCTGGTGCCACTTGATCTCGGCTCCTCCGCCAGACCATTTGAAATTGAGCTTGCCGTGGTGAAACTTGATGTCCGGTCCAAGCAGGTCCTCTGCCAGGTCAACGATCGGCCCTTCCAGAGCAAACTTGGTATAAACCTCGTGTTGGTCTTGCGGCATCATTAAGCGGCGCAGGCGCGGATTGTCTGGCGCATGATCTGGCTCGACATCGAACTTGTCGTTGGTCTCTTTGACCGTACGACTTTCCTCGATCATTTGCTGNGTAACGTCTTGCAGTTGCGACAGCCATTCGCCTTGCACGAAAGTGTCCAGACCGAGAAAACCNTTCTCTTTGTAGTCTTTGATTTGCGTATCGCTGAGTGCCTTAAGCGTGCGCGCACCTACTGCTACATCCTGCATAGACGTCTCCTTATCGCCTCTGCCCACAATCTTATAGTTACCTGGAGGCGGCCCGTTTGGCCGTAGGGCAGTTGCCATTATCGATAGCAGTAATTTGATGGCAGGACGAGAGAAATGAATGCCGTCGGGAACAGGGGTGGCAGGAGANACGCCCACAACGAACCTGGCACTTGGCAACAATGAAGCCCNCCTCTCCNTGGGGCAGTTTCATCTCGACGGTCTGATTGTCATTCAGGACCTTCANAAATCAGCGTCTCATTTTGGCAAAGCTACGCGCGGTGGCCTGCCTGCGGCGATACCTGAAACGATATTATAGAAACCGCAATTTAGTGGCTCTGAGCCAAGGGCTAGACCAAAACGCGCCAGCAGATCGGAGGGCTGAAGACCTATAAGGTGGTCAGTAGCGATCAAGCGATAATCGTGTCAGTTCACCCGCTACGATAATCGATCAGCAGTGGCTATCCGCAAATATTTACATTTTACGACCATCGGACCTGTTTTGTTGGTCAAATTAACATAATAAAACCAGGGCTTGTGGCTCTATTTGGCTCTAAGGATGCCGTGCTCGTCACTGACGGCAACAAGTCTTACGAGGCNTTCGCCGCGCAGACCGGCATCACTCAGATGGCGCTCGTTGCCAGCCACGGTGAGCGGACTATCGGCTGCTATCACACCCAGAACGTCAATGCCTACCAG
>NZGY01000152.1:0-7538 GCA_002689605.1 Filomicrobium sp.
ATCTCAGGCGAAAGCTACCGCCTAAAGGATAAACGTCGCGCCGGAATCGTGGCCAAACCAATGCAGACAAGGCCGGCCAAGACAAAGACGACAACCAAGGCAGAGGTCGATTGAGCTGTTTGTTGCCCTCACGCGTGAGGGCAACAAACAGAAAGACAAGGTGAGTCAGTTTGAAGGTGCCGTTGACACAAGCATAGATCCCAGGCTTGTAGTTCTTGTCGAGAGGACTTGTGAAGGGGCGCTCCGTCCCGTGCTTCCTCAAGACTTTATACTGGAGTGGGGTGAGCTGCTTGCGCCACTCAGCGTCAGACTTCACGATCTCAAAGGTCTTCTTGCTTTTAGCCGCTCCTGAAGCAACACCACCCGCGCTACCGCTTCCAGAGTGTGATTGCGCGTTAGCACCCGATCGATAAATGCTCCAGGCACCGATGACCNAGGCAGCACCGGCCAGCAAGAGTGAACGGTGATTGAACATAGGCTGCGANCTCCAATGGCAAGTCAGAGTATATGACTGGTCAGNAGNCTATATCAGTGAACTTTACGCGATAGTCCAGTCACACCCNATAAAACGGTTGTGTAGTGAGGTCATCTGCGTCCANGAAGACTGGCAAACTTCCAGACGGTTCTCTGTCAGTTTGCACTGTATTCAATCCGTCGGTTTTTAGCACGACCATCAGATGTTTTGTTGCTCGCCACCGGGCGCTTCTCGCCATAACCAACGTAGCTAACCTGACTGGATTTAGCGCCAGCATTGATGAGAAAGTTAGCTACGTTCTGCGCACGGCGCTCCGACAGACCCTGGTTATAACCGGTTCCGCCAGTCGCATCTGTGTGGCCTTCGATTGTTACCTTAAGCCGACCACACGCACGAACCGCTGCAGATAAGGCCCTCAGCGTGAGTTCTGCTTCCTCGAGCAGCTCAGCACTGTCAAAAGCGAACAGGACCGATCCAGCCTGTGCCGTCTCCTTCAAGCGGTCTTCGCAGATAGCAACTTCGGGCGTGCGTGGTTTAGCACTGACTTTTTTTGCAATCGGCNTGGCCACAGCCTTTTGTGCAGGCTGAGCAGGCAATGCAACCTTAAGCGTCTTTTGTGCTTTTGGCTTTTCGGGNTGGGGCGGTNGAGCCGCCTGGCCGCCACTNATCGGGCCGACGGTAGACGCCGAAGCTGTTTNGAAAGTNGTTGCAGAACTGCCTGACGCAGATTTTGCACGCGCGGCTGCTTCTTTCNCAGCTTTTGCAGCAGCAGCGGCTTTGGCAAGGCGCTCACGTTTTTGCTGTGCAGCAAGTTCTTTCAGGAAACTTGCCTCTTCAGCAGCAAGTCGCTGGTCTTCAAGCTCCTGCGCCCGCTGCTTGGCCGCTTGTGCGGCAAGTCTCTGGCGACGTTCGCGAGCACGTTCTTCTTCCAAAGCGGCTAGGAAGCTCTGCTCTTCCTTNGCAAGNCGCTCTTTCTGTGCAGCAACGGCCAGCTTCTGGCGCTTTGCAGCTTCGACAGCGGCGGCTTTNCGCTTCGCCTCTTTTTCTGCTTTCTCGCGGCGTTCACGCAATACTGCCACGACTTTTTTCTCGCGCTCGACTGCATTCCGGCGAACATTGACGCGTGTGACCACACCAAGCTCTCCAATGCAATCGCCCATAATCCGCCAGCTTGGTTCGAGTGGAGGATGGAATTCAGCCGCACAACCTTTTTGAATTGACTCGGGCAACGTCAGCCATGCTTCCGCAACGCGTGCACGCGCGCGACTTTCAAACAAACGACACTGCCCCGGAGCGCTATCGCTCTGGCAGATTTTAGAGATCGACCAATTGGGCAATGGCTCCGCATGAGCGTGACCAATTAGAAAAGGTAACGTTAGAACTGCGGCTGCAACGATCCGGCTATGCATTTTCGTCTATCCAACGAGTTGAGTTATCCACAGATAATCAGCATTTTCGCTGATGCACCANAGTGGCTCTACAGGAATGGATCTACAGCCTTAGCAANCAATTGATTATATTCGATTAACCATAAATCTGACGGTCAGTGAGGCGCGTAAATCAGCGCTCAATAGATAGNNCATGCAANTTAATGGTCCGCGATAGACATGNCTTGAGCATTGTTCACNAGTGCAATGCAGCATGTGTCGCGGATCAGGATGCGAGCCGAGGTTGCTAATTCGTGCTCAGCCGAGCACCTTGACCTTCTTTTCTACCAGGATACCTGAAGGAGACAGCGTGCATCGGTACGCAAAGGCTTCAACTCCGGCTTCGATTGCCGCGTCGAACGCCTCCCCATACTTGGTATCGATATCACGAGCCAAACAAAGCCGCGTCGCATCTCCACGCTGGATCAGAAAGATCATCACACCGCGGTGGCCTTGGCGCACCATTTCGGCAAGCTCGCGNAGNTGCTTGGCACCACGCTCAGTAACGGAATCCGGAAACTCCGCCAGTCCTGATTTGCGCATCAAATGTACGTTCTTAATCTCAACGTAACACTGGNCTTTCTTCGGATCCTCGAGAAAGATATCGATGCGGCTGTTTTCGTTGCCATACTTCACTTCGCGGCGAAGCGACTTATAACCTTTCAGCGGGGCAATCTTACCAGCCTCGATCGCCTCGGTAACGAGTTTGTTCGGATGATTGGTATTGATACCTACAATGACTTCACCCTTACCGAGATCATGACCGACCATTTCCCAAGTGTGTTTGTACTTGCGTGTCGGACTATCACTTATGGACAACCAGACTGGCGAACCTGGCTCCGTCAATCCCTTCATTGAACCGGTGTTGGGACACGTCGCGGTGATGGTCTCGCCGCTATCAAGCGTGACGTCGGCGAGAAAGCGCTTGTAGCGCTTGATCAAGCGCCCGCTTACAAGTGGTGTTTCGAATTCCATGGACGCAGGCTAAGGTCGAAGTTGATTTTCTGGCAAGTACCTAGCGCTGCCTGAACAAAGAGAATTGGGGAGAACCTGAGCAATGTCGGAAACCAACGACACTGACATCGTAACAGCAGCCATCCTGGTGATTGGCGATGAAATCCTGTCGGGGCGTACCAAGGATGCCAACATCGGCTATATCGCGGATCATTGCACGCAGATCGGGATACAGCTGAAGGAAGTGCGTATCGTTCCCGACGAAGAAGATGAGATTGTTGGCGCCGTGAATGCTTTGCGCGGAAGGTACAGCTACGTGTTNACGACTGGTGGCATTGGACCCACCCACGACGACATTACGGCAGACTGTATCGCCAAGGCTTTTGGTGTCAGCATTGATGTTGACCAGCGGGCTCTTGATCTTTTGATCCCGGCCTACAAGGCNCGTGGCGTTGAACTGACACCGGCACGCTTGCGGATGGCACGGATTCCCGATGGCGCAGATCTAGTCGATAATCCGATTTCGACCGCTCCAGGTTTCATGCTNGNCAATGTCNTTACCATGGCTGGCATTCCGAGTGTCATGCAGGTGATGTTGGATTCCGTCACGCCGCGACTTAAGAAGGGGCGCGTGATGCATTCCGAGGCTATTGATCTCGACCATCCTGAGGGCACCGTGGCAGGGCTTCTGGGTGCACATCAGGAAGCTTATCCCGACGTGTCGATGGGCAGTTATCCGACGATGAAAAACAATCGTCCGTGCACGCAGCTTGTGCTGCGGTCAATCGACGCCGACTTGCTGGCAAAAGCAACCTCTGAGCTCAAGAATCAGTTGCAAGCACAATCNCTTATCTAGNATAGCGTGAATTAACGGCTGCGCCGGGCTGACGCAGNTTNGTTAACCATAAATCCTCAAACAGTCTCGTTTTCGCACAATTCAACATGTCTTGCTCCCGGCGCCGTTAACCAAAACGGCGACCCATTAAGTCAGAGCAGATGCATCAAAGCATCCGGGGGTGAATGACATGAGACGAGTTGCGTTGCCGCGCCACGTAGGCGCGCGCGTTGAGAGCGCGTGTAAACGATCTGCACGTGCAATTTCTCTACTAGGTTTACTCGCGCTGGTTTGGACTGGAGCCGGAGGCGTTGGGCTGACAATCAAAGTTGAAGCAAAGACGCCTGGAAAAACATATTGCTTCAATCGGATTTGCCATCGCGTAAAGACACTCTCAGAGACACGCCGAGAGATCGGTATCACTCGTGTCGTGCAGGCTTCTCATTATNACGATTGCCGCCGNGATCGATATAACCCATGCGGACTGACCTCATCTGNTGAGCGTTTCCGGGCCAATGCGCCTGNCAATGCGGCNAGCCCAATCTATCCGGATNGCACAAGATTNATGGTCCGGAACCCGAGCAATGGCAAGACACTCGTNGTGCGCATCAATAATGCCGGGCCCTATTACGGCAGGCGGTTGTTGGACCTGTCCCGCGGCGCAGCAATCAAGCTAGGTTTCGCGCATCGAGGTGTTGCAAGGCTACAGGTCAGAGTTCTCTCAGCACCAACACGACGAGAGGCGCGTTACAGCCGCAATCGACGCTATGCACCCGTCCCAGGATACTTTGGCAAGTTTCAATTCATGACGGCAGCGCTTTGGCGCGTGTCACGCAAGCATGGCGGCTAGGGGGGCAATCCAGCCAGCACCATGGCTCGCCTTGCTATGAATGAAGAGCGGTTCGATCCTGGTTGGCTAACGACACGCGAGATGCGCAAAACTGCATCGCGTCTTCCCAAAGAGGAGCGACGCAACCCGAACCGGTTTGTGGTTCGGGCGTCTAACGATATTCCATCGCCAAAAGCAAAGGTGGAAGTCGAGGCAAACACACAAGCAACGCGCATCGCACACCTAGAGTACGGCATCGACAAAGCAGGCCGGACGCACGTACCAGCGGCCGTGGCATCATCGGTGCTGGTAGCAGCCTTACCCGAGCGGCGCCCGCAACGCGCGGCTCCTGCTGCCAAGCCACACAAGGCCGTTGTTCTCGCGGAGAAGCGTGCGACTACAATCAAGCGCAACAAGCTGATCGCTGCGAAGAAGAAAGAACGCCGTGTCCGTCTCGCTCAACTGAAGCGAAAAAAGGCTCTCGCCAAAAAAAGCAAGAGACCGAGCGCGGTCATAAAGAGATCGGCTAAGAAGCAGCTGACCAAGAAACAGGTTGCACAGCTGAAGAAGCAAGTTCGTAGTAAGCGCCAGAGGCTCACTAGCAAGAAGCGGGTCCGGGTGGCGGCTCTGACGAAGAAGAAGACACAGGCGGGTAAGGCATCTGTCCGTGCCAAGAATGCGCCTGCAGGAAATGCAAAAAAGCCAGTACGTCGGAACACAGTGGAAAAGTTGAAGACAGCGAACGTAACAACTGCCCAGAAGGCGACTGTCGGCAAGTCTAAGCTACCCGCTGCAGCTAAGAAAACACCACGTCCTGCTCCGCGCGTAGCGCGCTCAAACTGGCGGGTAGGGGTGTTGCGAGGTGGCCGCGAGTTATAAACTCGCCCGCCCGAACTGGTCGAGCGAGCTTCGCCCCTACCGCCATATAGTAAGGCAGAGGTGTATCATCTCCAACTGCTACGGCAGGGGTGAGTAATGGTTCCAGATCTGGAATTGCGTGGCGCGTGCCGACAATGTCGAGCACGCGTCCTGCTTTTAGGTCTGTAGCTGCTCGTGCGGTGAGATCCACGACAGGTCGATAATTTTGATCGACACTTGTGTTCGAAAGTCGGGCAGCCGCCATAATCGACATCGGCGCTTCGACGCCTAAAAGATGAGACGGATTATAGATCAGCCCATACTTTCCATCTGGAGATGACGGAATTCCCTTTCCGCGAAACAGTTCGCCGGAGGCAGAGTCGGCCCATTCCACGACCACGAAAACACCACCGGCAAAGCTAGCCTCATCTGGTCGTCTCAGGCAGTTAAAGACATCAATCGCGGGAGCTGAGTCCAATACACCACCGTCGTGCTTTGGAATGTAGATCGATGGAAGCTCGACAGCACGCGTCATAGGCGCGTGAAAATCAGGGCGATCCGGCTTGATCCCTGTTGCGTTTGAAACCAGGAGCATCTCGCAGAAATCTGGAACCGTGCGTTGTGGCAATTCGGACAGCAGGCCTGACCGAGATTCAAGGCGCGATGCGGTATCACCATCAAGCGACCAAATATCGATGAGGTTTGGCGAACTGGTGGTCTCGCTTGTCCAGGTCGTCGTTCCACTATCGGGATCGAAGACAAAATCGTATTCGCTGGACTTGCCAACACACACAATCGGCAGTCCAAGCGCGCGCGTACGACTGATCAGGCTGATAAGTAGGGCAGGCTGATCACCCTCTACGAGAGTGTAGGGCACTCCGGCCTTGCGTGCTTTATGGGCAAGGATTGGTCCAACAACGCATTCGGCCTCTTTAGAGACCATCGTAACACCTATCCCAGCCTCAATGGCCTGCAGCGCATGCTGCGCCCCGACTTCTGGCGAACCAGTTGCCTCAACAATCATCTCGACAGGCAAATCGAAGACATCATCTGCTGAGCCAAGCAGGGCGAGACGATCGCTCTCTACGGCCTGCAAAGCTTGGCTGCGATTCTGGCAATGGCTATGGTCAATATCCAGAGCTGCAAGTCCACTACCGACACGGTTGAGGTCAGGGTCAACGGCCGCAACAATATCAATTCCATCGACGCGACGAGCCTGCGAAATTAAGGAAAGACCGAATTCACCCGTGCCGATGAGGGCAACCCGAACAGGACGGTCCGATGCTGTCTTGAGAAGCTGTTCAAAGTGCATTGATTACGTCGTCTGTAGAGTTTCTGTTGGACCCTATAGAGACATCAATCGGACAGTCACATCAATGGATGAGCGAACGTGTATCTCAATAATCAAGTTACTGGACAAACGTCGTGCAGTTGGTTTGTTCGATTGCCGCGTCAGCCACAGGGAATGTCTCATTCGGCAAATTTAACGGTCAATAATCAGAAGAATGCCGTTCGTCCTTCTGGCACCTTAGGCTCGACCTCTGCCACAGCGGGTATCTCTGGAAACAAGCCGAATTGCGTGTCAAGGGAATCGAGAAATTGGGCGCACAGATCCAATAGAGGACCCAGCTCAATATGCCCACCCAAGCGAAAGTCCTCTCCAATCGACAGTTTTTCGACGATCGACAAACACCCGGTTTCTTCGGCGACTAGTCCACGCGACGTGGCATAGTTTATTGGGTCGCCACCACAATCGAACGCTGTCGTTTCCGGGTTTTTGAACTGCTGCAGTACATCGCTCACATGCGCCGTTCCCAATAGGAATAACCGAGCGAGCATTGCAAAGCGTTCGTCATCGCCTTCCAGCTGAGATGCTTGAGCACGAGCGCACATAAGCCGCCCAATCGCAGAATTCTCAAGTTCGCGGGCTTGGCGAACAAACTGCTGGATGGATGTCGGATTTTCTTCCGGACTGCTATCAGAATACAGGTTCTCGAACTCAAGCTTCTGAAGATCTTCTCCAGCTGCGAGAAGCATATCAAGATGATCTGCCAGCAAGTAGACGCAGCCAGGTGTGTTTGGCGATGACATAACGTCAAAAGCTCCTGCACTATTGTGAGTAACACCAACGCAACAAGAGACAACTCCCACTNNCTTTNG
>NZGY01000152.1:7543-67818 GCA_002689605.1 Filomicrobium sp.
TNNNCTGATTCTAAANGTGGAAATGCGGCGGCAAGAAAAGACTAACAGCTATCAGATAGTCCAGGAGGNTCAGACCAGCCGAATGCCTCTNAACTCACCCTTTGCGCCGNAGACGCACTGGTACAACGCAACGGAAATGCGGATCAGGAACGTGGCCGCGGCAACATGGCAACGANTGCTGCCAGGTTGGCGGACGGCTGCTGCCCTTTACTGTCNAGATAACGCCCGAGGTTGGAAGTAAAGGCGACAGCTGCTCTGTCANGGTCANACGTAACNGCACTNATTAACTTGAGGCTGCCCAGAATGGCATCGTCCGAGAACGTCTNATCAATGCCTAATCTCTTCCTCACAACTGGAACGAGCTCGGCAAGATGAAGAATGTCGAAGCTTGGCTCGCCNACCNGGGATTCGGCAGGCGGNCGGTTCNAAGAGCCGGGATGAACCCGACTCTCCTGTTGTTCNGTTTGAGCAGTAGCTTTTGTATCACTCATGGCAGTCCCTCTAGTTGAANTCTGCGATTATGAGCACCCGCTAGTGCCTCCACATGTGTTGCACTTCAGGCAAGTCCCGTTGCGAACCAGCGTAAAGTTTCCGCACTCGCCACANGCTTCGCCCTCATAACCCTGCATGCGAGCTTCTGTAACACGATCAATCACAGGCTCGGCCTTAAGCGCGAGTGCGCCGTCTGTCATTGGACCAGCAATTGGTGTGTTATCAGACATTGTCGCCGTCGTTTGTTGCGACCCGATCGCCGTAGCAGAGGTCTGCTGCACGATNGTTGTCGTTGAGGAAACGTGNGCCCCNCCGCCATCAACCGCTGGCCCNATACGACCGACAAGCTGACCACGGGTGAAGCCGTGCGAAATAATCTTCNCTGCTGGTGCTGCTTCTTCCTCTTCTCCTTGGCCCATCGCCGTTGACGATGCATCGCCTGGATCGACGTGTGCAAGGTCATTGCGAGCGAGGTACGAAACAGCCAGTTCTCGGAAGATATAATCGAGTACCGACGTTGCGTTCTTGATCGTCTCATTGCCTTGCACAAGACCAGCTGGCTCGAAGCGTGTGAACGTGAAGGCATCCACATACTCTTCCAGGGGCACGCCATACTGCAGGCCAAGTGAGATTGCGATCGCGAAGTTGTTCATCAAAGAGCGGAAGGCAGCGCCTTCTTTGTGCATATCGATGAAGATTTCGCCGATCCGACCGTCTTCNTATTCACCGGTTGTCAGATAGACTTTGTGTCCGCCGACAACGGCCTTTTGCGTGTAGCCTTTTCGACGANCTGGCATTTTTTCACGGCCACGCTCTATGATCCGCTCAACGATGCGCTCAGCCGCTGCCTCAGCCCGCAATTGCGCTGGCTTATCGGCTGCAATCTCAGCTGCCACTTCATCCGCCTCATCAGCATCATCCGACAGGAGCTGTGAGTTCAGAGGCTGNGAAAGCTTTGAGCCGTCACGATAGAGCGCGTTTGCCTTGAGAGCTTTGCGCCACGATCGTGTATAGGCCAGTTTGCAATCCTCGACGCTCGCCTCATTCGGCATGTTGATCGTCTTGGAGATCGCACCGGAGATGAACGGCTGGCTTGCCGCCATCATGTCGATATGGCTGTTCNCCGAAAGATAACGCTTGCCTTTGCGNCCGCACGGGTTGGCACAATCGAATATGGGCAGATGCTCTTCCTTGATGTGAGGCGCACCTTCAAGTGTCATCGCACCGCAAACATGCTCGTTTGCCGCTTCGATGTCCGCCTTGGAGAAGCCGAGGTNTCGTAACAGCTCAAAGCTTGGATCGTTGAGTTTGTCCTCATCAATCTNCAGCGTATCACGCAGGAAGTCTTCTCCGAGCGTCCACTTNTTGAAGACAAACTTGATGTCGAATGCCGTTGCNAGAGAGCCTTCGACGGTTTCAAGCAACTCATCCGTGAAGCCNTTTTGCTTCAANGTTGTGTGGTTGATCGCAGGCGCTTGCCTTAGNGAGCCATGACCAACGGCGTATGCCTCGATCTCAGCGATCTCCGCTTCTGAATAACCGAGATAACGCAACGCTTGCGGAACCGCCCGGTTGATGATCTTGAAGTAGCCGCCACCGGCCAACTTCTTGAACTTGACCAAGGCGAAGTCCGGCTCGATGCCAGTCGTNTCGCAATCCATGACCAAGCCGATTGTACCCCANGTCGGCGCAATCACTGTCGCCTGTGCGTTACGATAGCCGTTCTTCTGACCAAGCTCGATGGCACGGTCCCAAGCACGGGTTGCAGCTTCCAGTAGAGGCTGATCGTTGCAAGAGGCATGATCGAGTGGAACAGGAAGTGTGGAAAGCTTCTCGTAGCCATCGGTCTTGCCATGTGCAGCACGACGATGGTTGCGAATGACACGCAGCATCTCGGATGCGTTTTCTTCGTAGCCGGGGAACGGTCCCAACTCCGCAGCCATTTCGGCTGACGTCGCGTAAGACACACCAGTCATAACTGCTGTGATTGCGCCGCAAATCGCACGACCTTCATCCGAGTCGTATGACATGCCTGTCGACATCAGTAGGCCGCCAATGTTGGCAAAACCCAAACCGAGTGTGCGGTAGCGATAGGAAAGCTCAGCGATCTCCTTACTCGGGAACTGCGCCATGAGCACAGAGGTCTCAAGAACAATTGTCCACATGCGGCAGGCGTGCTCAAAGTCTTCAACCTTGAATGAGCCATCATCATTGCGGAATTGCATCAGGTTAATCGATGCAAGGTTGCACGCCGTGTCATCCAGGAACATGTATTCCGAGCAAGGGTTTGATGCCCGGATCGGACCGCTTGCTGGGCAGGTGTGCCAATCGTTGATAGTCGTGTGGAACTGAATGCCTGGATCAGCAGAGGCCCAGGCAGCATAACCAATCTGATCCCACAGATCGCGTGCATTGATCGTTTTGGTCGTCGCGCCGCTTGTGCGGGCTGTCAGATTCCAATCACTGTCCTTTTCAACGGCAGCCAAGAAATCGTCGGTGACGCGGACAGAGTTGTTTGAGTTCTGGCCGGACACCGTGAGATAGGCCTCTGAGTCCCAATCGGTGTCGTAAGTCTGAAACTCGATATCCTTGAAACCCTGGCGCGCAAACTGGATGATGCGCTGGATGTAGTTGTCCGGCACCTGATCGCGACGGGCTTCTTTAATGGCACGCTTCAGAGCTGGGTTCTTAGACGCATCAAAGCAATCATCGCCGTCGGCTTCGCAATTCACGCAGGCCTTCATCACAGCCTTCAGGCGCTTTTGGCAGATCTTGGAACCGGTGACGAGAGCGGCAACTTTCTGCTCTTCTTTCACCTTCCAATTGATGTACTCTTCGATGTCCGGATGGTCGACATCAACAACAACCATCTTTGCTGCGCGCCGTGTTGTGCCACCAGACTTGATTGCACCAGCTGCGCGGTCACCAATTTTCAAGAAGCTCATAAGGCCAGATGAACGACCACCACCTGCGAGCTTCTCATCTGATGCGCGAAGCTTTGAGAAGTTTGTGCCTGTGCCGGATCCGTATTTGAAAAGGCGTGCTTCACGAACCCAGAGGTCCATGATGCCGTTTTCATTCACGAGGTCATCTTCAATCGACTGAATGAAGCAAGCATGCGGCTGTGGGTGCTCATAGGCAGATGCAGAAAGTGTCAACTTGCCGGTTTCGTAATCAACATAGTGGTGGCCTTGACCCGGTCCATCAATACCGTACGCCCAATGCAGACCGGTATTGAACCACTGCGGAGAGTTTGGCGCAGCGAACTGCATGGCGAGCATGTAGCGATGCTCATCGAAGAACGCTTGCGCATCTTCTTCGCTGGAGAAGTATCCCCCTTTCCAGCCCCAGTAGGTCCACGTGCCGGCGAGTCTGTCAAAAACCTGCCGGGAATCAGTTTCACCAAGATACCGCTCATCTTCTGGCAGCTCGGCAAGCTTGGCTTCGTGCGCTACAGAGCGCCAAAGCCATGATGGAACCTGAGTCTCTTCAAAGCGCTTTAGGCATGCAGGAACGCCAGCCTTGCGAAAGTACTTTTGGGCGATGATGTCAGCGGCAACCTGGCTCCAGTGTTCCGGAACCATCAGGTTTTCGTGTCGAAATACAATCGAACCGTCAGGGTTCTTGATCTCGCTTGTGGCGGACCGAAAAGGGATTGTTTCGTAAGGCGATTGGCCAGCCTTCGTGAAGCGCCGCGTAATTTTCATAAAAGCCCCGTAGCGAATGTCTTTTTTGTTTTGCGGTGCTGGCTCCGCCGCGTTTGCAGCGGTGCCAGCGGTTTGTAGTCAAAGGTCCAACATGTGGAATGGTCAGACCGCAGAATTGGGAAAGGCTGGCAAACGCATCCGTGCAGTAGCACAACTCGCATACGTCGGGCAGGACGCAACGAGAGGGAGATAGAGAGGAATGGGATTGTGCGAACTTTGGACAGCCAGCCCGTACTGAAACGCAAACTCTACAAACGCCAACAACTCGGAACGCGTAAACTTGGATACTCAGGAACGCGGTAGTTTTGTTAAGCTCTCCTTCCGCAATCACGTGCCTGCATCCGGAGCGCTCCCCCGCAACAAGAAATGGCTGATTCGCAGGTATTCATGCAAAGGTTTTGTATGTTGCAGATGTCTTGCATACTAGATGTAGGGGTTAGGTGTGGGTAGCTTGGTGATAAGCCCGGAATAAGTTCTAAGGCTCGGCTGAGATCTTTTGGCGTTTCAATCTCTTACGGCAGCAGCCGGCGCGTAGTTTCCCTTATTCAAATATTATGCGATTCCACTGCTTGTGAGTGTGGCTTTGCAGCCTCTCTGGCTGGACAGTATTGCATCGCCGATATAAATCGATGGCTCAGTTGGTTCTCAAATGTGCCTTGCTACGGTGGCAACGCGACTGGCCAAATGAATTGTGTCAGTTTCAGCGAAGGAGCTTTCATGAAATGAGCATGCTCGGAGAGATTTTTGCGTGGTGGGGCGGCAGCACTTGGGGCACGCGATGGACCATTACGCGTCAAGGGCGGTTAGTCGGTTCTGATGATTACGGCAATACCTACTACGAACAGCGTTCTGGCGTTGGTCCGCACGGAATGCCGCGTCGCTGGGTGATGTACAAGAATCTATCGGAGGCCTCTCAGGTACCACCAGAGTGGCATGGGTGGCTGCATCACACGGTGCCGAACCCACCCACAGAGGAAACCTATGTTGCCAAACCCTGGCAGAAACCGCATCAAATGAACCTCACGGGTACATCCGCAGCTTATCGGCCGGATGGATCTATTCTGACTGCGGCGAAGAGACCGCGAGCCACAGGTGATTATTCAGCCTGGAAGCCAGAGTAACGTGAGCTTCAGGTTTGCTTTTGTATCTGCCTGCGCGTCATGGTAGCAGACCGGCCAGTTATTCTTGTTGGTGTCAAACTTTCGTTTCAAAGATATTGTGCGATGCAATTCTCAGGAGATTGCATGAGCGCGACTCATAAGAAATGGCGATTCGTTGGAGCAATAGGCGTAGTTATGACGCTCGCCTTGACTTCTGCAACGTCTCCATCCCAGGCCCAACGGCTTAACAACCAAGTCGCAATTTTCTCGGCGCTGGACAAAGTTACTGCGCGAATTCGTAAGCTCGAAATTCCAATCAATGAAACCGTTGAGTTTGGTTCGCTCAAAGTAACGCCACGCGTTTGCTATACGCGCGCGCCAGAGGTCAAGCCTAAGACCACGACGTTTGTTGAGGTCAACGAGGTTCAGTTGGATGGCAAAGAGGAACGAATCTTCTCTGGCTGGATGTTTGCTGAGAGCCCCGGTCTGAATGCCGTCGAGCATCCTGTGTTCGACGTGTGGCTGACGGGCTGCGCAAAGCCTGATGAAGAAAGCCTTCGACAGTCAGCCGCTCGGCAGAAAAACAAGGCTGAGACGTACGGGCCAACACGCCGTCGTCCGACTCGTCGCCGCCGCCGTGTTAGGCGATAGGGTCGAAAGCGTCCAGAACACACATTACGATTGGACAATTTCCAGGATCTGCTCAGGCGGGCTCGAGAGAGGCAATGCTGCGAAGTTACCAGCGCAGCTGAGTGCCACATCTAATCGGTCTTGGAATTCACTCTGGCTGATTTCAATTGCACCGAATTGGCGAAGATGATCCGTCACGAACTGCGTATCCAACATTGCAAAGCCGCCATGAATCAAGCGGGCGCTCAGATAAACAAGCGCAATTTTGGAAGCGTCCCGTTCAAGCGAGAACATGCTCTCACCGAAGAACGCACGGCCGAGCTCAACGCCATAGAGACCACCCACTAGGCGTCCTTCTTTGGACCAAGCTTCAATCGTGTGGCAATGCCCCATGCGGAACAAATCGCCATAGAGAGATCTGATCCGCTCGTTGATCCAGGTCGATGTGCGGCCAGGGCGCGATGCAGCACAGCCTTCAATAACACCATCGAAGTCGGTATCAACTCGGATCTCGAACGGATCACGCCTAATAGTTCGTGCCAGCCTCCTCGGAATACTGATTGAATCTAACGGCAGTAGTCCACGGGCTTGTGGCTCAATCCAGAAAAGCTGGGGATCATCGGCATTCTCCGCCATCGGGAAAATCCCGCACGAGTAGGCCTTCAGCAGGACTTCTGGGGTGATTTCAAGCAACGTGTTGTCGCGAGTAGCCATAGGGTCGGCCTGATAATTCTCTGGCGATTGGCACTGGAAACGCAAAGTTTTGGTCAACAGCATCGAAGAATACTAATGCGGCAATAATTGAGATGGCAATTAGGCCTCAGTCTCATCAGCCGGCCGTTGCGCGATATAATTCTCCATCCAGTGAATGTCATAGAGCCCGTTTGCGATGTCTGGATGCTGCAACAACTCCGCAAACAGCGGAATTGTTGTTTCAATGCCGTCGATCACGAACTCGGATAAGCAGCGCCGCAGACGCATAAGGCATTCGTTGCGGCTCTTGCCATGGACAATGAGCTTACCAATAAGGCTGTCGTAGTATGGCGGAATAGAATAGCCTTGATAGGCACCGGAATCGACCCTTACGCCCAGCCCACCCGGAGGATGCCAATAGGTGATGCGCCCTGGCGACGGTTGAAATGTGTATGGATGCTCGGCATTGATGCGGCATTCAATGGCGTGCCCGGAGAACGAGACATCGGACTGCGCAAGGCTTAGCGGCGCACCGGATGCGATGCGCAATTGTTCAATGACAAGATCAACGCCTGTGATCATCTCCGTTATGGGATGCTCTACCTGCAAGCGTGTGTTCATTTCGATGAAGTAGCACTCACCATCCTCATAGAGGAACTCAATCGTACCTGCCCCACGATACTTCATTTCCTGCATCGCAGTTGCAACGATCCCACCGATCCTGCTGCGCGCTTCTTCATTCAGCGCTGGGGAGTGGGCCTCTTCCAGAATCTTTTGGTGTCGTCGTTGTAGAGAGCAGTCGCGTTCGCCAAGATGTATCGCGCCGCCGCGTCCATCCCCGAATACTTGGATTTCAATATGGCGCGGCTTACCCAGATACTTCTCGATATAGACGCTATCGTCGTCAAAGGCAGCTTTCGCTTCAGCTCTGGCAGTGTGGAAAGCGATTGGCAGTTCTTCTTCTGATCGGGCGACCTTCATGCCGCGCCCACCGCCGCCGGAAGCAGCTTTAATGAGAACCGGATAACCCATTTCAGCAGCAATGCGCAAGCCATCCTGCTCGTTCTCTACGGCACCATCAGAGCCAGGCACAACAGGAATACCCAGACGCTTGACGGTGTCTTTAGCCGCAATCTTATCGCCCATCGTCCGGATGTGTTCCGAAATCGGTCCGACAAACGTGATCTGATGATCTTCCAGTATCTCGGCAAAGCGGGCATTTTCGGACAGGAACCCATAGCCGGGATGGATAGCATCCGCGCCCGTTATCTCGCACGCAGCGAGTAAGGCCGGGATGTTCAAGTAGCTATCTATGGACGGCGGTGGCCCAATACATACGCTCTCGTCGGCAAGACGAACATGCATTGCGTCAGCATCTGCCGTCGAGTGCGCAGCAACGGTTGCAATGCCAAGCTCTTTGCAGGCACGGAGCACGCGAAGCGCAATCTCGCCGCGGTTGGCGATGAGGACCTTGTCAAACATGGGCAGCTGTTCTCATTTGCTTGATCGCAGGGCAGCACACTCGCTTATTCAATGATCATAAGAGCTTCGCCGAACTCGACCGGCTGCTCATTCTCAACCAAAATTTCGCGCACCGTGCCCGACTTTGAGGCCTTGATATGGTTCATGGTTTTCATGGCTTCGATGATCAGAACAGTCTGACCCTCGGTTACGGTAGCACCGACTTCGACAAACGGTGGAGAGCTAGGCTCCGGCGACCTGTAAACCGTGCCGACCATTGGCGACTTAACTGCGCCCGGATGAGATGAGGGATCTGCGGCTGCTGGGCCTCCCGCTGCTGTCGCGGCCGGAGCGGCAAACGGCGGGACCGCTGCCATGGCAGGTGCACTCATTGTAACTGCAGTCGACTTGGCGACCCTGAGCCTGAGCCCGGACCGTTCGATCTCGATTTCAGAGAGCCCGGTTTCATGCAGGAGTTCAGCGAGTTCTCTTATCGTCTCATGATCGCTCGATGGATTAGATTGATGTTTCTCGCGAGCCATCAGTGGAAGCCTCGTTTCAAGCTATTCATGGGGTTTAAGGTCGTCGGTGACAGACAAGATCCGTTGTCCTGATTTAGAGCGAAATAAGCCAATTGAAGTTTCAGTCCAATCTCGCCAAGTAACGTGTCGTGTCTCTCAAACCACTAAATTTGTGAGGGTTATTTAGACCCCCTATTGCTGTACGTCTACAGTGACTTGGGCTCAAGTAGCTCCCATGCTTACCAGATCGACGCATCTCGCGAGGCAAATTCTAAGCCCATGCCGTGAGAAAGAGTTAGGCAGAAAGCGATTGCAGTGGAGATTGCAGGCACAACTTTCGCTGTGCCTCAGTCATCTGCCTTTGTCTCTAAGGACCAACTAGCAGAACTTACAGCCAGTCTTACGAACGTCAGCGACCAGTTGCTTCAACCGGTCGTAAGGGACAAAGCCTGGGTTGATCTGACTATCGATAATAAAACCAGGTGTGCCTTCAATACCTAGAGAAGTCGCAATCTGCTGGGTCTCTTTGATGGCTTCCCCGTACTTTGGATTTTCCATTTCCTGCTTGAGTTTCGCGACATCAATACCGACCCGCTTAGCAATCTGCATCACGTTGTCCTTCGTCACGCGTTGCTCTTTCATCAAGGCGACGTGGAAGTCCCAGTATTTGCCTTGCGCTTTTGAAGCCAATGCAGCTCGTGCTGCATATTCTGAGTGCTCACCAAAGATTGGGAATTCCTTCATGACGACGCGCACCTTTTTGTCGCCGTCAGTTAGCTTTGTAACTTCGTTGAGGGCCCGCTTGCACCAGCCGCAGTTGTAGTCGAAATACTCAACGATCGTGACATCAGCATCCTTATCACCGAGGGCGAAGTCGACAGGAGATCGGAAAATCGAGTCCTTAGCGCTAGACAAGACCTGCTCGCGCTGGCGGTTCTGCTCTTCCTGTTGGATTTTCTGCAGTTTCTCCGACATTTCAACGAGGATACGTGGATTGGCCAGGAGATAGTCTTTGACGATCTTACCAATCTCATCGCGCTGCTGAGCGCTGAACTTGGCGCCAGATGTATTAGTACCAGACACTTTTTTCAGCAGAGATGTCTCGGTTGTTTCGGGAGCCGCTGCAGTCGTAACGTTTGAAGGCTCTGCTGGCTTTTCTGCTTTCGACGCAGTCGTTGTAGTTGTCGATGTTGCCACAACTGGAGCGGACTTCTGAGTCGTCTCGGCTGTCTCGGGATTGACCGATTGGCTCCCGGATACAGATATTAAAAGGCCGGCACCCAGAACCAGTGGCGCCGCAAACAACACACCCTTCGTTGTGGTCAGGGTGGAAAGCATATCGCTCAGCTGCGAACCAGCCATGTCATACTCCGTATCTTCGTTTGCCACCGCGGTAACACCAAACAATATCAACTAATTATTGCTGCCTTGCTAATTCTGCAACTAGCCACGAATCTGTAACAGCTCAGATCTGAACTTACAGTGAACGCCCGATCTGCCCCAATTCGAAATAACTTACCATCCCAACGCTAGCTTCGTGGCTTGAAAGTGACGATTTCATCCATCTTGCGCCATTTCGGAGACCCTTTTCGCAAACCAGGTTGTGCTCGTTGAGCGAAAACCTTGGCTTGCTTAAGATTACCGGAGAGGAAATAAGCTTCTGCGGTGGCCGCATATGAGCTTGGGATTTTACCGGCACGATAATAGGCCTGACCAAGAACGCGATAAGCGCGAGGCTTCTGATCGCCGTCTCGAGCATCACGGCGGATTGTGCGCTCCATCATGGCGATCACATTTTTCAATTGTTTAGGATCACGCGTAGCCAGCAGGGCGGTGCCAAGGCGAATCTTTATCAACGAAGCACTCGGATCCAGCTTCAAAGCACGCCGGAGATCTGCAACAGCGGCTGCGGCGCGTCCGGATCGCTGATAGAAATCGGCGCGAAGTTCGTAAAAGTACGGGTACTTCGGCTGCATCCGGATTAGCTCGTTGACGGCCGCAATGGCGGCGTTCAAACCGTTAGGACCACCACGAAAGAATGTTGCAATGGCGCGGGCGTACTTCGCCGGCAGGGAGTTGTCCCGGCGCGGATAGCGATTGAACACCGCGGCAGGCGATTCGAGATAACCCGAAAGCTTGGCGCGCATCATGTCATGACGCAACTGCAAGCGCGGTTCGTCTTTCGTGTTGAAGAAGGGGCTCTGACGGGCGCGATCGCGGAGCAGCGCCAAGCGATCGGTTGCAACTGGGTGGCTGCGCACAAATGGATCTTTATGCGTATCCGATATGTATTCCTGGCGCTGGAAGCGCTCAAAAGTCTCGAGCATTCCGCGGGCGGACTGCTTCGTGCGATTGAGATACACGAGGCCGCGCTGATCAGCTGCAGCCTCCTGCGCACGACGCTCTGCCAACATAGAACGAAGAACCAACTCATCACCGGCGGCAATCGCACTCGCATTTCCGGTTGCGATTGCCGCGCCGATGCCGAGAATTCGCATCAGTAGCAACTTTGTCTGATCTCGCTGGATCCGTGATCGCAATGTCGCCAGGTCGCCGCCTGCGATGTGACCTGCCTCGTGAGCAATCACGCCGATAATCTGGTTGGGCGTATCGCTTTGCATAATGGCGCCGGTATGAATGAAGACATTGCGACCATCGACAACAAAGGCGTTATAGATCCTACTGCGCACGATGCGGATTGCGACCCGGCCGCCGCCAAGACCTGCAGCATCGAAGATAGGCCTAGAGTAATCATTAAGCAGGCGTTCGATCTCTGTATCCCGTATCAGGGGGAGCCCTTGTGCACTGGAGTTGGGAGCTGGCAGTAGAGCCAGTCCAAAAAGTGCGCCGAGGGTGACCGCGAGGCAGACATTACGCAGCCGCCAACCTTGCGATCGGGTGTTGTTTACCTCTCGATGTCGAATTCCCATCGCGCTGCCCTTTTGCAGAACTCGGATCTGAAAGTCTTGATGTGCTGTGTGCGAATGTAGATCTGCCTGCCGAAACGTAAAGTATAAACCAACGGCATTGGTTGGCAGACCAAATCACAATCCCTCGTGTTGACAATGGCGACGCAATCTTGGCGATTTTCTGGTGCCAGGGTGACACATAGTCCACTCCGGATTCCGCATGTGGCGCGTGAATCGATAATTCTGCGACAAGTTGTCAATGATTACGCTTGATTAGGCTGATTGAGCGGAGCCACGGCAAACGCCCTAGGATTTCTGAGCCTTTGGAACATACCTCAGCGACGACTATTGGATGAACATGATACAAGCACACCAAACAATGTAACCAACCAGACGCTAAGAAGGTTATCCCATGCAAGACCAGCCTGGAGCATCGCATCAGACAACGCGCGAAAGTCGCGTTGGTCAGCCGTCCAAGCGGAGCGAGATTCCCTCGTTTATGGTCATGGATGTCATGTCGGCCGCTGCTAAGGCGGAGGCTGAAGGACGGCATATCATTCACATGGAGGTTGGCCAGCCAGGTACACCAGCTCCAGAGTCAGCGCGCGCGGCACTGGCTGCAAATCTGAATAATGAGAAGCTCGGCTACACACTAGCACTTGGGATGCCTGAGCTGCGACAGCGCATCGCCCAGCTTTACGGCGAATGGTACGATGTTGATCTTTCGGCTAACCGGATCGTCGTCACCAACGGCTCATCCGCAGCTTTCATTCTTGCGTTTCTGACACTCTTTGAGGCAGGTGACACCGTTGCTCTGCCATCGCCGGGCTATCCCTGCTATCGCCACATCCTGTCAGCGCTCGGTCAGAAGTCTCGACTCCTGGAAACGGGACCGGCAACGCGCTGGATGCCGACATTGGAGCAATTGGAACAGTGTTCTGGCGAGATTGCAGGTGCGCTCATTGCTAGCCCGAACAATCCCACGGGCACAATGCTTGAGCCCGAACGCCTGTCGGCCATTGCGCAGTTCTGTAACGAACAAGACATCTGGTTCATTTCGGATGAAATCTACCATGGTCTGACTTTTGGCCAGCCTGCCGAAACGGCACTGCGCTACTCTGATAATGCGGTCATCATCAACAGTTTCTCAAAGTACTTTTCGATGACGGGCTGGCGGGTTGGCTGGATGGTCGTGCCGGAGGCACTCGTCGCCAATGCTGAAAGACTGGCTCAGAACCTCTTCATTTGTGCACCAGCCCCTTCGCAATTGGCCGCTTTAGCAGCTTTCGAGGGTACGGATGAGCTGGACCGCAATCGTGCTGTCTATGCTGCTAATCGGGAGTTACTCCTGTCGGAATTGCCGCGAGTAGGGTTTCCTGAGATCGTACCAGCCGATGGGGCATTCTACATCTATGCCGATGTTTCTGCCCATACCAACAACAGTCTTGAATTCACGGTTCAGATGCTCGCCGAGACAGGAATTGCGGCGACGTCAGGTGTTGATTTCGATGAGGCTCGCGGTAACCGCTTCGTTCGCTTTTCTTACTCAGGAAGGACAGCCGATGTGAAAGACGCAATCACACGGCTAGAAGCCTGGCAGCGCCTCAAGACCTAGAGCCCGATCGTTTCAGATGGAAGCGCTTGGCGCATCCATCTGAAACGTGAATCGGTCTCTAAACTTATTGAGTAGAGCAAGATTCACGCTCCGGCCAACAAAGAGAGCAANTCGAACGGTGANTCCATCCGNAACGATCTTGNTCTAAGCCAATCCTGCAATCGTTGATGTCGTAAAGCACGANAGNTANCGGCGNCGCTTGCCGCNGCTAGCTTCAAAGCAGACCTTCAGACTTCCGACCGACCAATTACATGATCGCTCATGGGTGACTGACGAACCTTTGCATTCAGGAGCCGAAGCGTCTCTGCCACCAACCTTTNCGTGCGGGACGCTCCTTCACGTCCTGAGCNGTATCGGATGTTTCATTGGCGCTTTCGCTTTCCGGTGTCATGACAATGCGTTNCAACACGGGCTTGCTGCTTTCTGGCTCGCCACGATGTGATGCAACTGGTNTTTCTGGCGCAGCACTCGCATCCTCTGCTACCTCGCTCGCTACCACCACTTGCGCGTCTTCATTGGAGGACTGTGCATCCTCTTGCGCGGACGGCTGATGCTCTGCTGCCTCGTCTGATGATTTGGTATCAGCGGTATCNNACTGCTTTGCCGTAGCCTCCGAAGCCTTATCATCCACAGAACCAGCTGGTTCGTTATCTACGTCCGCAGGAGACGGCTCGATAGCTGTCGACGCTTGAGCCACGACATCCGCCGCGCCATCATCCCCTGACGCGACTTCGACCTNCGGCTGTTCGCTNTCAGTTNCATCTGACTGCGCTGTCTGCTGCTGGTNCCAGTCGCTTCTTTCTCCATCGCCGATATCAGGCTGCGGTGCACCAGGCTCTGCGANGCTATCGCTGTTCGTGCGCCGTTGTCCGCGGCTGTTNCGACCGCCGCGCCGGCCTCGNCGGCGNCGGCGCGATTGACGTTCGCCCTGCTCACCATCGCCATCTTCGGCTTCGGTTGTTGTNCTTGCAGACTCGCCATCCTCGACGGCATCCGTGGTTGCATCCACCTGTTCGTTAGCAGCCTCCGCGTCGCCACGGCGACCACGCCGTCGTCGCCTACGTCGGGGGCGTCGTTCGTCGCCATCACCGGCGTCGNACTCGGCTGTTCTGCTACNTTCTTCAGTCTCGTCGTTGAAGCCAGCTTCGACGTTGACCGCGTTTCTTTCGATGCGGCGCGGCAAGTTGTTATTACTGCCTCCGCCATTGGCGCTTCCGCCACGACGCTGAATGGCGAAATCGGCACCCTGGTGCTCATCACTGGCTTCAATATGTATTGATACGCCGTAGCGGGTTTCGATCTCCTGGACGAAGTCACGTTTTTGGTTCAGCAGATACATGGCAGCGTCACGCGAGCACTGGGCTGTCAGCGAACGCGGTTGACNCACCATCAACTGATCTTCCAGGCCACGGAGCACTGCGAGCGCTACGGACTCTGTTGAGCGAATGATGCCGGTGCCTTGGCAATGCTGGCAGGGCATCGTNGAGCCTTCAAGAACTCCNGTTCTCAAACGCTGGCGCGACATTTCCAACAAACCAAAGTGACTGATGCGTCCGACCTGGATGCGGGCCCGGTCATCGCGCAGGCACTCTTTAAGGCGTCGCTCAACAGCGCGGTTGTTGCGCTTTTCCTCCATGTCAATGAAGTCAATGACAATCAGGCCNGCAAGATCCCGCAGCTTGAGCTGTCGTGTCAGTTCTTCGGCCGCCTCGAGGTTGGTATTGAGGGCGGTATCTTCAATTGAGAATTTTCTCGTCGACTTGCCAGAGTTCACGTCCACCGCAACGAGTGCCTCTGTCTGATTGATAACCAGATAGCCGCCAGACTTCAGCTGAACGAACGGGCTGAACATCGCGTTGAGCTGCTGCTCGATACGATAGCGCGTGAANAATGGTTGGGCTTCGTCATACNTGACGACGTTTTTGGCATGGCTCGGCATGAGCATGCGCATGAANCTCTTGGCTTCTTTATGAGCCTCGTCGCCCGAAACCAGCACCTGCTCAACGTCCCGTGAGTAAAGATCACGGATCGAGCGCTTGATCAGATCACCTTCTTCATAAACGAGCGAAGGAGCTGTCGAACGAAGAGTTAGGTCACGCACACTTTCCCAAAGACGGAGCAGATACTCGAAGTCACGCTTGATTTCCTGCTTGGTTCGAGCAGCCCCAGCTGTGCGGATAATGAGGCCCATGCCTTCNGGCACATCCAATTCCTGGGCAANAGNCTTAAGGCGCTTGCGGTCCTGGATGTTTGTAATCTTGCGAGAAATGCCACCACCGCGNGCAGTGTTTGGCATCAACACAGTATAGCGACCGGCAAGCGATAGGTAAGTNGTCAGAGCTGCGCCTTTGTTGCCGCGCTCCTCTTTGACAACCTGCACCAGTACGATTTGACGGCGTTTGATGACTTCTTGAATTTTGTAGTTGCGAACGCGNCGGCGCGCGCGGCTTGGGACTTCTTCCAGCGCGTCGCTCTCTCCGACTTCGTCAACTTCGACATCTTCGTCNGCACCGTCATCGTCGCCATCAGCGTCGTCGNCATGAGACCGGGCTTCGATCTCTTGATCAGCTGGTTCGTCTGATGGTTCGGCTTCCTCAGTGGCCTCAGCGNAAACTGACGTATCAGTCTNTTCGGCGCTGGCNGTTTGTTCGGCGGCATCAGTCGATGACTCAGTTTCCTCGTCGGCTATAAAGTCCAGCTTCTCGGCNGTAGATTCGCCGCCATCCGGAGCTACTTCTTCCGAGGAAGCTTCTAGCTCTTCAGTCAAGTCTTCCTGGGTGTCGACAGCGTCAACTGGTTCGCTTGTGATACGATCATCGGGAGGTGTTGCAGCAGCGATTGTCTTTGGTGGACCTTTGGGTGTGTCATCAGAGTTTGATGATTCATCCTGATCCGCTGCCGATTGATCGTCTTCCTCGACGACTGGAGCGCTTTCGGATGTGTCAGTTGTTGCGCTAGTAATCTCTACGGTTTCTGCCGGCTCGCCTTCAGCCGTGTCAATCTCAGCAACCTCATCAGCAGCTGTCTGCTCGACTTCGATCGCTGCAACTTCGATTTCGGTTTCTGGTTGACCTTCTCCTTCTTCAGTCGCGGCGGTATCGATGTCAGCAGGTTCTTCTGGCAGGAGGTGTGTGACGTCTAATGCGTCTGCTTCGAAGTCTGGCTCGTCACTGTCAGCCTCGAACACATGTCCATCTGCGGCTTCGCTCGATACATCCTCTACATCAGCGTCCGCATCAGCGGACTCCACCGCAATCTCATCATCGTCATCATCATCGTCGCGCGCCCGCAGCCCAAATTCAGCTTCGAGCAGCGCCTGACGATCGGCATGCGGGATTTGATAGTAGTCCGGGTGGATCTCGTTAAATGCGAGAAATCCGTGACGGTTTCCGCCGTAGTCAACGAAGGCTGCCTGTAGTGACGGTTCTACCCGTGTAATTTTTGAGAGGAAGATACTTCCTCTGAGCAGCTTCCGTGCTGCGGATTCATAGTCAAATTCTTCTACGCGGCCATCGCGTAGCACCACCACCCTTGTTTCCTCCGGGTGGGAGGCATCGATAAGCATTTTGTTGTCGGCCATTGCCAGTGTTCCTTGGCGCGGCATAGTAGGCGGGCTTCCAGGGTCATAGTTGCAATCTGCATTAACCCGAAGCTTTCCGGCTGCTCGCGCTGAGTTGAATGTTTGATTTGATTGTTTTGGGAAAGGAAAGGCGCGCAACCAATCGGCTGTCGTTCCTCGGCCAGGAGCAGTTTCTTGAGGTGATCAAACCACGCAACCCGACCTCGCCGCACAGGACTTGTGCGATCCAATTCGGACGTTTTTGTATTGATCAGAAGCTGCATTTCATCCTTTGAAAATAGTCACTTGCGCAAATTTGCACTGCGCTGCTGTTCATAAAGCCTTGTAAAAGGCGGCGAAGATGAACTGTGTCGTCCATCGATGAGGCTATGCTGGGTCCCCTTCCCGGGCCATCCGCGCAGAGCTGAAAAACTAAGGTGCGACTGCAGGTTCGAATAAACTGCTGATCTTCACACGATCATGCCATGTCGCCTGGCATCAACGGCGGTGCGATTAAGACACACATAGACACAGCAAATAGTGTCTGAGCTGACATGCTTGAGAGACAAAAGCCTGCAAAATCCAAGACGGGAGATGACAGACTCGTTCGATTTTAACCAATTAGTCTAAGAGGATTCTCAAGCCTTCGAGAGCTTTACACCGAGATTGTAGGGATTCACAGCCTTGCAGGCAAGCCCGATTTCTCCCTGACAAAGATGTGGACGCGAAGGTACCGTTCTTGATTGCCTGGACAATCCCGACATATTGTTCACCCGGGCGCTAACATCCAGGATTAGCTGCGATCGTGGTGCATTCTGCGACATATTTGCATCAATCCGTTTCCGGTCGAGACCGTGCAGTCATTCGTCGGTTGCCCGCGTGGTATTTGTCATCCGATGTCAAATTAACTGCCTATTCAACCTTTGTGCGCTTGGTCGTCTTATGCTGCATCTGGACTGGATGCCTGCCCATGCAGACGGCAATCGGCTCTGCACCGGTGCGCGCGCTAACGATCGATGTTTCAGAACGAAAGCACATCACGCGAATATCTATCGATATGTCTCGCAGTGTGCAGGCGTCTCTGTTCACACTTGATCGTCCGTTTCGTTTGGTCCTGGACTTCCCAACAATCGATTTTAGTGCCCTTGAGCGGCGCAATCTTCGCCGGAGCAGCCTTGTTCAGGACTACCGGTTCGGTCCGTTATCAAAGAACATGTCGCGCCTCGTCTTGGATATCAAAGAGCCGTTCAAACTCATTGATGCACGTGCCGAAAATCCCACCCACGGTCGAGCACGCCTCCATCTGGACTTGGCTCCCGTCAGTTTGGCATCTTTTCGGCGACAAGGCGTTCCGCCTCAGTTGACGCAGTCGGTTGAGCTGCGCGGCACAACGGAAAGCAGATCCACGAAGAAGCAGATCAAGCCGGTTATCGTCATAGACCCCGGTCATGGCGGTCCTGATCCTGGAGCTTCCGGCTATGGTCGCATTCTGGAAAAGCGCTTGGTTCTCAAAGTCGGACTGGCACTTAGGGACAAGTTGAGAGCCAGCGGCCGGTATCAAGTTGTGATGACCCGCGACAAGGATGTATTTGTCCCTCTGGATGAGCGTGTCGCCATCGCCGAAAGGGCAGGTGCCAAGCTATTTATCTCACTACATGCGGATTCAATCGCGCAACAGTCGTTGGCTTCTTCGATAAGTGGAGCAACGATTTACACGCTATCGAAACGGGCATCAGACGCGAAGGCGCAGCGGGTGGCCGATGAGGAAAATGCCGTTGATCAGCTGTCTGGGCTTCCAATCGCTGAAAATGCAGAACGAGATCAGATCGCAGGTATACTTTTCGATCTGATGCAGCGTGAGACGGTCGTGAAAACCGGCCACTTCAAACGATATTTGATTGATAGCCTGAGGCGCCGCATCACTGTCGCGAGATCACCGCACCGCTCGGCCGCTTTTCGTGTATTGCGGCAGCCGCAGACGCCATCCGTGCTCATCGAACTGGGTTATATGAGCAATCCAAAAGAGCTAAAACGCATGCAGACCAGTGATTGGCAGCGCTCAGCTGTCGCAGCTATCTCCTCAGCGATACAGAGTTATTTCGAAACACATGGTAATTAGGCATACACTTTCTTGCTGTATTAGGTTGATATCACGTGTAAAAGTTTAACTGCCGACTCTGGATGGCTGGCGGATCGGCGCCATGAAATTGTAGTGCGGTCCACTGCTTGCTGAGCAATGGAGAGTTTTCGCGTTTCGACTGTGTTCCGCCACATTGGCGGTTAAAGTGCGAGGAGCCTCGCAAACGATATGAATATCAAGCCATAACCTCATGGAGAGTGTTCTGGCAGTCGCTGAATGATACGGAACAGGAGCTCGCGGAAATTAAATCTATGACGCCGAATTCCATTCTCCCCCCACCACAGCCGCAGCGACGGCGCAGGAAACGCAAAAAGAGCATGCTGCTGGGCCTGCTGGGCTTTTTCTTTGCGGCCGGAGTGGTCGCCGTTTTTGCCGGCGGGGGCATAGCTGGCTTCTTCATCTATAAGGCTTCCGAAGGCCTTCCCAGCTACGAGAAGCTCGAAAAGTACGAACCACCTGTTATGACACGAATCCATGCGGCGGATGGGTCGTTGCTGGCTGAGTATGCGCGTGAACGAAGAATATTCGTCCCAATAAACACGGTCCCCAAACTTGTAATTGGCGCTTTTCTGTCGGCCGAAGATAAGAATTTCTTCCACCATAATGGCCTCGACTACGTCGGCATTGGCGCGGCGTTTTACAAACACTATGTGCTTGGCCGCAGGCTGGTCGGTGCTTCGACGATTACCCAGCAGGTTGCCAAGAACTTCCTACTGACGAATGAGCGCTCATTCCGACGCAAGCTCAAAGAGGCTATTCTTGCCATCAGAATTGAGCGGGCATTCTCTAAGGAGAAAATCCTCGAACTATATTTGAATGAGATTTACCTCGGCATCGGTTCTTACGGTGTTGCTGCGGCTGCACTCAATTACTTTAATTTGGAACTCAAGGACTTGAACGCCGAGCAGGCGGCTTACTTGGCAGCGTTACCTAAAGCACCGAGCAACTATCATCCGTTTCGGAAGACAAAGGCCGCAACCGGACGACGTAACTGGATTCTCGGAAAGATGGCCGAAAACGGCTACATCACCGAAGAAGAAGCCGCGACCGCCAAGGCGAAACCGCTGACGGTCGATATACGTCCATTTGGCACGCACAACTTCGATGCCAAGTATTTCTCCGAAGAAGTCCGCCGCGCCATGAGCAGCCAGTACGGTGAGGAACGCCTATACGGTGGCGGGCTGTCTGTTCGTACCACACTTGATCCCGAGCTGCAGGCTCACGCGCGCAAAGCTCTGATCAACGGTTTGGTCCGGTTTGATCGCTCGAAAGGTTGGCGCGGCCCTGTCCAGCAGATTGATGTCAGCGGAGACTGGGGTGTAACGCTCGCAAAAATCGATATTCCAAATGACATTGCGCCTTGGCGCCTCGGCGTGGTTTTGGATGTGAAGCCCAAGGAGATTGTCGTTGGACTGCGTCCTAAGAAGGAGCAGAACGGGAAGGTGGCTGAAAGCCGCGATGGCGTCAGCATTCCGATGAAAGAGCTGAAATGGGCTGGCAAGTTCCGCGCGACGAACAAGACCAAAGCCAAGGCTCCAGGCAAACCATCGGATGTTGTGGCGATTGGCGACGTCATCTACGTCTCACCGAAAGATCCTGCAAAGCCCGCTGGTGTCTGGCAACTGATGCAGATTCCACAGGTTGGCGGTGGTCTTGCCGCCATGGACCCGCACACCGGGCGCGTTCTCGCGATTGTTGGTGGTTTCTCGTTCGCCATCAACCAATTCGACCGCGCCATCCAGGCAAAGCGACAGCCAGGGTCGTCATTCAAGCCACTGGTTTATTCTGCGGCTTTGGACAATGGCTACAAGCCTTCAAGTATCGTTTTGGATGCACCGATTGAGATTGAGCAAGGGGCTGGCAAAGACGTTTGGCGACCGGAGAACTACAACAAGAGTCGTTCCTATGGTCCAACAACACTCAGACTCGGGATTGAAAAATCTCGCAACCAGATGACTGTGCGACTGGCGCAGGACATCGGTATGCCGCTCATCAGCGAGTACGCGATCAATCGTTTCGGTGTCTATGACAAGCTTTTGCCGGTGCTTTCGATGTCTCTGGGAGCTGGCGAGACAACCCTGCTGCGCATGGTGACGGCCTATTCAATGCTGGCGAACGGTGGGCGCAAAGTACACGCGACGCTGGTTGACCGGATACAGAACCGCTGGGGCAAAACCGTTTGGCGGCATGATCAGCGTGAGTGTACGGCCTGCAATGCTGAGAGCTGGAATAATCAGCCAGAACCAGAAATTCCCGATGACCGCAAGCAGGTCATCGATGCGCATTCCGCTTACCAGATGACATCGATGCTGGAAGGCGTGGTGCAGCGTGGTACGGCGACGATCGTAAAGCGGATGGTGCCAGGGGCCGCGCTGGCAGGAAAGACCGGAACGACCAACGACTCCAAAGACACTTGGTTCGTCGGGTATGCGCCTGACCTGGTTGTTGGCGTTTACGTTGGGTACGATACGCCTCGCCCAATGGGTAAGGCAGCGACAGGTGGGCAGGTGGCAGCTCCGATTTTCGCAAACTTTATGAAAGACGCGCTGGCCAAGAAGAAAGCTGTACCGTTCCGGATACCACCTGGCATCAAACTGGTCCCCGTCAATCGCTTGACCGGCCTCCGCGCAATTCCAGGCGAGAAAGAAGTTGTCGAAGAGGCATTCAAGCCATTCGAAGAGCCAGATGATCCGGATTCCTTCCTTGGCTATCAAAGTGCCGACGGCGTCTATGGCGCCTCTCAAAGTATCGATACGGGCCGCGGCAAGGTTTACTGAGCACCGCAGATCTTCGGCGCACTAAAGCCCGATCGTTTCAGATGGAAGCACTTGGCGCATCCATCTGAAACGTGCTTCGGTCTCTAAACTTATTGAGTCGAAAAAGATTCACGTTCCGGCCAACAAAGTGAACAAGTCGAACGGTGGTTCCATCCGGAACGATCTTGTTCTAGAACTCGCCTCTTGGTGATTTCTGGTACGCCGCCTGGATCGCGTTATTTACATCCAGCGAATGCCAAACTATATCGCNGTGTCGCGTAATCGACGACTATCGCNCCAAAGGACATAATAATGCGTGCNGAGGCAACCAAGCTCGTAGAACAGATCGACGAGTCCTTCGCAATCCTGCGGAGGCATCTTTGACTGGGATACGGCCCAGGCAAGATTGGATGAGCTAAACGTCCGCGCTGAAGATCCGAATCTATGGAATGATCCCGCTGTTGCGCAAAGTGTCATGCGTGANCGGCAGTCGCTTGAGAAAAGGATTAATGTGTACCGCGGTTTCGAGCAACAACTCGAAGATGCTGTGACTTTGATCGAACTCGGCGAGGCGGAAGACGACCAGGACACTATCAGCGAGGGCGAGACCTCGTTGAGAGCATTGCGTGATCTGGCACAGAAGCAGGAAGTTGAGGCGCTTCTGTCCGGAGAGGCAGACGGCAACGATACCTATCTTGAAATCCATGCCGGTGCCGGTGGAACGGAAAGCCAGGATTGGGCATCAATGCTCACGCGGATGTATGTGCGCTGGGCAGAGAAACGCGGCTACAAAGTTGCCGTTGTCGAAGAAAGCCCTGGTGAAGAGGCCGGCCTGAAATCAGCGACCATTGAGATCAAAGGGGAGAACGCATACGGCTGGCTCAAAACCGAGAGCGGCGTCCACCGGCTTGTTCGGATATCGCCATTTGATTCCAACGCGCGACGTCATACGAGTTTTGCGTCCGCGTGGGTGTATCCTGTTATCGATGACAGCATTGATATCGAGATCAATGAAAGCGAGTGCAGGATCGATACCTATCGCGCTTCAGGCGCGGGCGGGCAGCACGTAAATACGACGGACTCCGCCGTGCGCATTACCCACGAACCAACGGGTATTGTGGTTGCATGTCAGCAGGAACGCTCGCAGCACAAGAACCGAGCGACGGCGTGGTCAATGCTGCGCGCGCGGCTTTATGAACTCGAATTAAAACGCCGCGAAGAGAGAGCCAACGCCGAAGCTGCCACTAAGACCGATATAGGATGGGGGCACCAAATCCGATCCTATGTCCTGCAGCCATACCAAATGGTCAAAGACACACGGACTGGCGTTGAAAGCCCTGACCCTCAAGCTGTCCTGGATGGCGATTTGGATCAGTTCATCGAGGCAGCGTTGGCACACAGAATCTCGGGCGCGGCCGATGCCGTTGTCGAAGACTTGGATTAGATAGCGGATTGAATATGCCGCGTTACGGAANCGCGGCCATAACGATGGTCGGCTTACTAGTTCTTCTTCGAAAGTACATGCTGAGCGCTGCTGACGCTCTGCCCGGACTGTGCCGCGTCTGTCGTCTGAATGGACGAGTGCAACAACCAAGCNCCGATCATAATACCCAATACAAGTGNCAGCAGACCGACTGCAGCGCGCTTCAAGAGTGAAGCGGGTTGCAAAGTCTTTGGNAACGCAGGTGAATGACCTGCCGCAGCAGTTTCTGACATGGATGTTCCCTCTTGTGCGTTTCCGCACCGATTATTCTGTGCGTTTCCGCACCGATTATTCAATCGTCNCCGCCGCTANGTTTCNACGATTTCAGCTGCCGTGGTCAAGTCTTCATCATCAAACTGATGTCAGTCGTCTCGTAGCCGTTGCTCCGATGCCCCGGTCTGCTGCCCAAATGCATAATTTGCTAGCAGATCTGACCAGAATGACGCGTCCAGCGGATCACAACACGCGTTCTACTTGTCTATGGCCATGTTCCTCGGTCAAATACAACGCATCGGACTGGAACATCTGTTTTCCGCCGATTGGTAAATACTGGGGAGCATACGTGAAATGGGTGTAGCGGTAGGTATCGGCTTGATGGATTGCCCATTTCGGGAGCCAGGNGAGTTCTGGGACTGGGTGGACGCCTGCGAGGAAAGTTCGCTCGACTCGATTTGGCAAACTGATCGGTTGATCAGTCCATTCCCTATGCTGGAGTGCATGAGCCTGATGGCGGCATTGGCTGGCCGAACCAGGCGCATCAAGTTCGGGTTCAATGTCGTGTCGTTGGCATTCCGCGATCCGCTGTTGGTAGCCAAACAATGCGCGACGATCGACTTTCTGTCGAACGGACGATTATTGCCGGCATTTGGTATTGGCAACCCAAGGGCGCCGGAATGGGGGGCGGTCGGGATCGAAACCAAGGNCCGTGGTAAGCGCACTGATGAGGCGCTTGATATTATAGTCCGGCTCTGGCGCGAGGATAATGTCGACTACGATGGGAAGTACTTTCAGCTGCAGGGCGCAAGCATCAATCCAAAGCCCAAACAGCCGAACATACCCTTGTGGATTGGAGGCGACTCTACCGCCGCCGCACGCCGAACCGCTCGCATAGGAACGGGCTGGCAGGCCGGGCTGCAGACTCCGGAAGAAGTCGCACCCGTGATCGCATCCATTCGCGAGGAGGTGGCGAAGTCNGATCGTCAAATTGACGATGACCATTACGGCGCAGCATTCCCGTTCTACTTCGGTTCGGCAGATGACGCTGGTCCACAGCAGCATCTGCGTCGCCACAAAGAAAGAACAGGCAAGAACGGTGAAAGTTACATGGCAGTGGGCGGTCCCGATCAGGTGCTGCAACGCCTTTCAGAGTACGTGGATGCAGGTGCGTCAAAGTTCATTCTTCGCCCAATTGCAGCCAACGGTCAGGAAGCCATGGCACAGACACAGAAGTTGATTGAGACCGTACTACCTGAAGTGCCTGTCCGTTGGCCACGTAAGTAAGCGCTGTTCGTTGTGGGCCCTAAACCCCGTCTTCTTCGAAGACCTCTTCGGCAACCTTGAAGACTTCAAGTGCCGCTGGGGCTCCGCAGTACACGGCAACCTGAAGGAAGATCTCCTGTATTTCTTCCTTCGTCACACCATTGCACAGGGCACCGCGGATGTGCAGGCGAAGCTCGTCCGCCCGTCCAAGCGCACTCAGCATGCCGAGATTGAGGATCGAGCGAGACCGTTTGTCGAGCCCTGGGCGTGACCACACATCGCCCCAGGCATACTTCGTCAAATAATCGATCAGCGGAGCGTTAAATGCATCGGGATCGCGCGTCGTACTATCAACACGGGCATCTCCGAGTACTTCGCGCCGGATTTTGTCGCCTTGCGCACGCAGGTCGCTGGAAGTCTTGTCATCGCTCATAGCCGTACTCCGGAGAATTGTTAGTCATTCGATCAGGGCCGAGTGGTTATCTCGCCACCAACAGTGCTGTGTCGTCTCCATTTGGTTCACAACAGGCACAGGCATCAACTTACGTCGCGCTAAAGCCTGCACCAACGCTGCCCGGATCAGTCTTGTGATTCATGGAGCATTGGCGCTTGCGGTAATCGCCCGAGCTCTCGATCNCAGGTCATAATCAATATTCGCATCGCCCGACCAGGCCAAAGATCCAGACAAACAGAGGAGAACTAAGATGCGCCTCAAAGATAAGATTGCCGTGGTTGTCGGAGGAGGTCAGCAGCCGGGGGAGACGATTGGCAATGGCCGTGCTGCGTGCCTGCGGTTTGCTCAGGAAGGCGCAAAGGTTTTGGTTGTCGATCGTGAGCTGAAACTAGCTGAAGAAACGGTTTCTACTATCGTAAGTGACGGTGGTACCGCATCTGCCCTAGCAGCTGANATAACTGACGAGACGCAATGCAAGGCGATCGCTGATACAGCCAAGCAGCGCTATGGTCGGATCGACATCCTGCACAATAACGTTGGCCGCTCAAAGGGCGATCGCCCAGTCGTCGATATGGATGCGGACATGTGGGATGAGCTCATGGCTATNAACCTCAAGGGCATGTTCATGACCTGCAAGCATGTGTTGCCGATNATGCAGGAGCAAGGATCGGGAGTAATCCTCAATATCTCTTCTATTTCTTCGATCTGCGACGGTCAGACGGTGACGTACAAGACGAGCAAAGGCGCAGTAAACACGCTCACGCATCACATTGCGATGGAGCATGCGCAGCATGGCATTCGCGCTAATGCAATCCTCCCTGGATTAATGGATACGCCAATGGCCATCGTGCGCCGGGCTCAGGAGCGTGGCGTGGATCCGGAAGTCATTCGGGCAGAGAGAAATGCAAAAGTACCACTCAAACAGCAGATGGGTACAGCCTGGGATGTTGCAAACGCAGCCGTGTTCCTCGCATCAGATGAAGCATGCTACATCACAGCAGTCTCGCTGCCTGTAGATGGCGGAATGAGCAGCCGTATCGGGTAATCCGTTGTCTCGACTTATCAAANTCAAAAGCACAAGCAGATCTCAAATGGAGNAGACGATGTCTTTCGAGCCGACAGCAAATGGGCAAATGCTTATCNATAAAGTCGACGACTTTATTGCGAGCGTCGTCAAGCCAGAGGAAGAAGCGCTCGCGGAAGTTTACGTCAAGAATCCAGATGGCCTTGATGGTGAAGGGAGAAAACTCCCAGAGATACTCGCTGCGCGAAATCGCGTCTTCAAGGCATCGGCGGATGCCGNATTTCTTTCAGCTCACTTGCCTGTTGAAGTTGGTGGTCTCGGCATTTCGCATGTCGATGTCTATCACCTGCGCGAGGCAATCTTTCGATATGGTCTTGGCCTCAACCAGTACGTCGTCAACATGACATCGCGTGGCCCTAACATCATGCTGCTAGAAGTGCAGGATGCGGTTCGCGACAAGTATCTGACACCAGTCATCAAGGGAGAAAAGACAACCTGTCTGGCTCTCACGGAGTACGGTGCTGGTTCCGACGCGCAGAACATTGCAACGGTCGCCGAACGTGACGGCTCGGATTGGCTGATTTCAGGTCAGANAGTCTACATTGGTAACGGGCCTTACGGTGAGTTTGCCCAGGTCATGGCGCGAACTTCTGATGCGGAGCGAAGTGGGCATGGCCTGACATTGTTCGCTGTTGACTTTGATAGCCCTGGTATCTCTCGCCAGATGGTCCGTACGATGGTGAATTCAGGCGATTGGGCAGAGATAACCTTCGACAAGGTTCGCGTTCCGTCCGAGAACATCATTGGTCAGGTTGATCATGGTCTGCCATTGCTCATGAGCTGGCTTGTGGGCGAGAGAATTGACATGTGCGGTCAGTGTCTCGGGCTGGGCGCATATGTTTTGGATCTGGCGACCGAGTACGCCAAGTCCCGCCAAACATTCGGACAACCGATAGCCTCCCGGCAGTATGTCCAAGGCATGCTGGTCGATTCGGAAACCGAAATCTTCGCAGCAAAGCATGCCGCTCTGGCTGCCGCAGAAAAAATGGATGCAGGCGCCCGGGTGCGCAAAGAGTCGTCGATGGCTAAAGTGTTGGCAACNGAAACCTTGNTGCGCACTGCTGACNGCGCGATGCAGATCCACGGTGGCCATGGCTTGAACAAGACGCTGCCAATAGAAAAGATCTTTCGTCTGGCCCGTTCAATGACCGTCTACGAAGGGACGTCGGAAATCAATAAGCTAACGATTGCCAAAGAGATGGGGCTGCCAACTTGAACACAGACGAATGCNAATTGGGTGCTTGCAGCAACAAATTACTTGCAAATCCATTTCACATTGCATTCTTGAACATCATTTACCTGCCCGCNACGCCGCATGCANTCAAACTTTGTTTCATAGCGGCANTTCTTNCGTGGNCGACGTGANACACGCGGNTNNGAAGATTTTTTCTTCNCNTTNNTNGNGCGCTTCTTTTTCTTGGATTGCTCTGATCGAACTTTCGCTCGCGCAGTTTTCTTACGTTTCTTCTTCTTGGCTGTGCTCTTTCGTGTCGCTTTTGTAGACGGAGGAACATAGGCCTTGGCTCGCTTCGTCGTTGGGCTCGCTACGGTGCCTTGCTGCAGTTTCGCAATCATGGCGCGGGCCAGATCTGCGAAAGCACCGTTCGGGTAGTTTTCGAGGTAGAGTTTGACCAGGTCCGGGTCTCGGCTATCGCGAACAGTGTCCCAGTACGCCACTTCTGCCTTGGTTGACTTTTCAGCTGCCTCGGGTCCGGGTTGCGCTTCTGTAACAGTTTGCTTAGGCGTTACCGCAGCCGGTTTGGGGCTTCCTTGCCGTGCAACAAACTGCAGGTCCACCCAACCGTTGACCGCAACTTTACNACCGCTGCTTTCTTTACGGTATGTAACGAACCCCCAGGTCTGGTTGCCGGACTTTTGTTGCTTGGAGATGCAGGTGACATCGCCGCGTTCTAACAGTTCAAAATACTTGCCCTGNGCGGAANGCGTCTTGAAGANATCAACAATCTCGNCGGTCGTGTCATACAACTCGCAGTTCTCTTGCGCAGTGGACGGAACGGGAGCCATCGCGAGAACAAGGCTGATTAATACGCTTGCAACAAATCCGTATCTGTTCTTTGGCATAGTGCGCTCCNGCATCATCGCGCCGGTCAATCTATTGTGGCCACTCTACCTAGTTCAGTCCAAGCTAATTCAAACTACAGGGATGCGAAAACGCCTCTGATCTGTCAATTGACAATCTCATACTCGGTTACGGAGTACGCCCATTTTGCCTGCTGATCATTTGCACTGCTGCGTGAACCAATAAAGAATCTCTCAATCTGGCGAATAAATCTTGCCAAATAGTTTGTTGGCTCATTGATAGGCACCATGCCCTTTGTGCGGATATTAGTGCTGGCACCGACGCGGCTGAGGTCGAATTCCTCCGGCACTACCATAGCAATCATCCGGCTTTTGCCCANGGGTTCCACGGCTTGGAAGGCGGTGAAGCCATATCCTGCTCCGGGCACCGAAATTGTTTCACCCGCAGATATCTTCCCGACCTCATCGCCCCTGACATGCTTATTAGGAAAAATTAGCAGCACTTNTCCATTGGCATTTATGTCAATCAGGATGAGCCGACCTGNGATGGAGCTTGTCGCGCGAAAGACGAGTTTTTCGCCCANGCGAATGCNCTGCCGCCCGTCCTCGGAAATCCTAAGNGANACTTTTCCTGTCGCAGAGCCGAGCAGGTCTTTCAACTGGCCAATGGCATCAAGACTATCAGCTAGCGATATGCGATCGCTGGAAGCGGCGACAGCATTCGCGGGGANGGTAGGCAGTTCTCCAACGACGTCTTGTATCCAGCGCGCATGAGNGGACACGCGTGTGTAGACACTGTAGNACTCCCCTACCCCACATCTGTTTTTGCCCCAGCTCACGACGCCAATCTGATAAGGGCACCCTTCAACATCATAGCTNACAAGCGGCCCGCCGGAGTCGCCATTGCAGCTGTCCTCACCGCCTTGCTCTAAGCCGGCGCAGATTTGTAAGGCTCCGATCTCGGGGCGCGGATCGATTTTACTGTAGAAGNGACTGCATTTCGCGGTCGATGTTGAAAGCAGGGTGGCTTGCTTCAGTCGATCGGAGCCAGNAAAGAAATAACCAGGCCGGTTGGTTGAGGTGTATTTCNTCGCTTCCTTTTGGAATATATTGTTATGTGTGCGGCCGAATCCTGCAACGCGCACTTTCTGTNGCCGGCTATCAGATGGGTCCGTGCGCAGATTTAGGGACAACCTGGCTGTTCGCCCCCGAAAACTGCGTGCGAGTCGAAGCAACGCAATATCGTTCCCTTTGGTGATTGGTAAGTCCTGTTCGAGACTAGCCGCNGTTTCCGGATTTGGGTTTGCGCGGGCATTNAGGATGTCGGCGAGATATTTNGGATGTATGACGACTTTGTCGACATCGAACACGTCTGTATCTTTCGCATCAGTGAGACGGTCATTCCGCATCACGACCTGAAGCTTTGCTGGAAAGACGCGGCCGCTCTCATCCTCGATATGAGAAGAGGGACCATCGGTAAACTTGTGGACGCAATGTGCTGCAGTGAGGATCCAGTTCTGGGCGATCGCTGTCCCACCACAAGTGTAAGATGAAATATTCTTGGCTTTGGAATGCAGTCTCAGTGCGGCTATTCCCGGCCATGCCGTGATGCGCGCGAACTCTCCGCCGACAATCTTCGATCTGACAGAGCATTGTCCGACTTGCGCGTGGGCAGCCATGGATGTTGAGCAGAGGAAGAGCAGAGCAAAACTTGTTCTGCTTATCAATTGACCGTCCAGCCGCAACATTGAGCACCACCTCTCAAAAAGCCTCTGCTAATCGTATTACACTTGCAGCAGACACGCTGCAATCAGCGCCTGTGGAATCGTCGTTCGGATAATGCGGTGCTGCAACAGCAGTTGTCCGGTTCAGCTCTTTTACATTTCAATGCTTCGTTCTAACCTCGGCGGTAGTTGGTAGCTAGGAAACAGATAGATGGCATGGCGAGTAGGCGTAGACATCGGGGGCACTTTTACAGATGTCGCCTTGGTCAAAGAGGGTAGCGGTCAGATTGGTGTCGCCAAGGTTCCGACGACCGTACCGAACTTCGCCGACGGTGTTCTGAATGGACTGCGTCGAGCCATGGAGGATTACGACATTGCAGCTGGCGATGTCTCGCTGCTGTCACATGCCACCACTGTCGTCACGAACGCGATCCTTGAAGAGAAGGGCGCGCGCGCCGGACTTGTTTCAACACGCGGATTCCGGGATGTGCTGGAGATGCGTCGCGCGGCACGTGCAGACCTGTATGACTTGTTTCAGGATCCTCCAGCGGTGCTTGTGCCCCGTCGCCGACGATTCGAGATTACCGAACGCATCGGTGCCGATGGCGAGGTTGTCGTACCGTTGGCAGAGGCTGAGATCGATCAGCTGATTACTGATTTGAGGGAGCAACGGGTCGAAGCGATTGCGGTTTCGCTACTCTTCAGCTTTCTCAATCCTCAACACGAAATGGTTCTGGGTCAGCGGCTGCGCGAGGCGTTTCCTGATATTCCTGTATTTCTTTCGTCCGAAGTTCTACCGGAGATCAAGGAATTTGAACGCACAAGCACGACCGCAGTATGTGCATATGTCGGGCCGACGCTCACCGATTACCTCGCGAAGTTGGAAGCCGCNGNAACCAAGCTTGGCCTGCCTCAACTCTATGTTATGGGGTCCAACGGGGGNATATTTGAAGCAGAGGAAGGCCGTTCAATGCCNGCGATGGCCGTTGAGTCAGGTCCTGCTGCCGGCGTTGTTGCGGCTGCGATTGCTGCCAAACAGACAGGTCATTTGAATCTCCTGTCGTTCGATATGGGTGGTACGACGGCTAAAGCTTCATTGATCAAGGATGGACAATACGAAACCACGCCGGAGTATGAGGTCGGCGGAGGTTCCAGTATGAACCGATGGATGAACGGTTCGGGGCATCCAATCCGCGTGCCCGTCATTGACTTGGCCGAGGTCTCAGCCGGCGGCGGGTCCATAGCCTGGGTTGATCGTGCAGGCTCGCTACGGGTTGGCCCGCAAAGTGCCGGAGCNGCTCCCGGTCCGGTTTGCTATCGCCGTGGTGGTCAAGAGCCAACGGTCACGGATTGTAACTTGCTGCTCGGCTATCTTGATGCTGCGTCTTTGCTCGCAGGTGATTTGCCAATTGATATTGAGGCGGCCAAAGCAGTGGTTGATGAGAAGCTCGCCAAACCACTCGGTGTTGACGTGCGAACAGCTGCGGCGGCAGTCGTCGATGTCGTCAACAATGCCATGGCGGAAGCTTTGAAAATCGTCTCAGTGCAACGCGGCTACGATCCAAGAGAATTTACGCTTGCAGCATTTGGTGGGGCCGGCCCCTTGCATGCAGCAGCTCTGGCAACTGAGTTGTCGGTCAAGGAAGTTATCTGCCCGCCAATACCGGGTGCATTTTCAGCTTTGGGTTTGGTCGGGACGGATCTCAAGCGCGATTACGCTAAGACATTTTATAAAACGACAGATCGTGTCAGTGCCAGTGACCTGCAGACGGCATTNGACGAACTAGCCAAGAACGGTCGGGATATGCTGGAACGTGCAGGCGTCGAACCTGAACGCCGGAAGTATATCCGCTCAGTGGACGCGCGCTATGAGCGTCAGTCGTATGAGATCACAGTTCCGGTCAATGAGGGTGAGGTCACGACAGAAACAATCCAGCAGGTGGCCGAGGCTTTTCATGGACGGCATCACCAGACCTACGGTCACGACAATCGATCTGAACCAGTGCAGATGGTCAACGTACGAGTAACAGCCATTGGCGAGATCCCACCCCTAACGATGCGGCAGGCAACGGCAGGCGCTGGAACAGATGCCAATAAGGCGAAACGCATGGCGTGGTTCAAGGCAACCGGCGAAACGGAGGTCGAGGTCTATGATCGTAGCAAGATGGCAGCCTCGGCCAAAGCAGAGGGGCCATGCATTATTGAGTCGTTGGAGTCGACCATACTCGTGCCACCGGGTTGGCAGGCAGAAGTTGATGACGACGGTTTTATTCATTTGACACAGCGTGATNCTTGAGGGGGAAAATCTTATGCAACAGGAAAACCGCTCGATTGACCCGGCAGCATTCGAGATCGTCAAAAATTCACTCTANAAGATCGCTGAGGAGATGCGCGTCGTTCTGGCGAAGACAGCCTATTCTCCCATTCTGAAGTCGGCCGGCGATTATTCATGTGGTGTCTTTGATGAGTATGGAGAAATGGTCGCCCAGGGACCGGACCTACCTATCCATCTTGGTTCGATGCCGGATGCTGTCCGCGCGATCGTCGAAGCCTATGGCAATGACGTGCATGACGGTGATGTCTTCATACACAACGANCCTTACTTCGGCGGCAGTCATTTACCCGACGTCAACGTCATCCGACCGGCGTTCTACGATGGCGTTNTNNTNGGCTATTCCTGCCTGCGCGCTCATTGGCCTGACGTCGGTTCGGCGACACCCGGCAGCTATGGGGCCGTGACGGAAATTTATGGCGAAGGCTTGNGNATGCCTCCCTTGCGTCTCGTAAGCAAGGGGCAGATGAATGAGGATCTGGAAAAAGTCATCCTGGCGAATGTGCGCACACCAGACGAACGCAAGGGTGATCTTGGTGCCCAGTTAGCTGCCACACTACGTGCGAGCGAGAGGTTGGCGGACCTTGCCAAGGTTCACGGTGCGGAGCGATTGAAAGCCTACATGGCTGAAGTCATGGATTATTCTGAACGGCTGATGCGCGCAATGCTATCAGACTTGCCGGATGGTCATGGCAGCTTCGCTGACTTCTGCGATGGTGATGGAATTCCTGATGACGAACATGGCGACGATGCGCCGTTCTGGATCCGAATGCACGTGGTCAAGACAGGTGATACCATTNACGTTGACTTCGCAGGAAGTGATCCGCAGGTCAAAGGTCCCATCAACGCGCCACTGTCAGTCACGGCGTCTGGGGTTTACTGCGGTCTGAAGACCGCGATTGATCCAAACAGTCTGATCCCGCCGAATTCGGGTTGCTGGCGGACGATCAATGTCACAGCTCCCAAGGGCAGTGTTGTCAACGCAGAGTTTCCAAGTCCGGTCGTCTACGCCAACCATGAAATGTCTCACCGCACGGCGGACATGATCATGGGCGCGCTTGCTAACATCTGGCCGGAACANGTGATGGCCTGCAGTCAGGGNACGTCNGCAATTCTGACTTTCGGCGGTGTCGATCCTCGATCTGGTCGGCGATACGTCTCATACGAAACAATCAAGGGTGGCTTCGGTGCCCGGCCCAACAAAGATGGCATCAATGTNGTAGCAAGNNCNATCTCAAACACAATGAACACGCCAATCGAAGTTCTCGAAATGGCGTTCCCTCTCCGGATTGAACACTATGAAGTCGANCCGGACTCAGGCGGCGCAGGCAAGTATCGTGGCGGGNGTGCNTCCCNCCGCGTCTGGNGTCTGCTCGAAGANGCCGATGCTGTTGGATCACTTTGCATGGAGCGCATGACATCTGCNCCATTTGGTTTGCAGGGCGGCGGCGCGGGCGCTCCAGCGACAGTTNTTTTGACGACACCCGATGGCAAGTCACGCAACTTACCGAGCAAAGGAGCTTTCCAGGCGCCTGCAGGTTCGGTCGTTGACATGGTCACGCCTGGTTCTGGAGGATTTGGCCCACCTGAGGAACGCGACCCCGCAGCAATCGGGGAAGACCTGCTCGATGGTTATGTAACGCCGGAAGCCGTCCACCAGCTTTACGGTACGGACCCGGAACCACTCTTGGCCGCAGCTAAAAAAGAAGATTTGCCGGATTAGATTGGGGGCTGGCAATGTNGCNGTATTTCCGTCTGCTCCAGACGATTGGCTCAATAGGAGGTGCAAGCCAGGCCGACCTACGTGCGGGCTTAAGCGTGCTTTTGGGAGTGGTCATCCTAGGCGAGTAGCTCACCATTGTGCTGCTGCTCGGCGTACTAGCCACCATTGCCGGGGTCACCATGATCAATGCGCCGTCAAGACGACCAGAGTGAACTACTTNTTTGTTNNAGACCCGGGGCTATAGGCAATAGCCATCAACACCTCGAAGTGCTTTGAGAGCATCAAGCGTTTTGCGACAACGCCGAGCTTCTCAAGTGTTTTGCCAGCGAGCGAGCGCACCGGCATCTTATTTTTCGCAAGGGCCCCTCTGATATGGCGCGCGACAATTTCCGGCGGACTACCATCATGCTCTGCTTGGGCGTAGTGCGCAACGAAGCGTGTGTAAGCGTCGTGATAAGGAGAATTCCCATCAGTATTGCGCGTCGCTACGCGGTTCTCACCGATGTCCGTATTGATATCGCCAGGATGGACGATAGAAACGTCAATNCCAAATGGTGCAACTTCTGGTCTGACGCCTTCCACCAAACCATCAAGCGCAAACTTGCCGGCGCTATAGTAGGCGTGAAACGGNAANCCAATAAGACCGCCTATGGAACCNATAACAACAATCTTGCCACCACCTTGTTGGCGCAGAATTGGTAACGCGGCCTTCAAGACACGCACGGTGCCGAAGACATTGAGATCAAAATGTTTGCTGGTCTCCTCGACNGTCGATTCTTCAACAGATCCAACAAAACTCTGACCGGCACTGTGAACAATGGCATCAAGTCGGCCTGTGTCCGCCACAATCTGTTGGAGGCAATTCGCAACAGACGTTTCATCGGTNACGTCAATCGTGAGGTGNGTCCATCCGTTGGGCGTNAGTTCTCTTCGGCTCGCGCCATAAACCTTCCAACCGCTCCTGGAGAGTTCCTCGCAGGTCGCGCNACCTATGCCTGATGAATCACCGGTGACAAGAACAGTTTTCTGCAATGGAGGTAATCCTGTGCTAGAGCAAGATCGTNCCGGATGGNANCACCGTTNGACTTGCTCACTTTGTTGGCCGGAACGTGAATCTTGCTCTACTTAATATGTTTAGAGACCGATTCACGTTTCAGTTGGATGCGTCAAGCGCTTCCATCTGAAACGATCGGGCTCTAGGTGTTCAAACGCGCCGACTTGCTAAGCCAAGCAGCATTCACACACCACGTTGGCTTCAAGCAAGGCAGGTTTAGTGGTGCAATTTACGACACATTCGTTGGTCTTGAAAGTGAGATGTCTTGGTCATGGTTTCCGAAGAGATCAATCAAACAGATCTGGTGGGTCAGCCTCATCCGAGGGGCCAACATCACTAACCCCAANCCCAAGCAGTCGNAACCATCGNCCATCGCATTCCTGCTGGATAATTTGAGCTGCATGTCGGGCCAGGACCTCTGCGCGTTGCGTAGAAACTGGTAAACGGCGATTGCGGGTCAGCGTTTGAAAGTCGCCGGTCTTAAGCTTAACGACAAGAGTGCCGCCAGAGAGTGAACTCGCAACTAGTCTTTCTGCAACGCGCTGACAGAGCTTCTCTGCAACGGGGACGAGTTCAGAGGCGAGGTTTTTGTCGTCCGAGAAGGTGGTTTCGGCGGAAACACTTTTGCTTGCGCGAGATGAGGAAACTGTCCGAGGGTCTTCACCCCGAACATATGAAGCGAGCTTGAGGCCAAATTTACCAAACAGGCTTTGCAGCTCATGCTCTGTCATGCGTTGGAGTTGAGCAATCTGTGTGATGTTGGCCGCCTCCAACTGTCTGACTGTGGCAGGGCCNACGCCATGAATCCGAGATACGGGCATTGGNGCNAAAACGGACCGCGCTTCAGACTGCCCGATAACAGAGTAGCCGCGAGGTTTTTCCAAATCGCTGGCAAGTTTGGCCAGAAACTTATTGGGGGCTAGCCCGATGGATATCGAGATTCCGATTTCGGCCTTAACNCGTTTCGCTAATCCAGCCAGAAGCACAGCTGGAGTTTCAGTCTTATCGGTGCGAGTTTCGCGAGAGAGATCGAGATAGGCTTCGTCCATTGAAAGCGGCTCGATAACCGGTGTCAGGTCCAGCATGAAACTACGAATTTGTCGGCTGACAACTTTGTACTTTGCCATATCAGGCGGGATGACGACGGCCTGCGGGCACAGACGTAGAGCCTTAAACATCGGCATCGCGGAGCGCGGTCCATACTTGCGTGCAATATAGCANGCTGTNGTTACGACACCGCGGCCACCTGCGTGACCGACGATAACGGGCNTGTCCCTCAGCTCCGGATTGTCCCGTTTCTCAACCGATGCATAAAACGCGTCGCAATCAATATGGGCGGTATCCAGTGAAAAGAGCTCCGGGTGCGCACGCAGTGTCGGTAATCCGCAGTTAGGACATGGCTCCTCGATTGCTGGCATGTCCCCAGCATTCCACGTTGAAAGGCAAGCGCGGCACAGGCAGCCGCCAACTGCACTATCATTTGGCTCTTCTTCATCGGGTATCGGTCGTGACATGGCACTGAGAACCCCGTTGCCTGGCAGAATAAAGTGNCAGTCTAACACGGAGANCANAACTGGAACACAGCCAAACGGCCGCTGTTGATGAAATGGTGCCTGAAATAGAAAACGGCCGGCAGAGCAACGATCACTTCGTCGCTCGCCAGCCTGTCTTTGGAGCTCCTTAGAGCGTGTTAGTGAGTGAGGGCTTAGTAGCAGTGTTGGATCAGCTTCCAGCCGACGATCTTGCAGCGCTCATATCCGCTGCGTGAGATGTAGCATCGGCGACGTGGTTCACGGCGGTAGCTACAGTAAGAATTCACTTTGCCGCCAACGAAGCCTTCGTAACCGCGCTCTGCATGGCGTGTGTTGAAAGTCTCGTAGTATGTGCCTTTACCGCCGCCACGTCCGGCTTCGGCGTCTGTTGCTGTGGCCAGAGGTGCGATAACTGCTGCTGCGGCTGCGATTGCGATGATTGTTGTTTTAATGGTCATTGGTCTTCTCCGTGGTGTGTCCCTAGCGGCGTCATTGCCGTCGTTGATATGGAAATTAGCCCATCCACGGCTCGCTTCTGTTACCTGGGTCACATTCCATCAAAAAAAGTCCATCCAGCGATAAATTGCGACGGGTGAAGGATGGTTGGGTTAATGCGTTCTCACCATTTTACCGGCAACCGGGCGGCAATCCGCTCGGTAGTCAAACCCCACTCGCCAAAATATCACTACGACCACGGCGCTTGAAACTGCAGCGTTGCTGCAAAGCTATTTCTCGTATCGTAATGTTAACGAAGCTGCTCGAACCCGAATGGAGGCAACATGCACATCGGTGTCCCAAAAGAAATCAAAGTCCGCGAATATCGGGTAGGGCTTGTGCCTGCTAACGTGCGCGAGCTTGTCGCGAACGGTCACGAGGTGACAATCGAGACAGGCGCCGGTGCCGGCATCGGCATGAACGATGAGCACTATGAAGCTGTCGGAGCGAAGATTGCATCCACAGCCGCCGACGTGTTCGCCGCAGCCGATATGATCGTGAAGGTTAAAGAGCCTTTGGCACCTGAGCGCAAGATGTTGCGCAAGGACCAGATCCTGTTCACTTACCTCCACCTGGCACCAGACCCTGAACAAACAACTGATTTGATGGAAAGCGGCGCCACCTGCATCGCCTATGAAACCGTGACATCACCTACTGGCGGACTGCCTCTTCTGGCGCCAATGTCAGAGGTCGCTGGACGCATGTCGATCCAGGCTGGTGCATATCATCTGGAGAAGGCTCACGGTGGGCTCGGCATTCTCCTCGGCGGTGTCCCTGGTGTTGATCCAGGCAAAGTTGTTGTCATTGGCGGCGGTGTTGTCGGAACGCACGCGATCCATATCGCGCTGGGTATGGGCGCTGACGTCTGGGTGCTGGATCGCAACGTTGATGCATTGCGTCGTCTTTGGACTCAGTTCGATCGACCACTGAACACCGTCTATTCCACGCGCGACGCAATCGAGAAGCACGTGCTTGATGCGGATCTTGTTATTGGAGGCGTGCTTGTGCCAGGTGCGGCGGCGCCAAAGCTAGTGACCGCTGACCATATCAAGCGGATGAAGCCAGGTTCGGTCGTGGTCGATGTTGCTATCGATCAGGGCGGGTGCTTCGAAACCTCAAAGGCAACCACTCACGACGAACCCACTTATGTCGTCGACGATGTCGTGCATTACTGTGTTGCCAACATGCCCGGCGGCGTACCACGGACTTCAGCGCGGGCCTTGAACAATGCAACGCTGCCATTCGTTCTGGCGATTGCAGACAAAGGCTGGCGTAAGGCGCTGCTGGATGATGTCCACCTCCGCCAGGGTTTGAATGTCCATGCCGGCCGCGTGACGCATGAAGCTGTTGCAGCCAGCCTGGACCACGAGCATTGGCATGCCGATGACGCGATCCTCGGGTAGATTGCCAAGAGCGGGACTAGGATTACCTGGTCTCGCACATTTCTATCCTGCAACAACAGAACCATACGTCTTAGCTTCCGTACGAAGTAGAACTCTACGACGGTCACGCATTAGCACTGCCATGTCCCTTCTCCCCATGAGGCGCAAGCCGTGTGGGGAGAAGGGATGGTCTATCGCGAGTGTGTATGTGGTCGGTTTGCAGATGGGCCAGCGGGCGCGATGGGCACCCATCAGCCTTGAAACGAATTGACCTACTGAGTGCCACTCCCCTTTAACACCGCAGCCAGAGCGATCGACGCGAGCCTGGCCGCAGGTGGATCAGCTCGACTGGTAAGAACCACTGGCACTTTACCACCCATAACGACACCGGCTGCACAGGCAGCCCTCAGATACACAAGCGCTTTGAAGAGAACGTTGCCCGCAACAATATCGGGAACGATGATCGCATCCGCATCACCGGTCACTGGATCGGACTCGCGCTTTTTGATTTTCGCAGGCTCCTTCGACAAAATCAGATCGAGCGCGAGTGGCCCGCTGAATGCCGCTTCTGGATGCGCTTCTCTTGCCCACTGAACCAGCTCATCAGCCGCGAGTGCGGAAGGCACTGACGGGATAACTTCTTCAGTCGCCGAAAGCACGGCCACATTTGGCTGCGCAATGTCAACGGCGCGGCAAACCTCCAGGACACACTCAACCGCGACTTGTCGGGTCCTGAGGTCCGGCGTAACATTCACCGCACCATCCGTGATCAGCAAAGGCCGGTCACTCTCGGGCATCGTCATATGAAAGATGTGGACNAAACGGCGCCCATCACGAATGCCGGTTTCCTTGTCNAGCGCGGCCTTCATNAAGACATCCGTATGAAGCTGTCCCTTCATNAGAACATCAGCGCGGCCTTCCTGAACCGCGATNGTCGCGGCTTTTGCAGCAGCTTCNTCNCCTNCCGCTTCAACGATCTCAAACGTNTCGATGTCCCAGTCGAGTGCCGCCGCTTCTTTCAGGATGGCATCACGATTGCCAACTAACACAGGCAGAATGAGACCAGAATCCGTTGCTTCCTTGCAAGATTCCATCGGCAGCGGTGCACCGGCATTGGCGACGGCAATCCGAGCGCGATTTGGATTGGCTTTGGCCTTCTGCAATAAGCTCTCGGGGCAAACAGCGTTTCTTTGATCAAGGAAGGCGAGCATCAGTCTTTCCTGGGTTGGGACGGAAAATTGTCCGTTTCATCCGGACATAAAAAACGGGGTGGCCTGATATGACCACCCCGCCTTTCGCATCAAAGTGCTATGTCGCGATTAGATAGTATGCCGCGATTGTATAACATGCCGCGATTACATAACTTGCGTCGCAGCCATGTCGCTGCCGTCAATACCGGCAACAGAAACTGGCTTCTTCATCGCGTCACGGCGGAATGGTTCGCCGAGTTCCTGGTTGAGCATAACCTCGATCAGCGTGGTCTTACCGTTCTCCATCTGGTCCTTGACAGCCGTTGCCAGCATGTCAGTCAACTCATCCATAGTGCGAGCTTGTACGCCCTGCAGGCCACAAGCCTGAGCGATGCCGGCGTAGGATACCTTGGTATCAAGCTCCGTTCCGACGAAGTTGTCGTCGAACCACAATGTGGAGTTACGCTTCTCAGCACCCCACTGGTAGTTACGGAATACGATCATTGTTATCGCAGGCCACTCGTCACGGTTGATAGCAGTCAGTTCGTTGACAGCGATGCCGAATGCGCCGTCACCAGCGAACCCAACGACTGGAACATCCGGCTTGCCGATCTTGGCACCAACAATGGCTGGCAGACCGTATCCGCATGGTCCGAACAGGCCTGGAGCCAGGTACTTGCGGCCTTCTTCGAATGACGGATAGGCATTGCCGATGGCGCAGTTGTTGCCGATGTCAGACGAGATAATCGCTTCGCGAGGTAGAGCAGCTTGGATCGCACGCCATGCCATCCGTGGGCTCATCCAGTCTGGCTTGTCGGCACGTGCACGCTCGTTCCAGGGGGTGCCTGGATCGTCATCTTCATGGTCCATGGATGAGAGTTGCTGCGCCCAAGCTGACTTGGTCTGAGCAATCGTCGCCTTACGCTCTTCACGGCCCGCATTGCCTGCTGTCGGTGTCAGCTTGGCGAGAAGTGATGATGCAACCATCTTAGCATCGCCGATGATGCCAACAGATACTTTCTTAGTCAGACCGATGCGGTCTGGGTTGATATCAACCTGAATGAGCTTAGCATCAGCCGGCCAGTACTCCATGCCGTACCCAGGCAATGTGGAGAATGGGTTCAGTCGCGTGCCGAGTGCGAGAACGACGTCAGCTTGCTTGATGAGTTCCATGCCGGCTTTTGAACCGTTGTAGCCGAGAGGTCCGGCGAACAGCGGGTGAGAGCCAGGGAAGGCATCGTTGTGCTGGTAGCCAACACAGACCGGTGCATCCAACTTCTCAGCCAGCGCCTTGGTTGCTTCAATGCCATCAGCAAGAACAACGCCAGCACCGTTCAGAATGACTGGGAACTTTGCGTTGGAGAGAAGGTCAGCAGCCTTCTTCAGGGACCCTTCCCCGCCTTGAGGACGCTCAAGATTGACAACCATTGGCAGATCAATGTCGACAACTTGTGTCCAGAAATCCCGAGGAATGTTCAGCTGCGCAGGAGCGGACAGACGCTTGGCCTGCATAATAACGCGGTTCAGAACTTCGCAAACACGCGACGGGTCACGAACTTCTTCCTGGTAAGCCACCATGTCTTCGAACAGCTTCATCTGTTCGACTTCCTGGAAGCCACCTTGGCCGATTGTTTTGTTTGCAGCCTGTGGTGTGACCAGCAGCAATGGTGTGTGGTTCCAGTAGGCTGTCTTAACAGCTGTGACGAAGTTGGTGATGCCTGGGCCGTTCTGCGCAATCATCATCGACATTTCGCCGGTTGCGCGTGTGTAGCCGTCGGCCATCATGCCGGCTGAACCTTCATGCGCGCAGTCCCAGAAGCGAATGTTTGCTTTTGGGAACAGGTCAGAGATCGGCATCATGGCGGAGCCGATGATTCCGAATGCATGCTTGATGCCATGCATCTGAAGCACTTTTACAAACGCTTCTTCAGTCGTCATTTTCATGGAATTTTTCTCCTCGGGGTGATGAGAGTTGAAACGGTAGGAGTAAGAGACGAGAAAGGGTTAGGCGCGTTTCTTGCGCCATTCGGCGACCTCGGCGCGGATCTCTGCGCCGTGGGAATCAAGGGCTGGTGGTGCAGACTGGATCTTTGGTGAGACATGGTCGAACCGGAGCGGGCTGCCAAAGGTTTTTGTTTCCACACCATTCGGCAGGGTCACCGGCTGCACCCAACCGCAATGCTCCACCTGCGGATGAGACATCGCTTCCTTGTAAGAATTGATCTTGCCGCATGGCACGCCTTCGGCACCGAAAATGTCGAGCCACTCAGCGGCGGTTTTCTTGGCGAACTCTTGCTCAACGATCTCGGCCAGCTCGTATTGGTTCTTGGCCCGCAGGGCCGTCGTCTTAAACTCAGGTCTGTCGAGCAGATCCATGCGATCAATGATCCGGCAGACATCTGCATAGAGCTTGTCGTTGCCGGCAGCCATGGCGAAATAACCATCAGACGCCTTGAAAGCCTGGTAGGGCGCGTTGCGCGGATGGCGGGAGCCCATGCGGGGTGCGCTTGTGCCGGTGCCGAAGAACTCACTCGTCTGTAGTGCCGCGATGCCGATGGAGGCGCCGAGCATCGAGGCATCAATGTGCACGCCCTTGCCGGTCTTCTCAACTTCACGCAGGGCAGCCGCGATGGCGAACGCGCCGTACAAACCGGTCGCAACATCACTGATTGGCACACCGCACTTCACTGGATCTTCTTCACCAGTAACGCTCATGATGCCGCTTTCAGCCTGGATCACAAGATCAAAGCCGCCACGCTTGGCATAAGGACCCTCAGTTCCAAAGGCACTGATTGAGCAATAGATAATTGCCGGATTGACCTTCTTGATATCCTTGTACCCGAGGCCGAGCCGGTCCATCACGCCGGGTCGGTTGTTCTCAATAACAACCTGGGCACCGGCGCAGAGGTCACGCGCGATTTCGAGATCTGTCGGTGACTTCAGATCCATAGCGATGGACCTTTTGTTACGGTTCACCGAGCCAAAGTTCTCGCTGTAACCCTCGGTGATCGGTGGCCAGAACCGCATGTCGTCGCCGGTAGGCTTTTCAACCTTGATCACGTCGGCGCCCATGTCTGACAGCAGCATGCCACAGTAGGGGCCGGACAGAATATTGGTGAATTCGACGACGCGAACACCTTCAAGAGATTGCATAGTGGTCTCCTCGCCTGCCACGTTGATACTGGCAGGCGCCCCTCTGATTACTTTCCGTACTTTTCCCAATGTGCGCCGAACAATGCTTCCTCTGAAGGCTTGTCCTCAGCAATTGTCGTCACAAGGTGCGTGACGTTGATGAAGTGGCTCCAGTTCAAGTTTTCACTGATCGTGTTGCCGGCCCAAGTTCCACCGCCCATAGATAGGGTGAACGGCAGCGTGTTGTTGAAAGAACCACCATTGCCGAACGTATGGGCCTGGTTGACCAGAACGCGAACAACGTCTGTGCTCTCAGCTAGTTGGCGTGGATGCTCTGTATTGGCTGTGTGGATGCCCACGGAGTGGCCTTTGCCTGTCACGTCCAGAACGTCGTGCGTGATGCGCATGGCGTCGTCGAAATCTTGGGCACGGTAGACGGTCAGAACCAGTGAGAGCTTCTCGTCGGCAAATGTGAGTTTGCCTGCGACTGCATCCTCTTCAACCATGAAGAACTTCCGCGACTTGGCTTCTTCTGGAAGTTCGAAAATGCCAGCGGTCACATCTGCATCTTTAGCAATGACCTTGCGGTTGAGGTTGCCATTGATCCAGAGCGTATTCTCAACCCGGTTCTTTTCATCCGGCGTACAGCGCCAGCCACCAGCACGCTCCAGGGCAGCGATCGCATCTTCGTAAACATCATCAAGTATGATGACAGAGTTTTCCGACGAGCAGGACGTCGAGTTGTCGAAGATTTTTGACGCGCAGATCTTTTCGGCGGCATCATCAAGATCGGCAGTGCTGTCGATGATGACAGGAACGTTGCCGGCTCCAACACCAATCGAAACCGTCCCGGACTGCATGGCCCGCTTGACATTGTTTTGAGAGCCAGTGACGACATTGAGGTCACAGCCATTCATGAGCGCCTGGGTCATCTCTTTATTGACTGGCGATGGGAGGATCTGAACGAGATCTTCAGGATGACCGGCTTTCTTCAACTCGGCGCGCATCAAATCGACAGTTGTGCCGGTTGTCGCCGCACCTGTTGGTGACGGCGCGATGATAACCGCATTGCCGCCCTTAAGCGCCATCATGGCCTTATTGACAGGCGTTGCAGCCGGGTTGGTGGATGGGCAAACAGCGCCGACAACACCGACAGGCTTGCCGTATTTCACCATGCCCTTTTCAGGCTCTTCCGAGATCAAACCGACGGTCTTGACCCGCATCAGGTCACGCAATGTGCCGAACGTCTTGCGCGTGTTCTTTATGATCTTGGAATCGACATTGCCGAGACCGGTGTCTTCGACGGCCAAATCTGCAAGCATTTTGGCGTTTTCAGGCTTATAGATCGACCACGCCAGCGCGGTTACGGCTTCATCAACGCGTGCCTGATTGTCATTTTCATACTGCTCCATAGCAGCCCGGGCCTTGCTGATCAGGTCCGCAACGATGGCCTCCGGATCTGGCTGGGTATCGATAAGCTGTGCAACTTGTGACGACATGAACGCCTCCCCTGAATATGGAATTTTCTGAATAGAACCCGGCCAGCTGTTGGTGCTGACGCCAGGAATTGAGGAGGAACGTAGCGCATGAAAATAAGAATGCAAACGTTTTCATTTTCATTTTTTCATGCTAGGAAATGTCCTCATGGTGAGACGAAAACGACGAGTCCGTCAGGCGGGAATTCTGGATGTAGCGGCGCAAGCAGGTGTGTCGCCTGCCACAGTCTCGCGGTTCTTTAATCATCCTGATTTGGTCCGTTACGAGACGAGAAACCGCATTCTGGCTTGTGCAACCGAACTCGGATATGTTCGCAACCGCGCGGCCGGCAGTCTCAACCGTGGAAAAACTGCAACGGTCGGCCTCGTGGTGCCAACCGTCGATAACGCGATTTTCGCAGAACTCATCCAGGAATTCTCGTCCTCACTGATGCAGCATGATTATTCGCTGCTGATCTCATCCCATGGGTACGATCTTGTTAACGAAGTCGATCTCGTCCGGACTTTGCTTGAGCATCAGGTGGACGGTGTTGTCTTGGTCGGTGCTGAACATGACTCAGAGACATTCCATCTTCTCGACGTCAACAACATGCCGGCACTGACTGTTTGGAACTGGAGTCGCGAGCTGCGCATTCCATCCGTAGGTATTGACAATCGCGAGCTCGGCCGGCTTGCAGCGCGCCATTTGTTGGAGCTGGGTCATCGCGAAATTGCGTGCCTGTTCCCCGCAGGCAGCAATAACGATCGTGCTGCGGATCGCCGCCACGGTGCTCGTGCGGAATTGGCCAAGGCTGGGGCTTCGGCAGCACTTAACCGCGATGTTGAATGCCCCTATGACATCGATATTGCCAAGCAGCGCGTACGAGAACTCCTCCAAGACCTGCCGCCACCAACTGCCGTGCTTGCGGGAAACGACATTATTGCCCAAGCGGCGATGTATGCCGCCCTTTCTGTCGGCGTACGTGTTCCTGAGGAACTCTCAATTATCGGTATTGGTGATTTTCACGGCTCAGCCGCACTCGAACCAGGCCTGACCACAATTCGTATTCCTGCGGCCGAGATCGCCCAGAGCGCAGCAAAGACAATTGTCGATATGATTGATGACGGCTTCACGGACAGTGAGCGCTCGCAACGTATGTCAGGGGAACTGCTGGTCCGTGGTTCGACTGTATCGCCAGTCAGCTCGGCAACCTAGCGGGTGGCAAAGTCGCGAGACGGTCAGCTGCGTCAGTCCACGGCTTGATATTTTGGAGGTGGGCGGCACAATCCTGCGAGACCAAAATTCGAAAGGCGCGTGATCTATGGCGATCTTATCTCAGGAACAAATCGATCAGTTTTGGCGCGATGGCGTGTTGACCGTTGAGAACGCAGTGACACCGGAACAGCTGCAAGGCTTGAAGCGAGATTTTGACGGATGGGTCGAAGAAAGCCGCGCCCATGAGGCGCCTTATGGCGAGACTTTGGATGGCCGCATTCGCTTTGATGTGCAACCTGGGCATTCCGCCGACAATCCAGCGTCGCGCCGCGTCCAGGCCCCGACCGAGGTGTCTGATGCCTACTATGAAGCCATGGCCAACAGTCGGATGACCGATATGGTTGCCGACCTCATCGGGCTGGACGTGAAGCTTCACCGCACCAAGATCAATTCAAAGCTGCCTGGCGCAGCAACGGAAGTGAAGTGGCATCAGGACTTCCTGTTCACGCCGCACTCGAACTCGGATGTCGTTACCGCGCTGCTGATGGTCGATGACGTGACCGATGACAACGGACCGCTGGAAGTTCTCAATGGCTCGCACAAAGGTCAGCTTCATTCGATCTGGCAGGATGGAACATTCACCGGCGCTGTCGATGAGAAGGTTGCGGCGGACATGCAGGCAGCTTCGGTGAAGTGCATGGGGCCGGCGGGTTCTGTTTGCCTGATGCATACGCGATTGGCGCACGGTTCCGTCCCGAACAGGTCGGACGATCCCCGGACACTCATCATCTGCGTTTACTCGGCCGGCGACGCCATTCCGCTGACACCCAACCCTGTTCCGACGAAGCATCAGGGTGTATTCGTGCGCGGTGAAGACCGCGGCCAGATCCGCAGCGAAGCCTATGAAGTTGAAACACCGCAGTATCCGAAGACATCGTTCTTCGCACAGCAATCAACTGACGAGCGGGCGAAGATGTAGGGCAACTGCTCCATAGTAGTCTCGATAGTCCAATATTATTGTTAGATGGGGGTGACCCACGCTCTTTGGTTTAGAGTCAGAGACAATTTGATACCAAATGGAAATTCAAACACGGCTCTGGTAGCTTTGCAGAAGCCAAGGCGGCTCTGACTTTAGTCGGTCGAAAGTATGCTCCGGCTGCCTAACATATGTCGCATCATCATCGCGAGAAGCTGAGAATTATTTCACATGAGGAAGTGCAGACCAAGCAACCTAGTCGTCTGGAATTTCGAATACTTCGTGTATATCAGTAACTCGATAAAGGACGGGACGACCGTTGGACTTCTCTACGTAGCAGTCAACCAGAAAGCCCAGCTTATAAACATTGCGATCGCCGTTAGACATCTCGTGCTTTATGCGATCTCTCACGAGATCAGTCTCGTAAGTCACTGCTAAATCCTTTGGGTGGACAACCTCAATCACCACTCGTTCGCCTGTTTTCTTGCCCGGTGCTCCCTCTTTAAGGTTTGACTGAAAAAACCGGAGCAGAACATTCTCGTGCAGTTCAAGCGCAGGTAGCTCAATTTCCACCCTGTGTCTCTCAAGCGTCTGCTGTGCAGCGCGAGCGATAGCAGTATCAAATTCGAAAGTTGCCCGTTCTGTCGTCTTAGTCCGGTGGTATTCAGCCGATGACAATTGTGCGGTAGCATCAGGATCTGTAGCGATTATACGCACAGTATTTTTGAGGTCTTTCAGCGCCGGTTGCTTAAGATTGGGATCTCACTTGCCATTTGCATAGATCCCTATGATTTCTCTTGTGCGTTCTATGAAATGATCAATCACCAGTATTGCGTTAATATCTGACACGAGTGGCTGCAAAATGGGAACCAGCTCAAGGATAATTGAACCTGCTCGAATCTCGCGAACGTACAAGGACACTGCACCTTCAAAGTCTGAGTGTTCTCGCTTGATGAACGTTTCAAATTGGTTAGAGATTCCCGTGAAGGCTCCAATCAGGTGCATTAGTTCAACGGGTTGCGACGTGCATATCCGAAGTTCAAGCGAGGGGGTGCCCGCTTCTGTAAGAGCCTCATATGTTGTTGGCATCGCCACGCCATAAAGTTGTTACTCTCGGAGCTGAAGAATACTCTTATTTGCCCCGTAGAGCAATTCTTCTACTCACATGAAAACATGGTGAGAGAACTTGAATGCCACCTCGGAAGGCGACATTGTGGCTGGCAAGCAATAGCAAGTTGCGCCCTTCACATTGAGTATTGACTTGTTGAACATTCAACAGGTAGAGCCTGCGAACTATTCTTCCTGCCTAATTCAACTCGCCCGATGAACGACCATCTGCGGGAATGGAATAGACCACTCATGTTTGTTGCAGGCTTCAACGACGAGGCGCGCAATCTCACGCTCCACATCTTCGTAACGCGAAGCAAACTGTCCGTGAATGACAGCCTCCACCTCGAACACGATCGCTGAGTCGCCAAGATTGATAAGATCCACATCGACATTGGCAACGCCTTCGCTACCGAGCAGGTCTTTCAAACCATTCTCTACATGGAGGCCTAGCTTGTCAGGAATTTCATCCGTTGCAATTGCCTGGTGACGATAGTCCAGACCAAACTCTGTTTGGATGCGGTAACCCGAAGATAGGTTGCGTGGTGCTTCAGAAGGAAAGGCTGTTGTCTCGAACGTCACGATCGAACCACCGATTTCTTCAACCTGCACCAGTTCTGGCGTCTGGTTGAGCACGCGGGCAATCTGGTCGTCCTTAATTTGGACCCAGTCACCTTTGCGGGTTGGAAACCATGCTTCGTCTTTTGCAGCCGGGCGAGAATGCAACCCGACGAGTTCGCGAACAGGCAATGTAAAGGTTCCGCCGTCCAATGCTGGATTAACGAGGTCGGTGTAAAAGTCCAGGCGCTGCACCCGCCAAGGCACGCCTGCCAACATGATCCGCTCCCCCTCCTGCACGGCGCCGAGGTTCAAAAGCAGCGTGATCTGCTCGCTGATGTTGGGCAGCATCTTGAGACCAACCCAAGCGGTGGCAATGGCAAACACGGATGCGATGCCGAGCAACAGCCAGTCGTTCATAATGTTAAAGACAGCGAGCATCGCCAGGAACGCAACAATGGCGGTCGCGACCTTGAAGAGCAATCCGGCAAGGCGGGTTGCGAAACTGCGCGGGATGCCTTGTCGGTGCTGAAGCCAGCCCGCGAGGCGTGCGATCAATCCCATCACCACGAACACGCCACCAAATGCTGAAATAGCGAGCAGGAGGTTCAAACCACGATTGCGGAAGAACTGTGTGGCGTAGGTTCCCAGTCCACCGGAGCTGCGCGATTGTTGATCCATGCCAACGGTGAGCTGTTGCTCGGCCGTCTCTTGCAGGTTCTTGGCTTCTTGTTGCCGTTCTTCCCATGTCTTCAGGAGCTTCGACAAGTGTTCGCGCGTTGGCGATTTCTTGGGCTTCTTCGATGCCTTCTCACTATCGCTACTCTCGCTCAATGCCGAGGTGATCTGAAACTTGTCGTCTTCCACTGACAGCAAAACTTCAAACGCTCGACCGCCCGTAGGGCAAGCTCCTGCTGCTTCTCCGCCGTGATAAGAGATCGTCTCAGGCTTTCAATCTGGCGCGCGTTTTCGGTTGCATCCTTCATCATCTTGACGAAGGCCTGAACAAGGCTCTCGAGTTCGGCTTGGAGATTGAATTTCTGGTTCTGATCGCCGTTGGCTTCTTCTTCAGTAACCGCCGTCGTCAGCGCTGAGATCTGTTTGTCGAGCTTAACAAGATTTGCGTTTTCCGCCTTGATCTTCTCTTCAACTGTTTTTTTGATGGCCTCTTCTTTTGTGGCCTTAAGCTCATTGGTCAGTTCTTCAATCGCGGCCAGTTGCTCAACGCGCGACTTCAGAAGGTCTCCCAGGGTATCCAGTGTGTTGAGAGCTTCGTCCCGCAGCTTCTGTTCGCGTTGAATTTCCTCTGCTTGTTTCTGCGCCACTGCGATATGTGGTGAACTCAATACGCCTGCAAGACAAAAACAAACCACCGTCCAGAGCATTGGCAATCTGGAAATCGAGATCATCCAGTCCACCCACATCAAAATATATTAAGAATTCAGTTTCGCTTCCTGAATTGCGGCCCAGATCTTGTCAGGTGTTGCCGGCATTTCGATGTGATGGATGCCCAGAGGCGCGAGCGCATCGCATACGGCATTGATGGTCGCTGCAATAGAGCCAACTGAACCGGCCTCACCAATGCCCTTGGCACCAACGGGGTTGACCTTGGTCGGCACATCACGTGTCACAAACTGAAATGACGGAAAGTCGTCCGCACGTGGCATGGTGTAATCCATAAACGAGGCACTAAGAAGTTGACCAGACTCCGGATCATGCACGGTGTTCTCAAGCAGGGCCTGTCCTGCACCCTGAACGATGCCGCCATGCATCTGTCCCTGTGCCAATGTTGGGTTGAGAACCGTGCCGATGTCTTCACAAACACTGTAACGCACAATCCCGATTGCGCCGGTTGTGGGATCGATCTCCACCTCACACATGTGGCATCCATTCGGGAACGTCACGGCAGATGGCTCAAACTCACCTTCTGCTGTCAGGCCTGCAGGATCCTTTTCCGCCGCGAAGGCAGCGAGCTCGTTTAGATGGACTGAGCTGGTCGCTCCTTGCACGGTGAATGTTCCTGCCGCAAATGCCACCTGCTCAGCTGATGCCTGCAACATCTCGGCAGCCAAAGGCTTGGCAGCTTCAATCAGATTGTCACTTGTGATCATGACGGATGATGCGCCGACCGGTATCGCGCTGGAACCACCATTGCCGCGCCCTGCGCTCAATAANTCTGTGTCGCCTTGTTTGTAGATGACTTGCTCNACCGGTATGCCNAAGCGCTCNGCAACCANGTTNGAAAAGGCTGTNTCTGTCCCCTGCCCAACGGACATAATCCCGGAGAAAAGCGTGACAGTTCCGTCGCCGGAGATATGCAATCGGGATTGGTCTTTGCCTGGTTTGACAAACGGGCCGCCTGCNACCTCGATNGGATTGGACATCCCGATGCCACGAAGCTTGCCGCGCTGAGCCGCCTCTTCCCGACGCGCTTCAAAACCGCCATGGTCGGCCACTTTGGCGACCTCAACCATGTTCTGTTCAAACTCACCACAGTCATACTTGAATGTGAAACCGGTATCGTAGGGCATCTCTTCTGGCTGGATGAGATTCCGTCGACGCAGTTCAAACGGANCGATCCCCATCTCACGTGCTGCGAGATCGATGACNCGCTCAATTGCAAATGTGGCCTCAGGCCGTCCCGCACCGCGGTAAGGCGCGGTCACTTGNGTNTGTGTNTGGATGCCATGCACTTCGCCAACGATGGTGCCGATCTTATAGACACCCGCGATGCCGCCAAAGTTGCCGATCATGTTGAGAGATCGGCGAGATAGGAACGCACCGATATTGCAGTGACAGACAACTTTCAGNCCNAGGAACTTTCCGTCCCCGTCGAGAGCGAGGTCCACCGTAAGTCGCACATCGCGGCCATGTTCATCGGATTGGAAGCCCTCGATGCGATCTGCGATCCAGCGCACTGGACGGTTGAGCTTGCNNGNAGCCCAGCTGACAAGAACATCTTCTGGATAGACGCCGCTCTTCATTCCGAAGGAGCCACCGACATCGCTCGCTAGAACTCTGATCTGATCGGGGTCCATGTTGAGCAGGCTGGCAAGGCCACCTCTGATCGGAAAGTGGTTCTGTGTTGATGACTGCACCACAAGACGACCATCTTCCATGTAGGCTAGTGTGCCGCGCGGTTCCATCGAATTGACCACGACGCGGGTGACGTGACTTTCCAATCTTGTAACCTGAGCTGCTTGTGTCTTGGCTGCTGCGAGCGCTGCCTCGTCGCCCTTTTGCCAGACAAAGGCGACGTTGCCTGGAACCTCATCCCAAACAAGCGGCGCCCCCTCGGCTTGAGCACCAATCGTATCAACAACGACATCGAGTTCGTCCGCATCAATATCTACGAGTTCGCCGGCATCCACTGCGGCCTGCTTCGTTTCAGCAACGACAAGCGCCACAGCCTCGCCGAGGTGTAGGATGCGATCGCGGGCTAGAATGCGGCGGCAGGCCTGGAAGGCTTCCTGGCCATCGGGGCGAGGATGTGTGACGCCGCAAGNTTGATCGCCGATCCCGTCTGCCGCCAAGTCAGCAGCCGTGTAAACAGCAAGGACCCCAGGCGCAGCCCTGGCATCATCAGTATGAATGGCGTTGATCTTTGCGTGGGCTAGCGTCGAGCGCACGACATAAGCATGAGCAACGTTTTCGATCTGGACATCGGCGACATAGCACCCTTGCCCGGTAATAAACCGGTCGTCTTCAATCCGTCCTTGGTAGTCGGCATTCGTGCCCATCAATCATCCTCTAACTATCGGGGATCGGCGTATGCTGCTTTGCCGAACAATTTGTTTCTCTAGCTCTGGTATAAGCGGCAGTAGTTTCCCCAACAAGGCGACCGAAGGTCTGTTTGCACCGAAACAAACCGGACGAGGCACATCATTTCAGGGGCGATTGACAAACTCCCAGTGTGATCGCTCGCTGCGCGGCATTCCAGGGTGCAGATNCAGAGACCTTGCCCTTGGCGCTCAGAGGTGCCTGGGTGAGCTTTAAAAGTTAGTNTGGAGANCGTATGTCTGGATAGGGGCAAATCGTAATGTCACCGGGCGTCCGTAGGAAACAAATCTCAATCAATTCCGATTGTTAAAACCAAAGTTGGTCAGATCGAAACTGTTGAGCATGGTGACGGCCAGCAGGCATTCGTCATGGTGCATGCCTCAGGAGCTGGACCACACGCTTTTGATCGACTGGTGCAGCTGCTCATGACCGAGCAGCGCCGGTTTGTGGCCGCGGCTCGGATTGGTTACGGCTCCACGTTGATCGAGGCCGAAGGCGATCTGGTTGCTCGCAACGTCGCTGCAATCGATGCCATGATCGCAGANGCCAATGCGGATGATACCGTATTGTTCGGTCATTCTATGGGCGGCCTGATAGGCTTGCNCAGCGCCATTGGCAGCGTGGATCGCGATGCTCGCAAGTTGAAAGCGCTCATTCTCTATGATCCCATCCTGGTCACGTTGCTAAGGCCGGATGTTGACGCAGAACGCGTCGCACTTGAATGGGATCGGGCAATTATCGCGAAGTTCCAGGCAGAGGTCGCAGCTGGAAGGCCGGAAGCAGGCGTGCAAGCCTTCATTGAAGCTTGGAATGGCCAGCCGTGGCATAAACTGCCGGAGACCGTTCGCAAGCAATTCATTGGACTAGCCGAGACCTTGGTCGCAGAAACAGCGGCAACGTCTTATTATCCGNTAGAAGAAGAGTTGCTGCGGGCAATCAATCTGCCAACCCTGATCTTGGTCGGTGAGCGATCACCGCCGCTCATCNATCTGACGGCGGCGCGAGCAGCCGAGTTAATCCCANCGGGCGAAGTTGAATTGATTGCTGACGTCGACCATATGGGTCCAGTGAACAATCCAACACGGATCGCACCCGCAATCGAAAGATTCTTAGAAGGGCNATCATGAGCGNCGCAATCGAAGGCTACCACGCTCACATCTATTTTGACGCCNATACGATCGATAAAGCGCGCAAGATTTGTGAAACATGTNGAGATTTGTTTGACGTNGAGATGGGGCGTGTCCACGAGAAACCAGTCGGTCCACACCCCGATTGGAGCTGCCAGTTGGCGTTCGGGCCTGAGAAGTTTGCCGATGTGACGAGCTGGCTGATGCTCAATCGCGACGGCCTTGTCGTGTTCCTTCATCCGGAAACCGGCAATGCACTGTTGGATCACCGCGACTGGGCAACCTGGATGGGTGAGATCCGCCCTCTCAATCTATCAATCTTTGATAAGTAAGCCCGCGACACGCCCAATCATTTCTCGTCAGGGTAGCGCGTCCCCGTGTANTCGTGCTCAAAATACTGCGGCCGACCAGCGGGCCAAGGATCTCCCCATAACTGCTGGCCGCCGTCCACCGTAATCACTTCGCCGGTGATAAACTTTCCGGAGGGCGCAGNAAGATAGATGATGGATTCAGCAACATCCCATTCATCGCCAGCGCGCCGCATCGGGTTGGAATGCCAGAACGTATTTCNCCCCTCATCGGANTAGCGCCCGAATGCCGATGATTCACAGCAGCCCGGTGCCATGCAGTTGACGCGAATATTATGTGGCGCCCATTCGACTGCGACGGTCTTGGTCATATAGATGACGCCGGCGCGCGCAGCCGCCGTGTGCGCCATTTGCGGCAGGCCACGCCAAATGTCTGCGACGACATTGATGATGGCGCCGGACTGCTCGTTCGCAATCCATCGTTTCGCCGCTGTCTGGCTCATGTACCACGTGCCATTCAGGTTGGTGTCGACGACGGCCTGCCAGCCTTTGACCGAAAGCTCAACAGCGGGCTGTGCATATTGACCTCCGGCATTGTTGACCAGCACGTCGATACGTCCGTGCGTTGACCAGATTGCCTCCATCATCTCNTCAACAGCATCCGCGTCGCGGATCGTCATGGCATGAGTATCNAGCGACATGCCGTTGTCGTCGAAGAGCTTGGCGATACCTGAAAGCTTTTCTTGATCGCGACCGCAAATGATCAACTTCGCTCCAAGCCTTGCGAACAGGAGCGCTGTCGCCTTACCGAGACCGCTACCACCGCCCGAGACAAGCACGACCTTATCCGNGAACAAGNCCTCACGATAAACGGTGGCGCGCTCCAGCATCTGNGCATCTGACATGCCGTNGGTGTCAGTCATTGCGGCNATGTCCTTTCGCTATACAACTTGTGACGAGTTAGACCGGNCAGTCTTTCGGGAAGTCCGGCTTGCGCTTCTCCTTGTGCGCGGCCAGGCCTTCCTTCACTTCTTCACCGGCGAACCCGAGAATCTCAAGCGCGGTGGATGTGTCAAACGTTGGGCCTGCCATCCGCAGCCAGTTGTTGAGCGCATACTTTGTCCAACGGATCGCGCTTTGTGCGCCGTTGGCCAGTTCCGTTGCAACCTCCATGGCCGTTTCCTGCAGCTTGTCNTCTTCGACGCACATGGAGACAAGACCAATGCGCTCAGCTTCNTCGCCTTTCAGCGGCTTGCATGTCAGGAGGTAATACTTGGCTTTGGCTATGCCGCAGAGTAGGGGCCAGATAATGCAGGCAGCATCGCCGGCAGCAACGCCCAGTCTGGTATGACCATCGACAATGCGGGCAGCNTTGCCGGCGATNGACACGTCAGCCAGTAGGCCNACNACCAAGCCCGCACCAACAGCCGGACCATTGATGGCNGAAACAATAACTTTGTTACAGTTGATAATGTTATAAACGAGGTCGCGCGCTTCCTTCCAAGTCGCCATGCGTGTCTGCGGATCTTCGATGATCTTCTCAATCAACCCAAAGTCACCGCCCGCTGAGAAGGCCCTTCCCTCGCCCGTTACGATAACGGAGCGCACGGTTGGGTCGGCGTCGATCTCGCGCCAGATATAGGTCAACTGCGTATGGGTTTCCTGGTCAACTGAGTTGTAAGTCTCGGGATTGTCGAAAGTAATCTTGAGAATGCCGTCGGCGGGCCGCTCAATGCGCAGCTTGTCGAAAGCGGCGTAACGGTCGGTCATTGCGATACTCCTGTATCTTTAGTGGTTGTCTGGATATCTGAAAGGCGTCAATTGAAAACCGGTTTGCGTCTGGCTTCAAAGGCTGCGAGACCTTCGGCGGTGTCAGGGCCGACGATATGGCGCGCTGCGGCTTCCNCTTCGAGTGCCATAGCGTCCGTGTTGCTAAGACCAAGGCCGTCGCGCGCCAGTNGCTTNATTTCAGCCAGGCCCTGACGACTTCGTTCGCTTAGTTTCGCTGCGTAAGCCATTGCCTCGTCTTGTAGCGCGTCGTCGTCGACTACGTAATTGACCAGGCCAATCGCGAGCGCTTCATCAGCCGTCAGCCATTTGCCTGAGTACATGAGATCCAGCGCACGGCGCAATCCGATAAGACGCGGANGCCGCTGGCTGCTACCCCAACCTGGTATCAGACCGTACTGGGCATGNTGGTCACCGAGCCNGGCACTCTTTGCTGCAAAGACGACGTCGGCGCCGAGCATCAATTCAAGCCCGCCGGCAAGCGCCAGACCTTGCACGGCAGCAACAACGGGCAATGGGCTGGCCTCCAGCGCAAGCAGCGTGCCGTGACCCAGGTCCATCAAAGAACGGACCTTAGCCTCGNNACCGCGGATCGATTTGACCTCGTCCAGATCTGCACCTNTGCAGAAGTTCTTNCCCTGAGCCCGNATGAGAATGGCACGCACGTCGTTGTTCTTCTCGAAGTCTTCGCGTGCGGCGGCGATCAACTCCCACGCGCGCCGGTAGAGGCAGTTGAATTTGTCGGGGCGCGCTAGTTCGATGACTCCGACGCGGCCCTCCACTGTTATGATGACAGGCTCGCTCATGTCATTCGGCTGCCTTTGGCTTGTCTGGCTCTGCCACATAGGCGCGGGCTTCCTTGGAATACTGGACGGCCNTACGGCCAATCTTTTCGCGGGCAATCACCAGCTTCTGGATCTGCGCCGTGCCATCCCCGATCTCGAGGCCCATGACATCGCGCAGGCGTTGTTGATGTGGCAGGTTCATCGTGTAGCCGTAGTGACCATTGGTGATCAGACACTGATGGATGATGTCAACGCAGATCTTCGGGCCATACCACTTGCACATCGCGGCTTCCGAGGTGTGCGGTTTACCGGCATCGCGCAACGCGAGCGTGTGATAAGCGAGCAGCTTGAGCATGGTCAGCTGCGTTTCGGATTCAGCCAGCGGGAAGGTCACGCCCTGGTATTGCGCAATCGGCGCTCCAAACGTCTCGCGCTCTTTGGTGTACTCCCAAGTTTCATCAAGCGAGGCGCGCGCTGCACCATGGCACTCAAGTGCGATGAGCGCACGCGAATAATCAAAGCCGCTCATGATTTGGGAAAAGCCTTTGCCTTCTTCGCCAAGCAAGCATTCGGGCGGCACGAAGACATCATCGAAGAACACCGAGCCACGTGACACAGACTTGGTTCCGAAATCCTCAAACTTCGTTCGGGTAATACAAGACTGATTGAGATCAACAAAGAAGCCGCTGACGCCACGTGCACCGGAACCTGGCTCTCCCGTCCGCGCGAAGATCAGCGCAACGTCTGCCTCGCCTGCGAAACTCATCGAGGTTTTCTCGCCGCGCAGCACATAACCATTGCCGGATTTTTTGGCGCTGACGACGAGGTTGGCTGCATCTGAGCCACCGCGAGGTTCCGTCAATCCCAGGCCGATGATCGTTTCACCCTGCACTATTTTGGGAACCCACTCAGCAGCCAGATCCTGCGCACCGAACTTGGCGACGATATCGCCGAGTAGGCCGCTGACCAACTGCACATAACTCATTGGGAAATCGCCGTAGGCAATTTCATCCATAATGACGCCTGCAGTTACACTCGACGCACCTAAGCCGCCGAATTCTTCTGGCAGTTCGACACCGATCAGTCCTAACGCGCCCATCTCCTTGACGAGGTCACGATTGAGCGTCGCGGTGCGATCGGCTTCCTGATACTGCGGCTGGAGTTTCTCACGCGCAAATCGGCGCGCGGTCTCCTGCATGGCCAGTTGTTCGTCAGAGAGTTCGAAGTCCATGGGAGCTCCCGGGTTATCACTAACCGTGCATTGTTAGGCCACCGGATACACTGATCGTCTGACCGGTTATGTAGGCGGCATCGTCACTCGCAAGAAACGCAATGATGCCCGGATAATCATCCGGCTGTCCGAGACGGCGCATCGGGATCGCACGCTGCAATCCATCAACAATCTTCTGGCCGGCATCACCTTCCGCCACTTGTGCGAAGAGTGGCGTATCCGTTGGACCCGGGCAGACTGTGTTTATGCGGATGCCGGCGCGCGTTAGCTCGCGTGACAGCGTCTTGCCGAATGCCACTATCCCACCCTTGGCTGCTGAGTAGACGGCCTCACCGGAGGAACCAACCCGCCCGGCATCGGATGAGATATTCACCACGCAACCCGCCTTGCGCTCGACCATGCCCGGCAGCACGGCAAAGTGCATGTGGATCGGCCCGTAGAGGTTGATGTCGATGACTTTCTTCCAAAGCTCCGGGTCGGTTTGCAGGAATGGCACGATCTTGTCCCAGCCGGCGTTGTTGATCAGGATATCCGTCGGGCCGAGGGCGCTCTCGAAAGACGCGACCGCTGACTGTACGGCACCAAGATCAGAGATGTCCGCCTCGAAAGCCTCGGCGGTGCCACCCACCGCGGTGATCAGTCCTGCTGTCTCCTCCGCACCGGCCTTGTTGATGTCGAAGACGCCAACCTTGCAGCCTTCTTCACCCATGCGCTGGCAAATGGCGCGCCCGATACCGCTGCCACCGCCGGTGACAATGGCAGCCTTACCTTGAAGTCCTCGCATCACTGCGCTCCCCGTACTAGAAAAACAGCCTTGTTAGAATACAGCCTTGGCAATATCGTCGAGCTGCTTACCCATTTCTGCTTCCGTCTCGACGTGGGTTGGGCGCACCACAACGCGGTCAGCACCGGCTTCGATGTAACGCTCGATCAAATTGCGCTCAGGTGCTTGCCCAAAGATCGAAATCTCAATCTTCTTTGGATCACGTCCTGCAGCCGTCGCGCGTTCATTCAACTCGGCGCGCTTATCCTTGAGTTCTTCAAAACTGATCCGGTTGGGCAACCAGCCATCAGCATGAGCCACAATACGTTCGATCACCTTTGGTGCCATGCCGCCAATGATGATCGGTGGCCAAGGTTTCTGGGCGGGCTTCGGGAACGAACGGACCTTTGGGAACTTGAAGTACTTGCCGTCAAAATCGGCTTCATCATTGGACCAGAGGGCCTTCATGACGTCGAGAGCCTCACGCGTCTGGGTCCATCGTTTCGGGAAATCACCACCGAAGATCTCAACTTCTTCTCTGAGCCAGCCGGTGCCAATGCCAAACAGGAAGCGGCCGCCGCTATGAAAGTCGAGGGATGCAACCTCTTTGGCCAAGATCAGTGGATTGCGTTGCGGAACCAGCGTGATGCCTGTTCCCAAGAGAAGCTTTGACGTTACCGCTGAAGCGCGGGCAAGAGCGATGTAGGGCTCGTCGAAATGCGAGTATGTCCAAGGGATCTCACCACCTGTTGACGGAAACGGGCTATTGCTCTCAACAGGTGTCGCCGGGTGCTCGGCATACCAAAGCGAGTCAAAGCCCAGTTCCTCCGCCTTACGCCCCATGAAGGCGGGATCGATGGTGTAGGCCGGCAATGGCGTTGCAAGTCCGACTTTCATTGTTTTGCTTCCTTCTTTGTCAGCGCTCGTGTCAGAGGTGTCTCTTGACGACAGTTTATGCTTCAGTGTCCGCCGGACGGCCCGCCATCATGCGCACGGCCTTGTAGGCGATCACCGTGACACCGTCCTGATTGACGATGTTGTTCATCGTCGTGACGATGCCGCGGTTGCCCTTACTGGTCGGCCGGACATTGAGCACTTCCACTTCGGCATGCACGGTATCGCCGGCGAAGACCGGTTTCAGAATTTTCTTCTCAACTTCAAGCAACGCCAGCCCCGTGGTCTGCATCGTCGACTGAACAAGCAAACCCTCGATGATGGTGTAAGTGCAGGCCGCCGGTACAACGCGGCCCTGAATGGCACCATGGTGGTCATTGAAAGAAAGATCCGTGAAAATCGTCTCGACCATGCCGGTGACGCCAATGAACTGAACGAGGTCAGCCTCGGTGATCGTCCGATTGAGCGTCCGGAACTTGTAGCCCTCGGTGAGATCATCCCAGTAAAACCCTATACCAACTGTCTTCACGGCTATCCTCTGAGTTTTCGAGCAACAGGCATTTTGCGGATCATAGCAGTCCGCCGCGCCTGATGGGTCAACAGCTGGTTTACCCGAAATCCCATGGACGATCGCCCACACCGAATTTGCAATGGCGGCCAGGGTCCGTCCACTTCTAAAGTGATGCGCGAATTGACGACTGGGAGTGCGCGAACATGGCATCGATTGTCCTTATACATGGAGCCTATCAGGGCGGCTGGATCTGGCAGCAGGTTGCGCGTCGTCTCACCGAGGCCGGCCACACTGTATTATCGCCGACCTTGGATGGTTGTGCCGAACGCGCCCATCAAATGCGCGCCGGGATCACAACCGAGACCCACGCTGATGAGATCGTACAGCTGCTCCACTACTATGACCTCAAGGATGTTGTGCTGGCGGCAACATCGAGCGGCGGCATGGTGATGGCGCGCGCAGCACAAGAAGCGCGCGAGCGCATCGGCCGACTCGCCTTCGTCGATGCGCTGGCTTTGCTCGACGGCGAAAAGATCCGCGATATCGTCACCCGGCCGGCGGCGATCGAGACTGATTTGGGTGTCGGCCCATCCAAGGAAGATGCGGAGGGCCGATTGCTCACAGATCTTGATCCGGAGTTGCGCAGTTGGACAGCGGAGCGCTTCACCTTGCAGCCCAAAGCTGTCTTCTATCAGCCAGTCAACTTAAAGACCTTCTGGGACGAGACCTGGGATGCATCAGTTGTATACTGCTCCGGCGCGGCCAATCCTGGGGAAGCCCACATTCGCCGGACCTGTGATAAGCTTTCTGGCAAGTGGCATGTCCTCGACACGGGGCACTACCCGATGCTGACCATGCCTGACGAGACCGCCACCATCATCGCGAATGGTTAGGCGTATCTGACGCTACAACCAACCTTGAACCTTTGCTTTTCGCTGCCGGGCCAACTGCGCCCGACCATCCGCTTTTCTATTCATTCTTGATGTAAGCGTCCGGTCTGACCCGCCTTACACGACGTGAGCATTCCAGCCATGATGCCTACTTGGATAGGAACAGTCTGGACCCATGG
>NZGY01000153.1 GCA_002689605.1 Filomicrobium sp.
CGCTTCGAAATATCTGCCCAGCCACCTCGGTTGGCGCCGCATGATTGAACGTGACGGCGAGCGACTTACGCCCCGCCAATGCNTCGCCGGCGCCATGAGTTAGAAGGGAAAACTACATCAGAGCCGAACAGAGCCGCTCGATCACATCTCGACCAGGATCAATCGATAAATACCAATCGACAGAGCGGGCGTAGACAAATCTGGCATCGTAATCGCTATCTGGTGAGGGGAACCCCCAGGCCCTGCTGCCAGACTCAACTACAAACAAGATCTGCACGTCGTGNTCTTGTTCGATCAGTCGAAGTTTTTCGAGTATCTGTTTCTCGACCTCCGGTTCAATGAGATCTGGATCTACCTGCTTGTTCATCGATGACTCGTTGTCGTTCAGTGGAGGTCTAATAGGGGNGATTAGCGGCGGCTGAAGCTCTCTTTCTAAAACGTGAAGTCCTGCTGAAAAACGAGACAGACGCAAGCACTTTATTCACCATACGGGCTTAGTCTAAATGCCAAGCCCTCGTCGCAAAGGGTTCGCGTTCCAGTAACTGTCAGCACAAAACGTGCGACGGAGATCTAAAGGTCAAAAGTATCCATGTTGAGTTTGCGTTCCGGGCGTCGAATTGCGCTCGCTGCTATTGCTGCGGCCCTGACGGTTGCAGCCACCACCATTCCAGCTTTCGCACAACAANCCTTCTCATTGTGGCCGGGCGACTGGTTTGCCCCCCAAACACCTAATGGTGCTGAACCTGCTGCTTTGATTAACATCACGCCGCGTCTGAAGCCGGGTCAGATCATTGCCAGCTTCACTGATCGTCGCCTCTACTACATCTATGCCCGAGGCCGTGCGATCAGCTATCCAATAGCCACGCCTCGCCCGCAAAGCAGATGGCAGGGCGTCATGCGGATCTCTCAGAAGCGGGTCAACCCAACTTGGACTCCGACGCCAAGCATGCGCGCAGAAAATCCAAATCTGCCGGCCTATGTTCCTGGCGGGCATCCCAAGAAACCACTCGGCAACCGCACGCTTTATCTAGGCTCAAGCCTCTACAGAATTCATGGGACCGATGCTCCCTGGACGATTGGGCAACCGGTCTCCAAAGGCTGCATTCGTATGCTCAACCAGGACGTCGCTGATCTCTATCGACGCGTAGGCGTCGGCACCAAAGTAACTGTGACGTGGAAGAGTCTGTACTACAGCTAAAGCCCGAAACAGCCTGTGCAGCACGAGCGGGAGTCCCAAGCGCTCGATGTTTCGCTCGCCGCTTTGCAGGCTCCCTCTCTGCTAACCCAAAATTTAGCTTCACTGTGCAGCAGGCTGTTTTTTAAATTTGGCGGCCGCTGCCTTCGCAGCTGTCCTCTTAAGCGCCGTTGCTCTGATAGCTTTCGCTTTAGCAGCAGCTTTTCTTGCGGCTTCACGTTCTAGTTGCTTGTCCGTTGCCACATCTCGGACACGAACAAAATACAGCTTTTCATCGATCCGCACGATCTTGAGCCCACCTGGAGCATAAGATTGCTGCTCGAAAAGCTCCAGCTTCTGACCGTGTTCAATTCCGGTACAGATCTCGAGCCCAATCATCTCTGGCGTTGGCTTACCTTGTTTATCGTAACCGGTTTTGTCCCACAGTACGTCGTGATAGGTGCAACCGACTGTGTCGAGCCTCGCCGTGACCGTTTCAGCTAGTGCTTGACTGGCAAGAAAACTAGTAGCGACTAGTAACAACGCGCGCATGCTTCCCCCGAAACNTGTGGTCTGCTGCGTGTCTCAACTCCNAGATACGCCTACAGATTACAAACCGTTGTCTATGGCTATCGATTGCCACGTTAATCATTAACGCCCCCAAGGTGAACCATTTTAACGAGCGGCTTTATGGCCATAGCGATCTGGCATTACCCTTGCTGGGTTGTCGTCTGTTGTAGTGCAGATGGGCCAGATGGCAGTGTTCCGAAAAAAATTCGACATCCAAACTATGGTTACGGGCGTTGTCAGCACTCGTTGTGGCTTACATGGCAATCGCCACGACTGCGACTGCAAGACTGGAGCAAGCGAAGAAACCGCATCCGAACGGCGACGAGATAATCGTCTTTGAGGTCAAGGACTGCACCTATTGCCGACTGTTTCGACGCGATGGTCTTCCTGGCTATCGCCTCTCTCGTCGCGGTAAAGTCGTGCCAATCCGGTTCCTCGATGCCCGGCTCCCGATGTCAAAAGTTGCTGGTCTAAAAGAGCCTTTGAGCCANGTCCCAACCGTTGTTATTTTCCGCCACGGTCAAGAGATCGGGCGGATAGCCGGTTACACTGGACCGACCGCATTCTATAGCTTCCTTAACTTGACACTCGGGCGCTCATTCTGAGTTGTCAGGTATTGCTCTGTTTCAGCGTTTCCTGGCCACAACATCGAACCAATTTCGCTGTACTTGCCTGGCACGGTTGTCTTTGTGTTGCCCTTCCGCTTTGATGGATCGGAAACAAAATTGCGCGCGACCGCGGAGTATATGCATGGATCGCAGGACATTTCTAAAATCAGGNGGCGTGGCAGCTGCTGCGACTGCAACAGGGGCTGTTTCAGTCGCACCTTCACTTGCGGCACCAGCGATCGGGTCTGGACAACTGAAGATCAGGACTGCTCTTGGTCCTCAATTCCAGAAAGGTTACCTAAGGGATCGTGCGGACCGCCTTGCTCTTTCCCTGCGTAACCTAAGTTCTGGCCGGGTCGAGATCCAGTTCGTTGAGACAGGTGATGGGGTCGTCCAGCGCCTCGATGGTAAGGACTTACAAGCCTACTTTGGATCTGAGGCCGAGCATCTCGGAACGCATCCTAGCTNTGGCTTTTTTGCAGGATTGCCAGGAGACCAAGGCCTTAGGCCGGACGACTACAAGATCTGGCTCAGCGGCGGTGGTGGACAGCTACACTGGGATGCCATTGCTGCAGAATTTGGGTTCAAGCCATTCGCTGTTGGACACTCCGGAGCGGCAGGTTTGTGGTCCAATACAGACTTGGTCTTACTCGAGCACTTACAAGGCAAACGCTTGTTTGCTTCCGGCCTGACGGCACTTATCGGACAGGGCCTAGGTCTCCAAATCTCTGGAACCCTCACGGCGGCTGATGCAATAGAACTCCCCGTTGGCCAAACAGCAGCATTGGCCGATGGTCACATAGGTCAGAGCAAATTCTGGTTTGCTGACGGAATTGCGCGCAACGGTCACGTGTTGTCGTTTGGACTTAGCCTGGATCTATGGGAACAACTTTCTGACTCTGACAAAGCACTGATCGAGATTTGTACTGCTGAAGCTTACCATCAATGCGTCAGTGAACAGATGGCACATGACCGTGAAGTCGCTCCGGTATTGCTGGCGCATCGCGGAATACAGCGCCGTCAATGGCAAGATGAAGTCAGACGCGCCATCGAGCATCTTTCCAGGCAAGCGGTGGGACAGATCGCCGAATCTTCGAAAGAGAGCCGGGATTTATACGAAAACTATATGTATTTTTGCCAATCGGTTACAGGAAATGGAAAAATCAACACTTCTGTAGGACTCGTATAACTTAATCCCTTAGTTCCATTAAGAAAAGCCTCGAAATTACCGTATGTTGCCCTAGTATTTGCAGGCAGTCTTTGAGTCTCAGATTGCCCGCTATGTCCGTTGGACCTCATGATAACTTGCGGTCTCGATTGGTTTGGGCTGGCAGCAATCTTTGCGGAGCCGAATTCTAGAGGAGATTTTGGAATGTCCGAATATCTGGACGACGTAAAGCGCTATGCCGCCAAGGCCGATGAGAATGCTGTGGCAGGTATTGTCAAACACCTGGGCATTGCTTTGAAGAGCAAGGACTCTTCGTTGGTGTCTTGTTCGTCAAAGGACGAGTTTGGCGCGCGTGCGGGATAGCTGGTGCAAGAAGAAGCTCGGCCTAGCTGACTCAGACGCTAATCTCGATAAGATGATCAAAGACGTCTGTGAAACGATGAAGGGTGATTCACGCAAGCAGCGCGTCACCTTCTACTACTTGCTCGCTGAGAAATGCGGCAAGGTCTCCGACCTCGCCTAATTGATGGTTTGTCGCTCCAGCAGCGACGGCAAACATTCAAGACAGATCGACCAGCCGAACCCATTGCTTCCTGCATTCGGGTCGGCTGGTCTTTTTTGTTGTCCACCCAACAGATGATTTTCAGCACATTTACGATAGAAATACCGTAGTTTCTTGATATTCACGATCTGAAAGCCAATTATTTAACACTTTCGTCATAGTCACTATCGTCCTATTATGACAGCATCGCTGACCTACTTGATCACTTGCAGTCGTTCTCTTGTCAGAACCGTAGCTGTTACGGACCGAAGGTGTTACATGCCAAAGCGCGTTGCCAGTCTGGATAGTAAATTCGATCTTGCGGACACACATCAGATCCTGACCGGTTCTCAAGCGATAGTTCGTCTTCTCCTGATGCAGAAGGAGCGCGATCGAAGGGCCGGGCTAAATACGGCTGGTTACGTCTCGGGCTATAGAGGCTCACCTATTGCTGGCCTCGAAGGAGCGATCCTGCGTGTCGAACAGATGCTGAAGGACGCTGATATTGTATATCAACAGGGCCTGAACGAAGATCTTGCGGCCACGGCAATATGGGGTACGCAACAAGCTGAGCTGCGCGGTGAAGGCAAGTACGACGGCGTATTTGGCCTTTGGTATGGCAAAGGACCTGGCGTAGACCGCAGCGGCGATGCGTTCCGCCACGCCAATCATGCAGGCACGTCTAAGCACGGTGGGGTGGTTGCCTTGATGGGTGATGATCACACATGCGAGAGCTCGACGACTGCTCACCAATCAGAGTTCGCTTTTGTTGATGCTATGATCCCGGTGCTCAACCCTGGCGGGGTACAAGAGATTCTGGATTATGGATTGCTTGGCTACGCCATGTCTCGCTATGCCGGCACCTGGGTGGGCTTAAAATGCGTCAAAGACAATATCGAGTCGACAGCAACCGTCGACGGCGGCATTGATCGCATACAGGTTCAACTGCCCAGCGACGAAGATTTTCAGATGCCGCCCGATGGTCTTAACGTTCGGCTCGGCGATGAGCCGCTGGCAAAAGAAGCCCGGCTGCACGACTACAAGCTTGACGCTGTTCGTGCTTTCGCGCGTGCCAATAGGATTGACAAGACGGTTACGAGCGGTGGTGCTGACGCCAAGGTCGGCATTGTTTCCACGGGCAAGTCTTACCTTGATGTTCGTGGTGCAATGGACCTGCTGGACATCGATGAGGTCCGCGCGAACGAGCTCGGTTTAAGACTCTACAAAGTCGGGATGCCATGGCCACTTGAACCTCAGGGCATTAAAGAGTTCGCCAAAGGTCTGGACCTGATAATTGTCGTTGAAGAGAAACGAGCGCTGATCGAGGCTCAGCTCAAAGAGATCCTCTACGAACTTAACGAGCGACCAAAGATCGTGGGTAAGCGCGATGAGTTCGGTCAGTGGCTGTTTCCGGCCAAAGCTGCACTTGAAACCACTGAAGTCGCGATTGCGGTCGGCGAACGGCTAATCCAGGCAGAGTTAGGAGGCGAGGGTATCAAGCACCTCGTCTCGGACATGAAAAAGTTGCGTGGCAACAAGCCAGTCACGCCAGAAGCCTTCATTCGCACACCCTATTTCTGCGCCGGCTGCCCGCACAACTCATCGACCAAAGTCCCTGACGGGTCTCATGCCTTTGCCGGTATCGGCTGCCATTACATGGCGAGTTGGATGGATAGATCGACAGAGGGCTTTACGCATATGGGCGCTGAAGGCGCCAATTGGGTGGGAGAATTTCCCTTCTCAACACGCGATCACGTTTTCCAAAACTTAGGTGACGGGACGTACATTCATTCGGGCAGTCTTGCTATTCGCTCGGCAGTTGCTGCCAATACCAACGTTACCTACAAAGTTCTCTACAACGACGCCGTTGCCATGACTGGTGGACAATCCCTGGATGGTGGCCAAACCCCTCAGAGTATCGCGGCCCAACTGGTGGCCGAAGGCGTGAAGCGCGTTGACGTTGTTACTGACGAACCGGAGAAGTACGGGGTCAACACGGGCTTCCCGCAGGGCGTCAAGATCCATCATCGCCGTGATCTCATGACCGTTCAAAAAGAATTGGCGCAAGTGCAAGGCGTGAGCGCGATGATCTATGATCAGACTTGCGCCTCTGAAAAACGGCGGCGTCGCAAGCGTGGCACGTTCCCAGATCCTGACAAGCGCGCATTCATTAATCCAGCCGTATGTGAAGGCTGCGGTGATTGCGGGGTGAAATCCAACTGTGTGGCCGTGCTTCCATTGGAAACGGAAATTGGCCGCAAGCGGCAGATCGATCAATCAGCTTGCAACAAGGACTTTTCATGCATCGAGGGCTTCTGCCCAAGCTTCGTTACAGTGCATGGTGCGAAACCTAAGAAGGCACAAGGCTCGGCTGCAGCTCACAGTGGCGTTGCAGACATGCTTGGCAGTCTTCCTGAACCCAAGTTGCCTGAAACCAAATCACCATATGGGATTATTATCACGGGAGTTGGCGGCACAGGCGTTGTGACGATCTCTGCTGTTGTCGGTCAAGCTGCCCATATTGAAGGGAAGGGCTTTGGCAGTATTGATATGGCCGGCCTGGCTCAGAAGGGTGGTGCTGTAGCATGTCACCTCAAGATCGCCGACACTTCGGAAGCCATTAATTCAATCCGGGTTGGTACTGGGAGCGCAGACGTTATACTGGGCGGTGACCTCGTGGTTACAGCGTCAAACAAAGTTCTGGAAAGCATCAAGCCAGATTCAACCGCTGTTATTGTCAATACCTATGAGATGACGACTGGTGATTTCACGCGAGATCCTCTCCTTCAAGTACCGGGGCGCACGCTACTTGACTCGATTGCCGATCAAGTACGAGGCGGTGACCTTATTCCACTTGATGCGCAAGACTATGCAGTGAAACTGTTCGGCGACTCGATTGCGTCAAACATGTTCTTGCTAGGCATGACGTATCAGATGGGCAAACTACCTGTTAGCTCAGAGTCAATCGAAGAAGCTATCAAGTTGAATGGCGCTGCGGTTGAAATGAACCGTCAGGCCTTCCGCTTCGGTCGTCTTGCTGGTCACGATCGCGAAGCGCTTGATAGAATTGCAAAGCCGAGAGATCGATCTGCACCCGAGAAGCCCGAAACGCTCGACGACATCGTCAAACTTCGTGAGGCGCTGCTCACAGATTACCAAGATGCTGCTCTTGCAGCGAAGTATCGCGCCAAGATCAACTGGATTGCCGAGCGCGAGAAAGAACTCGCACCAGGGCGCTCTGGCCTGGCAGAGGCTGCGGCTCGCGGCTACTACAAACTGCTTGCCTACAAGGACGAGTACGAAGTCGCGCGCATGTATACTAGCGGCGATTTCGAGGCGCTCCTCAAAAAGAAGTTTGATGGAGTTCGCAAGCTGGAGTTTCATCTTGCCCCACCACTTCTCTCCTGGTGGAAGCGCGATAAGCAAACCGGTCATCCTTACAAAATAACATTCGGGCCATGGATGATGCGTGTGTTCCGGTTATTGGCCAAGGGCAAGCACCTGCGCGGTGGGACTTGGGATATCTTCGGGTACACAAGCGAGCGCAAGCAAGAGCGCCAGATGATTACGGAGTATGAGGCATTACTGGACCGCATTGTTCCAAAGCTAACGAGCGAACGGCACGCTGTCACAACCCAGCTTGCAGGCCTACCAATGGAAATTAAAGGCTTTGGCCACGTCAAAGAGGCAAACTATGATAAGGCTAAGGACCGCCAGCGCGCCTTGCTCGAGGAGCTAGATAACCCGGCACCAATCAGGGTGGCAGCCGAGTAGGAACCGGGCAGAGGACGTGTCACCCGATACGGCCTTTGCCTCAGGATTCTGCGCAAAGCCCTACAGCATTCGAGTTCTGAGCTACCCAGCCACTCTGTCTTGCCGATAAGATTTTTACTACGATGTCGCGTTTGGAATAATCGCGTCGTAATTCGGCATTCTACATCTCACCGAAGAAGCATAAACGTGGCTTAGGTTTGGCGGTGATCGAATGGCCGCGTTCACTTCACACAATTTGAATCACTGTGCATCTGGAGCGAGGTTCGAGATGGCGATGACGGGCGTACTGCGGCCAGTCAAAGCTTTGCTGTTGGCGACCGCTATTCTGATGCTTGGCGGTGGCTTGCAAAGCGTTCTTCTGCCGCTCAGAGCGCAGCTTGAAGGCTTTTCCGATCTGCAGATTGGCATCTTCGGGTCCGCGTACTTTTTAGGACAGCTCGCTGGCTGCATGTTCGCGCCGGTTGTCATTGCGCGGGTCGGGCTCATTCGGGCATTTGCGGCTTTCTCCGCGGTCGCAGCAACGATACCGCTTCTGCACGCCATCGTCATTGATCCGATCGCCTAGACGATCCTAAGACTCGTCAGCGGTGTCGTACTCGCTGGTATATTCCTAGTGATTGAGAGCTGGTTGTCGGCTGCATCTGAAACACAAACGCGCGGACGCGTTCTCGGCGCCTATACGCTCATCCACTTGCTCTTGGTCATGTTCGAGATGCAGCTTATCTCCATAAAGTCTCCTGCGGACTTTGAGCTCTTCTCGTTAGTGGCGGTCATGTTCTCGCTTGCAGCTTTACCGATCGCCCTTACGGCCACGATCGCGCCAGTGCCACCGAAGCGAGCCAAGTTACGCATTAGCTGGCTGTTCTATATCTCGCCAGTCGCTTGGTCGGCGGCATTTCTAACGGGCATCACAAATGGTGCGTTCTGGATGATGTTTCCTATCTACGCAAAGGGTATCGGTTTTGAGTTGGCGAACGTTGCCGTATTCATGGCGACGGCTGTGCTTGCTGGTGCGGTTGCCCAGTGGCCTATTGGCAGCCTGTCAGACCGCCTGGGACGTCGCTTCTTTCTTGCAGGTGGTGCAATTGTCTCGGCTGCCTTCGGAATTGCTTTGGCTACAACAAATGCGGATCAGACAATATTGCTCTTCGCCTTTGTTGCTGTCTTTGGTGCTGCCAGCTTCCCTCTCTATACGCTTGCCTTGGCGCACGCCAATGATCTGGTGAACAAGCGACGTGCAGTTGAAGTCGCTGGTGGATTATTGCTGATCTTCTCAATCGGCGCTGTCATTGGTCCGTTTGTCAGCTCCGTCGCCATGGGCATTCTTGGGCCCAATGCCTTGTTCGCAACCACGGCATTATTCCATGTGTTGCTAGTCGCAGCGGTGATGGTGCGGATCCAGGTTCGCTCCAGCATTCCTACGCGGCACAAAGAGGAATTTGTTATGGTTCCGCAAACGACCCCTGCAGTATACGAACTCGACCCGCGCACTGACGCCACCGTCGAGGCACCTGAACCCGAGCAACCGGAGCCTGCTCCGGTTGCTGATCCCGAACCGCAAGAAAAGACGAGACTTCACGCGCCCGCTCCATCAGGAGCCTAGCTGAGGTAACGATCAATGTGACTTGGACCAAGCAACCTGGGCACACCAGACTAGAGCTGGCATGCCTACGTGTCCTTTAGTAGTCCCAACGCCTCGTGCCTTACTCTTTGGAGACGGCAAACCCTCTGAGGTAGGCTCCGAACTGACTGTTGCAGCGTTGGCCATGTAGAACCTGCAACGTCTGCCCGGCTTCAGGTAACGGCGCAATTAATCGCAATCGGATTTGCTTCATAGCACGCCCCTTTGTGAGTATCGCGTATGACGCATTGCGAATTGTTAGTTCGGCTGGCCAATTAACCTCAGCATCGGTAGATCCAAATGTGAGCTGCACACGGCGTGTAGACTGCAAGTTAACCAGAGTGACTTTCATGGGCTTGCCAGCTCGCTGTCGCTCAAGTTTTAGAAGCGCATCTTTCTGGACGCAGTAGTCACCGCTTGCGGATACAGGAACAGATGTCCACGAAAATTTTGGCGCCAATCCCCGAATGGAGCGTGGCTTTGCACCGGGGGCAAGACTGCGCAACGCACCGACCCTCTTTTGTGAAGAGCCACCTGTCTTAATGTAATTCTTGACCGCGTTGAAAAGCGCAGCATTCGAAGAGCCACCAGACGATAATGATGAAACTTTGCCGGCAAACGGCCCGTTGATGGTCCGCGTTGCTCCACTCGCGAGCACGACAGTCATCGATCCACCCTCTGGAATCGAAACCTGTGTCGACTTGGCCAATGTTGAACCGGCCTTGATCTGGCCGACTGTAGACTGCAGCACTATGACTTGCGCCTGGGCTGCGGATGCAGCGAGCAACATCGGAATCATCAAAATCGAGGTACGCCAAGGAAGCTTACGGAATAATATGTGCAGAGCCATGCCACATCCCCTATGAGCATAAAGACAAAGTCATCTCTGTACTCAATACAGTCCGGAGTTGAACAGTATTATGGCACAGATCAACGATTGAGTGGTGGTGGGAAAAAAATTCATGACAATCCAGCAACCGCCGTCCATCGCATGACCGCTAGCGAAAACGAATTCTCTCTGAAGCAAGACTAGCGGGGAGATACCCACATCAATACCGGTGGCAAAACTCGCCGGCGCTCGGGTGCACTAAAAAATCAGTTATTTGTTAAGTTAAATGCAGCTCTTGCCCACTCGGGTCGCGCCTGAATTGCGAACACACTAGGCTTCAGCGCGACCGCGTTCTTCTTCTTTGCAACCTTCCGTAGCCGGCGGCTGCGTGAAATACTCGTACTGTAGCGACCTGGCAAACGCACTTTGGCGCGAGCGGTCGGAGTCAAGCTGGACCTGAAAACCTTTCTGCTATTGCTGATGGGTGCGAGCGAGGCCTGTTTTTCTGGCCGCGTATCAGCAGGCTCTAACGGTTGATCAACTGCTCCAAAGCGAGTTTCCGAGGCCAGATCTGATGTATCTCGGCAGCTGCCCACTCTCGCAGATCGTTCATGTCACCGGCAGTGGGAAACTGATCCAGGTGGCAGATCGAATCTGACCTACCGTTCATGGTGTCCCCCTCAATCGGGAGGGGCGATGTTGACGTTGGAGGAACGGATGGAGATTACGGTTTTATCGAAGCATGGCG
>NZGY01000154.1 GCA_002689605.1 Filomicrobium sp.
CGTATCACTCCTCTCAAGGGAACTGGCGGGCTCTCACCAGCCAGGATACGCCGCCTTCAGCGATTCACACCGTCACCAAGTTTTGCGGATTGCTCATTGCAGGGTCCAGATGGTCAACATCAACTTCGACTAAACGGTAACATAAGGTCTAACTCCGCTGAATTCACGAGGCAGGCAATTTTGGCCGGTCTCGGTATCGGGCTGCGCTCAACCTGGGATATCGGCCCTGAGCTTCAGAATGGCGATCTCGAAATTGTCCTGCCGCAATACACTGGATCGAACAACATCGCGATCTAAGCCGTCTACCCAAGCCGCGAATTCATGCCGTCCAAGGTGAATGTCTTTATAGACTTCCTGGCTGAACTCTATGGCTCTGAGCCTTACTGGGAGAATGAACTAGATCTCTCAAAGCTACTCTCTGCTCAATCGAATGCAGCGTGACCACGCAACATAGCAACGAGACTCTAACCGACAATACTGCTCTGCAGCTTCTGCAGGACCATCCACATACTTGCGCCATCGCGATCAGCCAGCGCAATAAGCTGTAATGTGGCGACCACGGTTGCAATCGGAAATGCGATGCGCTGCAATCCGATGACGGCGTAACGGAGGGAGCCGACCGCTCTCAATATCGCGCTGTCCTTGAGTATCGTCAGTCCGATCATTAGCGCAACGGCTGCGTAAGTCATGATGAACATCCCGTCAGACAAAGTTGCCTGATCGGAGTCCACTTTGGGCAGCGCGAGATAGAGTGCAATTGAAGACAATAACGCAGTCACCTGGATAGCCACTGTTGAATCAAATCTTGCCGGTGGCAGGAATACCGAGAAATAGGTGACCAGCAGAATAAATCCGAGCGGCACAACAACACGAATATAGTAGTCAATCGAAATTCGTTGAGCGACCCAGGTCTGATTGAACTTGTGGATTGGAACCAGATGCCGCCCAGTCCCATTGGCAGCGATCGTCGAGATAAAATCCTGCTCTGACCCAACATATTCATCCCGCAGGCGCCAGCCGTCCAGATCCCCTCCACTGCGTCGCAAATCCTGCGCAAGCGGCTGGATGAATATGGGACTAGCAACCTTGCGCGCCTGGAACGATACGGACAGACGCTGGGTATCAAACGGGTAAGTCTCAAGCTCAGGATTAAACTGGAACGTACCCGACACTTTGTAAACGCGCACGTTTGGCGGAAATTTTGGGCCGACCCCACCGTTGTGAATCATATTGCTAGTAATCAGACGTGTACCACCGATGGGTGAGCGTTCAGCGTTCGTAAAGTCTATCGTTTCAATCGAAACAGGTTCATCGCAGCTCTTCAAAGACAGATAGAAATCCGCATCAAACCTGCGCTCGTTGGAGTCGATACGCGATAGGCGAATGAGATCTATTGAAATATCAACGACGGGACTTTTCACTAGTTCCCATTGACGCGTCGACACTGGTTCGGCGCCAGCGCTGCGGATCGCGTGTCGGACAGTGTTGTCGTTACCAAGATATCGCTAGCTGCTGCTCGACGAGTCGTGAATGTCCAATCCTGCCAGAGGCCCTTTTAGACTTTCTTACCTTCTACATACTCACCGAGTTGCGTCGAAATGTATTTGCGCAACTTCGTGGTGCTCATGTCCGCTGGTGCGGCTTTGGCCAACTCAGCCATGAGATGCAGCATATCTCGGAATTGCATTCCACGGCCAACAGCGCTGCGGTTTGAAGCATCGAATATTCTGCGAGCGGGCCTGACTTTGGTCTTTTAGCAGCGCCCACCTTCTGCCCATCCCTCATGGAAATCGAGATTAGGTGTATCATTGAAGATCCAACCATCCCGACCGGACTGCCAAATCCGTTGTCGCAAGCGCTCATTGTAAACGTAGGGAACACCATCACGACCCAGTTGGAAGAACCGCAGCCCCGAAGGCAGACTTTCTGAGCGATTGATGATCGTGGCGCTTCGCCCATAGAGGACAAAGATCGGAATCTTCGCTCCCGCTGCCGTCAGCTTTTTGAGTACCTCCGCACCAGGACCACTATGTATTGCGAGTATGACGACGTCAGCATTGGCTTCGAGAATATATTTGACGACCGGATCAACATGTTCCGGCTTAATGGCATAGTTTTTGACCTCCACGCGCCTATCCACGACAAGAGAAGGACTACTTTCATTTCTCGCAAGGCCATTTCCGAGCGACGCACTGTACAGATCGCCATCGATGCCAACAAACGCCGGTCGGGAGAACCCGTTATCTTGCAAAAATCGCCGGACGACATCAAGCTCATCATCAACGGCACTCGCCATTGAGAACACGTTCGGATACGGCGCATAGATCTGACCGAGCGAAATATCCGTCACAATCGGCAAGCCACTCTCGGCGACTTGTTGCCCAAGAAGATCAAAGACAAAATAGCCCCGCGTTGAACTCCCAATACCGACGAAGCCGATCATNTCGGGATCTTCAATAGAGGACATCAAAAATTCCAGTGTCTTGGTTTTGTCTTCGAAGTCATCCAGGAGCTCCAGCACGATCTTGCGACCGTGGATACCACCGGCAGCATTNAACGCAGCAACCTCCTGCGCTGAAAATTCTCTAGTTGCTTTGATCAGGCCAGGGTTGTAACAGCGATCAGAAGCCGAGCTAACCAGCACGCCAAATTTATAGGGCGGCAGTGCTGCGTCCTCTGTTGTTTGCGCTATGGCATTCCCACCTATGCCAACCAACANNAGTAGCAATGCGAAGAAACTGCATAACCAATAGTCCGGGAGATTAGTTCGCGACCTAAGCATGTCATTTCCCCGGCAGTTCTCTTGTTTCGTGCAGTTATGCGATATTGAGTCTCTGCTTCACAATCGCATTGACGGCCTGCGGATTGGCCTTGCCGCCCGTCGATTTCATCACTTGCCCCACAAACCATCCGACGAGCTTAGGGTTGTCTGCCACCTTCTCGACCTGAGCAGGGTTGTCGGCNATGACAGCATCAACCGCGGCCTCAATGGCTCCCGTATCGGTAACCTGCTTGATACCACGTTGTTCAACGATATCCGCTGGATCGCCACCTTCGGTCCAGACAATCTCAAACAGATCCTTTGCAATCTTGCCGGAGATCGTATCGTCTTGAATGAGATCCAGAATGCTTCCAAGTTGAGCTGCANAAACCGGCGACGCATCGATCTCAAGCCCTTCCTTGTTCAAGCGACCAAAGACATCNTTGATTACCCAGTTTGCCGCCAGCTTGCCATCTCTGCCGTTGGCAACAGCCTCGAAGTAATCCGCACTCTCGCGCTCAGCTGCCAACACTTCGGCATCGTAGCGTGTCAAACCAAAATCGTTGATCAGACGATTGAGCTTTTCGTCCTGCATTTCAGGAAGGTTACTCTTCAATTCATCAACATAAGCTTGAGTGAACTCGAGCGGCAGNAAGTCCGGATCAGGGAAATATCGATAGTCATGCGCCTCTTCTTTCGAGCGCATAGAGCGGGTCTCACCATTGTTGGGATCGAAAAGCCTGGTTTCCTGGTCAATCTCGCCGCCATCTTCGAGAATATCGATTTGCCGATGCGCCTCGGATTCGATCGCCTGACCAATAAAACGGATTGAGTTGACGTTCTTGATCTCGCATCTCGTGCCGAGCTCACCGCCCGGCTTGCGAACTGAGACGTTGACGTCNGCACGAAGGTTCCCCTTCTCCATNTNACCATCGCAGGTGCCAAGATAACGCATGATCGTGCGNAGCTTNGACACATACGCTTGCGCCTCCTTGGCTGACCTTAANTCCGGCTTGGATACAATCTCCATCAAAGCAACGCCCGAACGGTTGAGGTCGACATAGGAATAGTCNGGATGCATGTCGTGAATTGACTTACCAGCATCCTGCTCCAGATGAAGCCGTTCTATGCCTACCGTCTTGGTCNCACCATCNACATCGATATCGACCTGACCTTCACCGACAATAGGCTGCTTGTACTGCGAGATCTGATAGCCTTGGGGCAAGTCCGGGTAAAAATAGTTTTTGCGGTCAAACACTGATCGCGTGTTGATTTGAGCGTTCAGACCCAGCCCGGTCCGGATCGCCTGCGCGACACATTCCTTGTTAATGACCGGCAACATGCCAGGCATTGCAGCATCAACAAGCGAGACTTGGCTGTTTGTTTCACCCCCAAATTCGGTCGCAGCTCCTGAGAACAGCTTGGCATTTGAATTTACCTGCGCATGAACTTCCAGTCCGATGACAACTTCCCAGTCGCCGGTTGCCCCTGCAATCAGATTAGTGCCAGTTTCAGTTGACGCCTTGGCATTCATATTTCTGTTCTCTTTTGGAGCGCGCCGGTAAAGCCGCAGCGCGNAGGGCTGTGTCTTAGGTTGCCTGCTTACCAAAGCGATAAATTCGGCGCAATCACCACTGCCTTGACGTGGAGCAGGCCGCAACCATCATGAAGGCTCGCATGTCGACCAACGTTCCGTGTACGTGAGGCGATCGAGACACATCAGCCTCGGTTTTGCGTTCATAACCCGACAGAAGCTTTTTCCNTAGTATAGAAATGCGTTACCTGAGAAAGTGATANAGNNGTGCNTNGAGCACGAAGNGGGGCATGAAGCCGATCATGAGAGCACTTGCAATTGCCAGCGCTGTGACGTTGGCGACGACAGGTTGTGCGTTTGCCGGCGGCAACTACAATGGCGGTTCTTCCATGACTTGGAAGGCCGGGGGATTTGTGTCGGTAAGCCCAAAATATGAGGGATCTGACGAATATAAGGTCGTTGGCGCACCAATTGTTTTCCCCAGTTTTGGCNCTGCGTCCAACATCNTGGAAGTGCGCGGCATTGATGACGTCCGCCTTAAGGTCTTCAAGAACCGCTGGATGGTTGCTGGCCCTCTGGTGGGTTATCAGTTTGGCCGTGAAGAAGACGACGGCGATCGCCTGATTGGCCTTGGCGATATCGACGGAGGCGTAGTCGTTGGCGCTTTTGCCGGCTTGAAACTCCTTCCNACATTGATATTCGGCGTTTCTTACCACCGTACGGTGTCTGGCGATGTAGATGGCGGACAGCTTCGGTTCGGTCTCGAATACGAGCAGCCAGTGAGCGGCGCCCTGACATTTTACGGCAAGGCCGGAGCAACCTACGCTGATGACGACTATATGAGTNCGTATTTTGGCGTGACCAGAGCTCAATCNNATGCCTCAGCTGCTAACTTGGCAGCCTTTGACGCGTCATCTGGCATCAAAGACGTGTATGTGGGCGCTGGCGTCAAATACAAAATNAGCGAGCGATGGTCAGTGAAGCTCAATGGCCGTTATTCTCGCCTTGTGGGTGACGCTGCTGACAGCCCAGTCATCGAGACTGAAGATCAGTTTTCAGGTTTCGCAAGTGTAACTTACAAGTTCAGCCGCTAAAGCAGCGAATATCCAAAAGCACGAAATAAAGCCGGTTTGATTACTTCAAACCGGCTTTTTTGTGTGAAGGTTGCAGTTGAGTTCGGCTCGAGAAATTGCAAATTGGAGGCGCAGTTAGCGCTTGAACTTGTTTACGGGCAACCCGGCCTTGATCCAACCTTTGTTGCTACTGGTCCCGAACATTCCACCAAGCANATTGATGACATTTTTATAGCTTGCACGCCGCAGCGAATTTTGCAGATGCAGCGAGCGAACGCCCGTTGCACAGATCAGCGCCACAGGCTTCGAGGCATCGCCACCCGTCGCCTTACGAATTGCAGCCAGAAACTTGTCACCGCGCTGATACATCGTGATCAACTGGCCGCTGGCAGGTACACCAGACTGCCCCCATTCCTTTGNAGCACGGATATCAACCAGNACNAANTCNCCGCTCGNCGCCCGCTGNTGCGCTTCCGAAACNGAAATGTCCNATTTCCCNGCATTGGCAAAGCNCGAATGACCGACAAGCAATNNNNTCAGCAAAAAGAAACAGAATGCTGTTCTCATAAAAANCAACGTCNTCTCCTGCGGAAAGAGCNATAACCGCGCGTCCCNCGGACAAAGTCCATTGATCTGCGTTCAATTGGAACTCACATCTNCTTGAAATGCGACGCTCGCGGGAAGAAGAGCCTAGCTTAGGCAGAACGCTTCTTGAAGGTATAGGCAATCCAGCCGACCAACATTCCGTAGACAAAGCTAAACAAGAAAAGCCCCGCGTCACTGCCAAACGGGCGAGGTGCTAACANCCCAAAGGTCGTTGCCAGCCAGACAGCCATCGCCCCGGCAAAAGCTGATGCAAACCCAACAACNACAAGCTTTTGCCACTGATCCGATTTCAGCCCCATATANACAGCGACCCCAANGACCACGGGATTAAGGACTGCCATGGCTAGNAAAGTCAGGGGATCAAAATTCGGNTCNAAAAGTGCCATCAATACTNTCCAGCCTTGGGTGGAGATAAACCGCCTAACTAGCTTTCGCTACCGCCCAACTCCTTCTTGAGCTTCTCTTCCTCATATTGGATAAACCAGCCGATCATCTGCCGCCACAGCGCCTCGCAAAGGTCTGGCGGCACGCCNACAGCATCAGCCTTGGCTCGGACACGATCAACGACCTGTTGATTGCGCCAGGGGACATTGGCTGCAGCATTCTCCTGCAGCTTAATCTGCCACGCCCTTTCGACGTATCCAAAACGCTCTCCAATGAGTTCGACGAGTGCAGTGTCCAACCTATCAATTTCCGCCCGGACATCNTTCATATCCTGGCAATCCTGTGGTGCCTTATTAGCCATCGTCGTCCTCCTTGTTTATCTGTTCTTATCGCCACCAAACATCAGGTACGGCGAACCGGCCGGCGGCATCTTCAATCACTTGTCCGACACGTAAAAGTTGAGCCTCGTCGAAAGGCTTGCCAATCAGCTGAAGTCCGAGTGGAGTGCCTTCACTTGAAAGGCCTGCCGGCACTGAAATACCAGGCAGGCCCGCCATATTAACGGTCACGGTCAAGATATCCTGAAGATACATTTCAATCGGATTGCCNGATTTCTCGCCTTGAGCAAACGCAGGCGATGGTGTCGTTGGTGTTAAAACGACATCGACTGTATCCCAGGCTAGGTCGAAGTCCTGCTTAATGAGCGTTCTGACTTTCTGTGCTTTTAGGTAGTAGGCGTCATAATAGCCAGCTGACAGCACATAAGTCCCGANCAGCACGCGTCGCTTGACCTCTGTTCCGAAGCCTGCTGCCCGTGACTTTTCGTATGTATCGATCAGATCANCGCCAGGAATACGCAGTCCATAACGCACACCATCGTACCGTGCGAGATTGGAAGATGCTTCCGCAGGCGCAACGATGTAATAGGCCGGCAACGCATACTTGGTATGAGGCAATGAGATTTCGTGGATGGTTGCGCCGGCATCTTTCAGCCACTGAATTCCACGCTGCCAAAGTTCTNCCGTCTCATCTGGCAAACCATCAATACGGTATTCTTTGGGAACTCCGACGCGCAACCCTTTTACACTTTGGCCGATCTCAGCCTCATAGTCGGGGACAGGCGCGTCGACACTTGTAGAATCCTTCGGGTCATGGCTCGCCATGTGCTGCATCATGATTGCAGCATCACGCACTGTCTTTGTTATAGGACCTGCCTGATCAAGAGACGAGGCAAAGGCTACAACCCCCCAGCGCGAGCAACGCCCATAGGTCGGTTTGATACCAACTGTTCCGGTCAGGGCAGCTGGCTGGCGAATTGAACCACCAGTGTCCGTTGCCGTCGCAGCCAGACATAGATCGGCGCTAACCGCAGACGCTGATCCACCGGACGAGCCGCCAGGAACAAGCTTATCATTCTTGAGTTGACCATCTTCCGTACGTCGCCTCCAAGGGCTGACAACAGGACCGTAGTAACTGGTCTCGTTCGACGAGCCCATTGCAAACTCATCCATGTTGAGTTTGCCCAGCATCAAAGCCCCAGCATCCCAGAGGTTCTGGGTAATGGTTGCCTCGTAGGCGGGTTGAAATGCATGCAAGACATGGCTGCACGCCTGCGTATGAACGCCTTTGGTTGCAAACAGATCCTTGATACCGAGTGGTAGGCCCTCTAGCGGACGCGCATCATTGGCGGCGAGACGTTTGTCGCTCTCGGCTGCTCGACCCAACGCTNCGTCACCAGTCACTGCGACATAGGCATTAAGGTGCCGGTTCGACGCCTCAATGGCATCGAGGAATGCCTGCGTTAGCTCTACCGATGAAAAGTCCTTGGCTACGAGCCCAGAACGCGCTTCGGCAAGTGTCAGACGAGTAAGATCACTCACGCCGCCAACTCCTTCAGAATGAGAAATGCCGGTGGCATCATTCGACAACCTTTGGGACAACGAAGAAATGATCTTCGCTTATCGGAGCATTGGCGACTACGGCGTCAGCTTTGGCACCATCATCAACCACGTCTGGGCGCTGCCTCAGCTCAATCGGCACAACGCGTGTCATNGGTTCGACATTGTCGGTGTCGACTTCGCTGAGCTGCTCAACCCAGTCCAAAATACCAGTGAGCTCGGATTGTANGCCAGTTGCCTCCTCATCCGTNATCTTGATCCGCGCCAAACGGGCTATGCGGCGCACGGTATCCTCATCGACCTGCATTGATCCTCACTGAATTGACAGGGAAATACGATTATGTTGCTGATCTCTTAGCTCGGCCAAGCCAGCTCTTGCAAGGCACGGATCAACGCGGGCGTACTTTGGACGGAGAATTCCAATTGGCAGATCTAAAATCCTCATCACAGCGTGTCCAAGACAAAGCCAATGCANTCGGCCTGTCAATCATGGTGAAGGAGCTCGATCAATCAACGCGAACAGCTGAAGAGGCCGCCTCGGCATGTGGCTGCGCCGTAGCGCAGATTGTGAAGTCTCTCGTTTTTCGAGGTAACGACAGCCAAACACCGATACTACTGCTCGTTTCGGGGCAAAACCGGGTGAACGAAAAGCAAGCCGCAGAATACGCCGGAGAGAAACTAGAACGTCCGGATGCGCAGTATGTTCGAGATATCACGGGTTATGCCATCGGCGGCATACCTCCGTTTGCACACGCAACAGCATTGAGAACCTTCATTGACGCAGATCTACTANAATTCGATATCGTTTGGGCAGCCGCAGGCACACCGAACAGCGTTTTTTCGGTGAGCCCGCGCGAACTATCAGACCGAACCGGTGCCCAGATCGTGANCATGAGTTGACCGGTACTTTGTCGATCAACANTACANACGCTCATGTCAGAGCAGGCAGGTTTGAGCTTTAGACCTCAATAGTTTTGCCCACTTCCGGCACAACGACATTGTTGCCACCCATCTCCGAAACAAACTTGTCTGCATCTGGATCAAGGATCGGGAAAGTGCCGAAATGGCAGGGGATAACCTTGGCAAAGTTAAAGTAATTCTTGCATGCATAAGCCGCTGTACCTGCCCCCATCGTAAAGCGATCGCCAACCGGAACGATACCAATCTCCGGCTTATAAAGCTCATTGATCAAGCTCATATCCGAGAATATGTCGGTGTCGCCCATATGATACAGCGTTTTGCCTTCCTTTGCCGTAATAACTAGTCCGCACGCCGTGCCGAGATAAGTGCCATTGGACGACGAAGAATGCTGGGCATGCGTAAGTGAAACATCAAAATCATCAGAGCTGACCGTGCCACCCTGGCCCATCGGCTCCAATGCTTCGACACCCTGCGCACCCATGTGCAATGCGAGTTCGTAAACCGCAAACACCTTCGCACCGAACTTTTTGGCAATTTCAACAGTGTCGCCAATGTGATCGTCGTGACCATGTGTCAGCGCGATTTGCGTGGCGCCGGCAACCGCATCGTCCCAGGAAGCGCCGGAACCCTCGAATGTCGGATTCCCTTTCAGAAATGGGTCAATCAGCAAGACGCTGTTTCCAGTCTCTACACGAAATGTCGAATGTCCGAACCAAGTAATCTTCATAGAACTATTCTCCCATCCCTACGCTTTCGGGGTCTGATAGTCGCGCAAACCACAACTGTGCTATGCCAAGTGAATGCACGATACTCTCAACGATTGGCAAGCCTCATCCTCAAGGAATTGAGCGGATTATTCTATAGATGGCAATAACGGAAGACTTGGGCGAGTTCGCTGCACTCGTGCCCACGCAAGGGCGTTTGCTGGGTCTGGATCTTGGGACCAAGACAATTGGACTTGCATTGTCAAACGTCACACGAATGATCGCTTCACCTTTCGAAACCGTTCGCCGGCGCAAGTTCACTCAGGATATTGAGCAACTGCGTGCGATCATCGATAACCAGCAGGTTGGCGGACTGGTTCTTGGTCTTCCGCGCAATCTCAATAACACAGAGGGACCTCGCGCCCAGTCAACCCGCGCATTCGCCCGCAATACAACGAAACTTATCGACTTGCCGATACTCTTGTGGGACGAGCGTCTTACAACAGCAGAGGCAGAGCGGGCACTCATCGCAGCTGACACTAGCCGGGCCAAGCGCGCGGATGTAATTGATCAGGTTGCAGCTAGCATTATCCTTCAGAATGTCTTGGAAGCACTAACGAAGCAGAAATCATCGGACTTGAACACGCTCTAGATCTGGCCGCGCAAACGCTTTCGATAAGCGCCCGGTGCCATAGCAAACTGCCGCTTAGACCATCGCGTGAAAGCACTGCCCTCAGACAGCCCGATACGTAGGCCAATCTCCCCCAATGGCAGCGACGTGTCTCTCAGCATCGACGTCGCAAGCTCGATGCGCACTCCGTTCAAGACCTCTTCGAATGATATTCCAAATCTTGCAAGCTTCCACTGCAGCGTCCGCGGTGATATACTTTGCTCGCGAGCCACAGCCGTCAAATTAGCCTGCCGGTTTGCAGTCAGCCTTGCCTGAATAACGTCTGTCACCACATCAACAAAATTCAGCTGCCTGTTGCGCTTCGCGGCGAGGTTTAGGGCTGCAAGCCTCACAGTATCATGCAAGCCACTGCAGACCTGCTCGTTAGGCAGGTCNAGATCNCCGCGAGCCAATACAAGGCGGAATTCATGCGCTTCAAAGCTCACTCGCGGACCAAAAACCTCGTGGTACATTGTGACATCACTCGGCTGATACCTAGGCAGATTAACGTGCTCNGGATACCATGTNCCACCATCAACAGGTCTTAATCTGCGCACCAGCGTTCCCGCNAAGANNTCGATGAACTGTTGCGAGGGTGCGGACAAGAGACGAGGCAACTGAACTGTTAAAACTGCACTCTGACCGCTCACCCGAAGACGTGCTACCGATGGCGAAACAGCTAACTCTGTAAATTGTTCGATAGACTCGCATGCATGTCCGATTGTGGGAGCAGATAACAGGAGATGGTCAAGCAAACCCAAATAACCAGGAGCACTGTCATTAACGAAGCGTAGTGCTAAATTTGGCTCCGACGCAGCGTTGGCTGAGAGTTCGAGAAGCTCCGAAATCGCATTCAATGGTAGTTGTCTACCAATTTCCGCGACCGGAGTGCGGTCAAAGCCGGAACGCCGAAAAATCTCCAAAACATCAACCTGGAAGTTAGATAAATAACTCTTGTAAACCTCGAGAATATCCACTGTTATTGTTGGATCTATCTTGATAGCTGCCATCGAAAACTAGCGATCTTCTGCATTCACCATACTAACAGTTGATCAATCTGCTCGATGACTGATCAATTCAACCATTTTGCACATTTAGTAAAAAATACTGCACTAAGTGTCAATTCCAGATGACCAAGCATGCCTACAGACCTATCTATCAGTGCGCGGCATTGCTGACCGTGGCGTTCCTATTTTCGCCTGCTTAGCTCTCGCAAAAGCATTGTGTGTCTTTGCTCCTACATCCAAGACCAAACGAGAAATCAATGAAAGACGTGTTTCCAATCAACGCAACTTCTGAATCCGCCATCCATCTCCTTCACCGCGCCGGTCAATGCGCAGATGACCTTTTTTCAGCCGAGATTGACGGCTCTCAATTGACCCCTCGCCAATATATCGTTCTGAAAAGTGCAGCAATTGCTGGCGAAGCAAGCCAAACTGCCTTGGTTGAGGCCACAGGCATTGATCGCTCGACCGTTGCAGATATCGTCCGCCGATTGGTGGAGCGCGGTCTACTACAGCGTGAACGCACCAAACATGATGCTCGAATGTATGCTGTTAGCATTACAGCAGCAGGTCAGGCTGCCTTGGACCAAGCAGATCCTACGCGCCAGATGTGCGAGGATCGTCTACTCGACGCCGTTCCCGCAAAGGATCGCGAGTCTTTCATCCGCGCACTCCAGAGCATTATCGAAACCTTCGGTCCAATCAGCAGTGCCCAGGTAAAGCCCCGACGCGACGTTCCAAATGATGGTCCGAAAACACCGGCTCAGTAAGTCGCACCAACATTCATCCTGACGAAAGGGCGTAAGATCATTTCTTGCGCCTTATCTCTATGGGCACCGAAATCAATAGCCTGCCAACAACCCACATGGCTTCGTCAAACACCGCGGTGTCGACCCAAGTGGTCACACTGGTAAGTTTTTCAGTTGCAGCCACTTGCGGTGCACTGAAACGGTCCCTATACAGCTCACTTTAATGACCAGCACCAATTCCCATCCGGCCCCCGGTTTTTCCCGGCGGCATCTGTTGACGTGCGAAGGCTTAACCGCCTGGGAAATCACGTCGCTACTTGATCTGGCGGATCAAGCAGCCGAGACAAATCGTTCGGTACGCAAAAGAGGGGACGCCCTAGCGGGGCGTACCTTAATCAACTTATTTTTCGAGGCCTCAACTCGCACGCAAGCGTCGTTTGAATTGGCGGGAAAGCGTCTTGGCGCCGACGTCCTGAATATGAACGTGTCGACCTCATCAATGCAAAAGGGCGAGACTCTCATTGATACCGCAATGACGCTCAACGCGATGCGGCCGGATATTATCGTCGTACGGCATTACGCAGCCGGAGCCGTTCAGCTTCTCTCACAGAAAGTCGATTGCTCAGTGGTCAATGCCGGGGATGGCTCCCACCAGCATCCGACACAAGCGCTACTGGATGCCCAAACAATTCGCAGAGCCAAGGGGCGGATAGAGGGTCTGGTGATCGCAATATGCGGCGACGTTCGCCATTCGCGCGTTGCCCGCTCCAACATCGACGTACTGAATGCCCTGGGAGCCAATGTTAGGATCGTCGCACCATCGACGCTTTTGCCGACAGCTGCTGATCGTCTTGGTGTCGAAGTCTACACTGATATGGCTGAGGGCCTGAATAACGCAGACGTTGTTATGATGCTACGACTGCAGCGCGAACGAATGCAGGGATCCTTCGTGCCTTCCAGCCGCGAGTATTTTCATTTCTTTGGCCTCGACCACGAAAAACTGGCGCATGCGAAACCGGACGCTCTCATCATGCATCCCGGCCCCATGAATCGCGGCGTTGAAATCGCATCAGCGGTTGCAGATCACGCCCGCAGCGTTATCCACGAACAAGTCGAAATGGGCGTCGCAATCCGTATGGCCGTCCTTGAAGCTCTTGCCCGGCATTTGCCCAACCATTGAGACCCTGATGACCGCCAAACCGGAAATCGAAACACCTCCAACGGTCTTCATCAACGCCCGACTGATCGACCCTGCTTCGGGTATGGATGAACTCGGTGGGCTGCTCGTTGAAGACGGCAAGATTGCAGACTTTGGATCGCATCTCAGACGCAATGCACCGGAGGGCTTCGCTGTCTACGACTGTCAGGGCAACGTTTTATGTCCCGGCCTGATTGATATGCAGGTGTTTGCTGGTGAGCCCGGCTACGAACATCGCGAGACACTCAAAACCGCAAGCAGGGCGGCTGCAGCCGGTGGCGTTACGACGATCATCGTCATGCCAGATACTGACCCTGTCATCGATCAGGTCGCGCTAGTTGATTACATCCAAAGGCGCGCACGAGACAATGCAATCGTTCACGTCCACCCCATGGCGGCCGTGACTAAGAATCTTGAGGGCGAAGAAATGACTGAGATCGGCCTGCTCAAGCGGGCCGGTGCGATCGCGTTCTCCAATGGCAAGAATTCGGTCGCCAACACCAAGGTTATGAACCAGGTCTTGCTCTACTCACGGGACTTCGATGCCCTCATAGTGCATCATACCGAGGACCCCTATCTTGCCAGCAATGCCAGCATGAACTCTAGCGAACTATCGGTTCGCCTTGGCCTTTCGGGTGTCAATACGATCGCCGAAACGATCATTCTTGAACGCGATCTGCGTCTGGTGGAGATAACTGGCGCGCGTTATCATGCGGCAACGATTACCAGTGCTCAAAGTATCGAGGTCATAAGAGCCGCCCGCCAACGAGGCACCAAGCTGACTTGCGGCGTCTCAATCAATCATCTGACGCTCAATGAGAACGACATCGGTTCCTACCGCACGTTCTATAAGTTACGCCCTCCACTTAGATCTGAGACAGACCGTGTTGCCTTAGTTGAGGCTGTGGCTGACGGAACCATTGATGTGGTCGTGTCATCACATGATCCGCAAGGTGCAGATATGAAGCGACTGCCCTTTGCCGAGGCAGCAGATGGTGCGGTCGGACTGGAAACCCTCCTCTCTGCCGCTATTCGAATCCATCTCAGCGACGGCGTCCCATTGACCGATATACTGCGGCCAATGACTTGCCGGCCGGCTGAGCTCTTGGGACTTCCTTCTGGCAGGCTCGCAAAAGGAGCACCTGCCGATATCATTGTCTTTGATGTTGAAAAGCCCTGGATCGTAAATCGCGAGCACCTACGCTCGAGGTCCAAGAACTCTCCATTCGATGAAGGCAAGATGCAAGGAATGGTGCTGCATACAATGGTTGAGGGACAGACAGCCTACCTGTATCCACCAGCAGCCCAAGCACAGCAGTACAAAAACACTTAGGATAGACAGTCGCGGTTGAATTAGAGGTACGGTTCCGTGGACAACCTTCCAATGCTGATAGCGATTGCGATGGGCTATCTTCTGGGCTCAATCCCAACCGGATTGATATTAACCCGCCTTGCCGGGCTGGGTGACATCCGTAACGTTGGCTCAGGCAACATTGGTGCAACAAATGTCTTGCGAACCGGCAATAAGATGCTGGCAGCCGCAACTTTGCTGCTTGACGTAGCGAAAGGTGCAGCAGCTGTGCTCATTGCACCACTTTTAGCAACGGCAATCGATCCCACATCCGCATCTGAATTGAATAAGGTCGCGCAATTTGCAGGGCTGTCAGCTTTCCTGGGCCACCTCTATCCACCGTGGCTGGCATTTCGCGGAGGAAAGGGTGTAGCGACGTACATTGGTGTTGCAGCCGCTCTGTTCTGGCCTGCTGGTATTGTCTTCTGCGCAGCCTGGCTCGTTGCAGCAGCGACTATGAGATATTCATCCTTGTCAGCATTGATAGCTGCCATCGTAGCTCCAGTCGCTGCCGCAATCCTCTCAACGACAGGCATTACGGCAATGCTTGCATTAATGAGCACACTGTTAATTTTGAAGCACCATGCTAATATTCGGCGCCTCATGAATGGCGAGGAGCCAAAGATTGGTCAAAAGTCTGGCAGCGCAGGATGACTTCTTTAGCACAATGCCGCTGCCGGTGGTCGAACTCGGCAGATCTGAAAAACTAGCATGCCTTCGCCTAATTCAAACCGAAAACATCGGTCCGGCAACCTTTCGCACACTCATAAATACGTATGGAGGTGCGCATGCAGCACTCGAAGCCATTCCGGGCATTGCCTATCGCGGCGGAAGACGAACACCCATTCGTATCTGCTCTCAAGAACGCGCTGAACAAGAGCTACACTCCGCGGAAGCGATTGGAGCAAAGGCACTATTTAAGATCAAGCCAGGGTATCCGAAAGCACTAGCTGCAATCNAATACCCTCCNCCANTGATCTATTACCAGGGGCAGTGTCATTTACTTAATCGACCCGCAATTGCCATGGTTGGTTCACGAAACTGCTCTGCCGCCGGGGCAGCTCTTGCCAGACNGCTCGCAAGCGATCTAGGGGCGAACAGGATAGTTGTTGTATCCTGCCTCGCACGTGGCATTGATGGCGTTACACACAACGCCACACTAGCAACCGGGACTGTCGCGGTACTGGCCGGAGGATTGGACAACTACTATCCGCCGGAACACCGCGAGCTGCAGCAGAAAATTGCAGACGTTGGATGCCTCGTCACCGAAAACCCACCAGGCTTTCAACCGCGCGGGNAGGATTTCCCACGACGCAATCGCCTTATTTCGGGACTGTCGTTGGGTACGGTCGTGATTGAAGCAGCCATACGCTCTGGNTCACTCACCACAGCCCGGTTTGCGGCAGAGCAANGCCGAGATGTATTCGCCGTTCCTGGNCATCCGCTTGATCCGCGCTCAGAGGGTACCAATAAGCTCTTGAAGTCAGGAGCAATTCTGACCACCAACGTGACAGATATAATAGCTGAGACCGCGCCTCAGATTGACAAGCCCGAAACAGCTGACCAAGAACTAGGTGAAGTTGAGCACCAGCAGAAAACCTGGTCAGCAACTGCTGCCGAGCAGAAGTTCGACATTGGTGACATAGAACGAAACACAATAACCGACCTGTTGGGTCCAGCCCCCGTTTCCATTGATGAAGTTTGCCGGCTGTCACGGCTGACCGTTGGTCAAGTTAAGATTGTGCTGCTCGAGCTATCCCTTGCTGGCAGGCTTCAGCATCATGGACAAAGCCTCATCTCTCTAGTCGAAGCTTGTGAGGCTTGAAAAAGCCAACCGCAGCAATGGCAAGTTCCAAACGAATCTCAACTGGTTCCGCTTGCACGTCTCTAANCTGTTAGAGCTACNAGAGATTCATCTACGATCATTCATCTCTTGCCTCGCCTTTTGGGCCACAACAGACAAATCAAGTGCTAATTNCGCACATTCGTGTTTCCGCGCGAGCCGAGACATTTCCTCGGTTAATTCAGCGATGTATCGCATAACTTGAGATCTGCTAAAGCTCTCAATATCATGCTNATTATCGCCGCTAAACCTATTTGCACCCGGAACTCGATCGCATTCGCCAATCGTCATCTCTGGCTCCATCATATCGCATATTTATGCAAATTNCGCANTATTCAGCAAACNTTATAAATAAATTTTCAACCTTGNCAATACAGAAATTATTGACAGCAACCNAATGTGGATTTGACACAATCATTTGCTTACCACATTTTCCCGGCGACTAATGCNGGGNTTAAAGCNGTAAGGCAACAGCCCNGCAGCTTAAGACAATTCGCACAACCAAACATGGGATGATCCAGGGCCCCAATGAACGTCCTTATTGTGGAATCTGCCGCCAAGGCAAAAGCNATCAACAAGTATCTCGGCCCTTCCTACAAGGTCATAGCTTCCTATGGCCATGTACGAGATTTGCCGTCCAAGAACGGCTCGGTCGAGCCGGATAANGCGTTTGCAATGCACTGGGACACCGATGCGCGCTCAGCAAAGGTCGTCAAGGAGATTGCCGCCGCAGTCAAAGGTGCAGACAAGCTTATCCTTGCGACTGACCCGGANCGAGAGGGCGAAGCTATCTCGTGGCATCTCATACAGCTGCTGGAACAAAAGCGGGCTCTCAAGAAGGATACACCTGTCGAGCGAGTGACGTTCAACGCGGTCACGAAACAAGCTGTGACGGCAGCGCTGAAGGAACCGCGGGATATCGACCAGCCNTTGGTCGAAGCTTACTTGGCGCGCAGAGCGCTCGACTATCTCGTCGGCTTTACGCTNTCACCCGTGCTTTGGCGAAAACTACCNGGCGCTCGCAGCGCTGGACGCGTGCAATCTGTTGCATTGCGACTTGTCTGTGACCGCGAGGCAGAGATTGAAGCCTTCAAGACGCAAGAGTACTGGTCGATCGAAGCCCTTCTGGCAACGAGCGCTGGCGATGACGTACGAACACGGCTGGTCGCAATTGATGGGCAGACACTGAAGCGCCTTGATATTAAGGACGAAGCAACGGCTACCGCAATCACCACTGCAATCAAGGGTGGCAACTTCGCTGTCAAAAGCGTCGAGAAAAAAGCCGTCCGCCGCAATCCATCGGCCCCCTTCACAACGTCGACGCTACAGCAGGAAGCATCACGCAAACTCAACTTTTCAGCCAAACAAACAATGCAAGTGGCCCAGCGTCTTTATGAAGGCGTTGATATCCGTGGCGAGGCCGTCGGCCTCATTACCTACATGCGAACGGATGGCGTTCAGATCATACCGGAAGCCGTCGCCCAGATCCGCAACCTTGTTGAAACTGAGTATTCCCGGCGCTATTTGCCGGCATCTGCNCGCGAGTACAAAACGAAAGCGAAGAATGCTCAGGAAGCCCACGAAGCTGTCCGTCCGACTGACCCATCTCTCACGCCTGACAGTATCAAGCAGTCNCTGGAACGTGATCAGTTCGCACTCTACGAATTGATCTGGAAGCGTTCGGTCGCCAGTCAGATGGCATCTGCGGAGGTTGAGCAAACCACTGCCGAGATCACGATCAAAGGTCATGATGGCAAGACCTACGGTTTGCGTGCCACTGGGTCAGTTATCGTCTTTGATGGTTTCCTGAAGCTCTACGAAGAAGGTCGCGATGATACGGNGGATGAAAACTCGCGGCGTCTACCGGCGCTCAAAGAAGGCGATGCATTGTCCGAAAAGGCGATCGATGCGAAGCAGCACTTCACCGAGCCACCACCGCGCTACACCGAGGCTACTCTCGTCAAAAAGATGGAAGAGCTCGGCATCGGCCGACCATCGACATACGCATCAACAATGGCGGTCCTGCAGGAGCGTGACTACGTTGAGATGGACCGCAAACGATTGGTGCCAGTAGACAAAGGTCGTCTCGTAACAGCCTTTCTATCCAACTTTTTCGAGCGTTATGTTGAATATGATTTCACAGCTGGCCTGGAAGAAAAGCTTGATCTGATTTCNGACGGCAAACTCGACTGGCAGCAAGTCCTGCGAGAGTTCTGGAGAGACTTCACGGCCGCAATCGATGATACNAAGGAATTGCGTGTCTCGGACGTCCTCGAAGCCCTGAATGAGATCCTGGGACCACACATTTTCCCTGAAAAAGAGGAAGGCGGCGACCCACGACAGTGCCCNGCATGCGCTGCCGGACGACTTAGTTTAAAGGTGTCCGGCAAGTTCGGCGCGTTTATCGGTTGCTCNAACTACCCGGAATGCAGATTTACGCGGCAGCTATCACAGACCGTGGACGGTCCCGTCGNGGCTGCAACAGCCGACGGCAAACTACTCGGACACGANCCGGAGACAGGCTTNGCNGTCACACTCCGAACAGGCCGTTTTGGACCNTATGTTCAACTCNGTNACACAGAAGACAGTGAAAANCCAAAACGATCATCAGTTCCTCGCGCATACGATGCTGAGCAGGTCGATCTTGAGTTAGCACTNAAACTNTTGTCTCTNCCGCGNGAAGTAGGCCAGCACCCGGNAACCGGCAANNTCATNACAGCCGGACTGGGTCGTTTTGGTCCCTTCGTCCTGCATGATGGGACATACGCCAANTTGGAAAGCGTGNAAGATGTCTTCACAATTGGCATCAACCACGCTGTCACCCTCATCGCGGAAAAGTTGGCTGGCGGCAAAGGTCGTTTCCAACGTACGAAAGCCAAGGTTCTGAAGGATCTGGGAGAGCACCCGGATGGCGGCAAGATGGAGGTCCTCGACGGTCGCTATGGACCATATGTCAAGTATGGCAAGATCAATGCAACTGTGCCGAAGGGAAAAGAGCCAGCAGAGCTAACTGCGGAAGAGGCAATTCAACTGATTGCTGAGCGTGCTGCCAAAGCCCCTGNCAAAAAGAAGCGGGCCGCTTCCAAGAGCAAGGCGAAGTCTTCCGAGGCAANCGAAAAGAAAACNACTAAGTCTACAGCAAAAAAGACAGCGAAGAAGAAAACGGCAAAGAAGACGACACGCAAAACCTCTTCGAAGAAGGTTGCTGACANAGCCNCTGCTGGATCCAAAGAAGAAGAGGCAGCAGAGTAGCCTTAGAGTCAAACACAGCACGTAGGATATCAGACGGTGGCANAGCAGAAAAAACCTCGTAAAGCCACCAAGGCTAGCTTCCCTACGCGGGAGGAGCTGCTTACGTTTATTANCGANGCTCCCGGCAAGGTGGGCAAACGCGATATTGCCAAGGCCTTTNACATCAAAGGAAGTGATCGCCGTGAGTTGCGCGAGTTGCTTTTCGAGATGCAAAAAGACGGCCTTCTGGCCGGCAATAGAAGAGAGATCCGGCGTCCAGGCTCNTTGCCACCGGTCACAATCCTTGAGCTCACGGAGTTCGATGATGAGGGCTACCTCATTGGCCAACCGACGGTTTGGGAGAATGATGAAGGTGCACGGCCCAAAGTCGTACTGATATTGCCAAGTGGTTCGACACAGAATCGCACTCGTGAGGCAAACTCCGAACACACAGCCGGACTCGGCGATCGTATCCTGGCACGAATTACCCNGCTAGAAGACGGAGACGACGACACCTATCGCTACTCTGCCGCGATCATTCGCAAGCTCCCTCGCGAGAAGCAACGTCTGCTCGGCATTTTTACAGCACATGAGAAAGGCGGAGGCGAAGTTCGCAGTGTTGACCGTAAGTCGGCACGCGACTGGAACGTTCAGTCGGGCGACGAAAAAGATGCAACAGATGGAGATCTTGTTCGCTTTGAACCAATTCGCCGAGGTCGCTCTCACGTAACAAGGGCNCGCGTGAGTGANGTCCTNGGCAATCCGAGTGCACAACAACAGGTCAGCCTGATAGCCATCCACGCGCACAGCATTCCGGAAGATTTTCCTGAGACGGTACTGCATGAGCTCAAGGACTTGCCACCCGTGAGCATCGACCAGCGCACGGACCTGCGGGAACTACCACTGATTACGATCGACCCCGCCGATGCGCGCGATCATGACGACGCAGTTCACGCCGAACCGGATAACGACGCAGGCAACCCAGGCGGCTGGATTGTCACCGTCGCCATTGCTGACGTTGCCCACTATGTCGCTCCACACAGTCGGCTCGATCGCGAGGCCCAACGGCGTGGNAACTCCGTATACTTTCCTGACCGAGTTGTTCCAATGCTCCCGGAGGAGATCTCCAACGATCTGTGTTCATTGCGGGAAGGCGAAGAACGGCCATGCCTCGCGGTACGCATGNGCTTTGACAAGAGCGGAACAAAGAAAAGCCATACGTTCTTGCGGGCCATCATGCGCTCGGCGGCCAAGCTGAGCTATGAAGAGGCGCAGGCAGCCTTTAACGGCACTCCGGGCGAGAAAGCAGCAGCACTTCAAGACAGTGCGCTAACGCCCCTGCTGCGCGCTTACCAGTCCCTAACCGATGCGCGACGCAGGCGGGCTCCTCTCGAACTCGAACTGCCGGAACGTAGGATCAAAATTGACGCCACCGGTCAGGTTGAACGTATCATCGTGCCAGATAGGTTAGATGCGCACCGGCTNATCGAAGAGTTTATGATCCAGGCCAATGTCGCAGCAGCTGAGTCGCTCGAAAAAGCTAAAAGCCCGATAATCTATCGTGCCCACGATCAGCCATCCAAAGAAAAACTNAAATCACTCAGGATTTTCCTCGAAACACTCAGTTTGAAACTGCCACAGCAGGCCACACTCAAGCCGGAAGCGTTTAATGGTATTCTCCNAGCTTCCNAAGAGTTACCCGTGAAAGATCTTGTCAGCGAAGTTGTCCTGCGCTCGCAGTCACAGGCCGAATATACGACAGAGAACTACGGCCACTTCGGGCTCAACCTGCGCCGCTACGCTCACTTCACTTCTCCCATCCGACGTTATGCTGATCTCACGGTTCACCGCGCGTTGATTACNGCCCTCAAGCTTGGTGGAAGTGGCNAAGACGAAGAGCAGATGGAAGAGCTCAGCGGCATTGCCGAACATATTTCTGGAACAGAACGTCGCGCCATGGCTGCAGAGCGCGAAACAGTCGACCGTCTCATTGCCCATTTCTTATCAGACCGCATTGGGGCCGAGTTCGCAGGGCGCATATCTGGCGTGACCGGTTCGGGTTTGTTTGTCCGCCTTGCGGAAACAGGGGCAGATGGCTTTGTTCCAGCATCCACACTGGACGATGATTATTATCACTACGTTGAGAACCAACATGCCCTAGTCGGCGATCGCAACAATCTTGCTTATCGTCTTGGTGACCAGGTCGAAGTTCGCCTCGTCGAGGCTGTTCCCGTTGCTGGCGCATTGCGGTTTGAAATGCTGAGCGAAGGCCGAAAACAACACGTTAGCCTGACAAAGGGCTGGCGTGGTAAGGCATCTTCCAAGGGAAGGCCGAGGCTGCGCGGCCGACCTCGACGTCATCGTTAATCCCGCGAACGACCTTGCGCTCAAAATGAGGCGCGGCCTTTTCCACCATTGACTGTTGCTTCAGTTAAAGAACCTATGCTGACATGACGATAGACATGAAAAAGGCAGGATCCAGCATGCACGCAGTGTCAGAGACCGTCGAGCGCTCCGCAATGCTAGCGATGTGGCGTGGAACACTGCACCGGTGCCCAAATTGTGGTCGCGGGGAAATGTATACGAGCTACCTCAAGGTCGCCGACAGCTGTTCTGAGTGCGGCCAGGAACTGCACCATCATCGCGCTGATGATGCTCCGCCCTACTTCACAATTTTCGTTGTCGGACACATTATTCTTGCTGGCGTTCTGGCCCTCGAACAGGCTTACGCACCAGCAGCATGGGTCCATGCAGCAATTTGGGTCCCAGCCACGCTTGTCATGAGCCTAGCCATGCTGCCACGTGTGAAGGGCATGCTCGTCGGATTACAGTGGGCCATGAAGATGCACGGGTTCGAGGAGGCTGATACTCCTCCCTCGCAACCACGACAGACTTCCTAGGCGTTTCCAGAAGCGACACTGGGCGGAGAATTGCACGGGTATGTCAGGGTCAGGAGAAGCTAAATCCGGTGACACAACCGGAAATGCCCAACGTCCACGTGATGCTGCAACGCTCATAATCGTGGATGCAAAAGGCAGCCTACCGCGTGTGCTCATGGGGAAGCGGCGGCTAGATGTCGTTTTCATGCCCGGTAAGTTCGTATTTCCCGGCGGTCGCGTTGATCAACACGACAAAGATGTACCAAGCTCCAGTGAATTACAGCAGCACGAAGTAGAGAAGCTGCTCTACGATATGAAGGGGCATACAAGCGAAGGACGTGCTCGCGCAATAGCACTCGCCGGCATTCGGGAAGTCTTCGAGGAAACGGGTATGATTGTCGGCACAGCTGGCGATCGGCCATCTGAGCAACCGCCTGAAAACTGGCGGTCATTCTTTAATTCAGGATTTCTACCATCGCTTGAAAAGCTGCATTTTTTCGCTCGAGCTATCACACCGCCAGGCCGACCACGCCGATACGATACACGTTTCTTCTGTATATCCGCAGAAAACATCGCCCACGACACAGGGCAACCAGACGAAGAGTTGAGCGAAATCGATTGGTACACAATCGAAGCGGCAACCCAACTCGACCTTCCGCCAATCACTCGCGTGGTATTGGAAGACTTGCATGACCACATCGAAGCAGGATCACTCGGTCCGTCAAGACAGGCTGTCCCCTACTACCACCAACGCNATGGCAACTTTTTTCGAGAATTAATCAGACTAGCNACCTAGATTTCTTAACTTTGCNATGCNACNTTGTTTNTTNNCGCTGCAATTNTATATCGAAAGNGGATTTGCNTCGCCGCACCACGCAAGTGCAGCTTGACAGTGGAGTGTTTGGGGCTATGTTCCCGATCCACAGCANGATNGCNCAAAGGTTTTGATACCCATGGCTAAGCCAGTAACACAAAAAATTAAGCTGCTTTCGACAGCAGGNACGGGCTTCTACTACGTGACCAAAAAGAACCCGCGAAATACGACTGAGAAGCTTTCCTTCAAGAAATATGATCCGGTTGCGCGCAAGCACGTCGAATTTAAAGAGACNAAGATTAAGTAGGTAGCGACGTGNGAGCGGTCTATGATTAATATNAGCTCCAGCGCTCACTTTTCGACACAAATGAACGATCAATNGNTATAGNTAGNCNGATGACNTTGGCTGAAAGAATTTAGGCCAGGAAACGGANAGCCTCAGTAGCGNGGTAAGCCCAAGGCATCCGGTTCCTGGCCATATGTCCAATAGCATCACCAAAGAGGGCGTTGGCACCGCTATTGGTTACTGACNAAGCTCATATCTCAAGTTAACCCAAGACCTGAGCTTTTCAGCATCGCACNTGGCCAGTATCAGGAGATGCGGCGGACCTGAACGTAACCAAGCGCACTGTTAAGGCGCCANCTNGATCAGCCACGCCTAATCTNNGTCGCACAGCAATANCGCTGNNCTNTTTTANTNTGACAGGAAGANTCCCTNTTGACAAGAAAAATTTNCTTGCNANNCACNCACTAAACCTGCGCNGCATATACTTTCGCTTNGAAAACTTGAGGTTGTATTCCCCAAATNAAGTGTTTACGTGGTCCTCCCCCTGTGAAGTTTTCCGACTCGAAGTATGGGTTTTATCCCTGAGGAGGACTGAAAATGCCGA
>NZGY01000155.1 GCA_002689605.1 Filomicrobium sp.
CTTTGACTACACGCTTCTTGAATGTCTCGCTCCAGCGGCGACGAGCAATCTTCGATCTTGATGCCATGGGTCCAGCCTGTTCCAATCCGAGTAGGCATCATGGCTGGAATGCTCACGTCGTGTAAGGCGGGTCAGACCGGACCGTTACGATGCACCTACGTTGCTAGATGAACTGTTCACAGGACAAGCACCATTTGTGGCGTACGCGACCGTGGCTGTCCTGACCTTCACGACTTATACGTTTGGCGGCCTATTGCGTGAGCAGGTCTGCACCTACATGTGTCCTTGGCCGCGCATCCAGGCTGCAATGCTCGATGAGCATTCACTCACCGTAACCTACAACGACTGGCGGGGAGAACCACGAACACGTCACACCAAGCGGGCACTGCAAGAAGGTAAGACAGTTGGCGATTGTTGCTACTGCAATGCCTGTGTCGCCGTCCGCCCCATGGGCATTGATATTCGTGATGGCCAACAACTGGAATGCATTACGTGTGCGCTCTGCATTGATGCCTGTGACGGCGTCATGCAGAAGCTTGGACGTGAGAAGGGGTTGATATCTTATACAACTCTAAGCGATTATGATGCCAACATGGCGCTCTCCGGAGCGAAACGGATCAACCAGGAAGGCGATCTTGTTTGGGACACGAGCGAGGTCCGACCGATTGCATTGCACGAGCCGGTCGAGAAACGGCAATCCTCTGTTGCTCATACGAGTTTGAAAACTTTTATTCGTCCGAGAACGCTGATCTACATTGCGATCTGGAGCTTATGTGGCCTGGCTTTGTTGGCTGCGCTGTTTCTACGAGACCGCCTCGACATCAATGTGCGTCACGACCGTAACCCGCTCTTCGTCATGCTAAGTGACGGGTCTGTTCGCAACGGCTACGAAATCAAGATCCTGAACATGAAGGCGCCGCCTCGAATCTTCGAATTGCATTTGCGAAATCTCGAGGGCGGACAGATGAATTTGGCTGGTGAGGCGCAAACAAAGTGGACAAAGTTGATCATAGCGGTCAAGCCAGATCAATTGCGGCAAATCAAAGTGTTCGTCACGGTTCCAAGAGAGAATATCCGCTTGGGGCGCAAGAAGTTCGAATTCTACGTCAAAGAGATCAAAAGAGCGGAGCAGGCCACCTATACCGCGCATTTTGAAGCTCCAAGAACTTGATCGGATCAACTGGCACAGAAGGAAGCCTTCAATAAGGAACCAGGTTGTTGGCCAATCCAGAGTCGCTCGCCAGAAAGGCGAGTGCACGGGTTGGACATGCTATCCGTGATGGTTCTATTCTTCGGTGTGATCATCACCGTCAATGTGACGATGGCCGTTATGGCCGGCCGAACCTGGACCGGTTTGGTTGTTAAGAATAGCTATGTCGAGAGCCAGAAGTTCAACGGTCATTTACAAGCTGCCAGAGCGCAGCATGCAAAGGGTTGGCGCACGAGCCTGACCTATAGCGATGGGCAGTTGCTATTCCAGATACAGGATCGTGAGGGCGGCTCTTTAAACCTAACGGATGTAAAACTCGAGTACGGAAGACCGGCATTTGAGCAAGCTGATCAAACCACGGCTCTCCAACCAAAGGGAGAAGGTCGATATAGCACCAAGCTAAATTTGGGTGAGGGCGATTGGGTGTTGCGTTTGACCGCCACTAAGGATGGGCAGCTTTACCGACGGGACAGCCGGCTCAACGTTCTGAGCGCTGGGCGCGAAGGCCGCGAAGAGTGGGGTTAGGATCTGCTATGGCCTGCGCCTGTGCAATAGCTACTCCAGCAAAGCCGAACGCATCTCTCGATGTCGAAGAGGAGCNGTTGAGATCTGTGGCAACGACTATCGAGCTGGATAAGCTCCGAACGACCTTTCTCGTCCCCGATATGCACTGCATCGCCTGTGTGCGACGTATAGAATCCAGTGTTGNTGAACTCGACTTCGTTGAGCATGTCCGTGCCAATCTCACGCAAAAGACGGTTCTGGTGGATTGGCAGTCCAGTGCAGGCTCAGCCCGGCAACTTGCTGATACGATTGAGAGTGAAGGTTTCTCCTGTACAGTCCTACAAGCGGGAGACCGCGCTTCAGACAAAAACGGCAAACCTTATGAACGGCTACTTTCTTGCGTCGCCGTATCCGGGTTTGCCGCCGCCAATGTAATGCTGCTTTCCGTGTCCGTCGGGTCGGGTGCCTCTGGGGAAACACGCGACTTATTTCACTTGATTTCAGGCATCATTGCTGTTCCTGCAGTCGCCTATGCCGGTCGTCCGTTCTTTGCCTCTGCAGTCGCGGCATTGCGCAATTGGCGACTGAACATGGATGTTCCTATTTCACTAGCGATTGTTCCGGCGCTAGTGATGAGCGTGGTGGAATCACTTCGCGGTGGAGAAGAAGCTTACTTTGATGCGGCCTTGATGTTGCTGTTCTTTCTGCTCATTGGCCGGACGCTGGATGCGCTGATGCGGGATCGTGCTCGCAGTGCCGTCGAGAAGTTGTCAAAAATGGCAGCCAAGGGAGCAGTCAGGCTCTCTGAAGGCGGTTTGCGTGAGTACGTCGATGTTGGAGAGCTACAACCGGGTGACCGCGTGTTCCTCGCCGCGGGTGAACGTGTGCCGACGGACGGGATCGTATTTTCGGAGCATGGAGAATTAGACCGTTCTCTAGTCACCGGTGAGAGTAGGCCAGTTGAAGTTGGTCTGGGCGATATTGTCGAAGCCGGAACGCTCAACATGGCCGGTCCAATGGAAATCGAGGTCACAAAGACCGTTGATCAGTCCTTCCTCGGTGAAGTTGCCGCAATGATGGTTGCGGCTGAGAAGGGGCGTTCGAAATTCATAAGGTTGGCAGATCGCGTTGCCGGCTACTATGCACCGACTGTTCATCTGCTTGCTTTGATTGCTTTCATTGGATGGATGGTCATGTCAGCGGGAGATTGGCAGGTCTCGCTTTATACGGCGATAGCAGTCCTGATCATTACCTGCCCGTGTGCGCTGGGTCTGGCTGTTCCCATCGTGCATGTCATTGCTGGAGGAGAACTCTTCTCGCGCGGCGTGCTGGTCAAAGATGGCGGGGCGTTGGAGCGCATCAGCGAGATTGATACCATTGTGTTTGACAAGACTGATACGCTGGCACGAGGGACGCCGGATGTCGTACGAGCGGGTATTGCCACGGGCGACCTCGGTGTGGTCGCTGCACTAGCAAGAACATCCCGGCATCCAGCAGCCCAAGCTATTTCCCGCTTTGTTGAGAACGAGAGTGTCGACCCAGCGGAAGTCGATGACATACGCGAATTGGCTGGTCTTGGTCTCGAGGCAACGTGGAACGGCCAAAGAGTAAGGTTAGGTCGTTGTGATTGGGTTGCCGAGATTGCCGCGACGCACCTTAAGGATCCGAAGCGGTCGTCCCATACCAAAATTGGATTTGCAATTGCTGGTCAGGACATTGCTGTGGTCGAGCTCGCCGATATGCTCCGGCCAAATGCCAACAGCTCCATCAATGAGCTGCGAAAGGAAAAACTTGAGCTGCGCATCCTTTCTGGCGACAGTGAGCCAGTGGTTTCGTCGGTCGCACATGAGCTGGCGATCTCATCCTACAAGTATGGACAGACGCCGGCTGACAAGATTGCAGAACTGGAGAGACTTGCCTCAGCAGGCAGACGCGTCTTGATGATCGGTGATGGTTTGAACGACGGTCCGGCACCAGCAGCCAGTCATGTCTCTATGGCACTGTCTTCTGGTTCGGATGTTGGGCGTCAGGCCGCGGATTTTGTTTTTACAACTCAGCACCTGGAGCCAGTTCTTTACACATGGCAGGTCGCGCGGAAGGCTAATGCGATTGCTTACCAAAACATTACCCTTGTGATTTGCTACAACTGCATCGCGGTCCCGCTCGCAATGGCGGGCTTTGTTACACCGCTCGTCGCCGCAATCGCAATGTCAGCGTCGTCGATTCTAGTGGTGGCAAACAGCATGCGCCTCTATGGATTTCAGGCACGTGGAAGAGACCAGCACAGGCAAAATGCAAAGCACGACATGGAACCGCGAAAGGATCCGGTCGAAGTAACTCCGGAATTGGAGGCCGCGGCATGAACCAGCTAATACTTCTCATTCCAGTTGCGTTATGTTTGGGTTTACTTGGCCTTGCAGCATTCGTTTGGTCGCTTAAGAACGGGCAGTACGACGATATGGAGGGCGCAGCCAGCCGTATTCTATTGGACGACGAAGACACGACTGATCACGCCTCTGACCCAAGAAAATGAATGGTGTAGTTTCGCAGCTCAAGACAGTGAGAGCCTCGTCAATAGTGAGTTGAGCTTTATGGAAAGCAGCCAGCAGGTCCGCTCAGAAGCTACAGGAACTCGTACCGCCGAATTCGACGAGACTTAGACACTCCAAACTTGCTCAAACACCCGTCTGAAATTTCCACCCAAGTACCCACGGATATGGTCTTCGCTCCAACCACGCTGAACCAGGGCCTCTGTGATCTTCGGTAAATCACTGTGCTTGTTGCAGTCATCGAGATAGCGCTCGGGTATGGCCTCACCAAAAGTTTGGTTGAAACGGTTGATGCCCTCCCAACGACGCCAGTGGCTTCGCTCAAAGGCCATCTTCTGATAATTGCTACCGGTAGCGAGGTCGGTGCCAAAGCCGACATGATCGATACCGGCCACCTCAACCAGGTAATCCAGGTGGCGATAAAAATCATCTAGCGTTGGTTTGCGGTTGGGGTCTTGATCCCAACACATCGGGCCGTAAATGCTGGCACCGATCACACCGCCTTTCTCAGCAACAGCTTTAATGATGTCATCTGTTTTGTTGCGTTCAAGGTTTGCGAGCGCGCGTGCATTGGCATGGGTTATAAGAACGGGATGATTTGAGAGCTCAATGACATCAAGCATGGTCTGCTGACCAACATGACTGAGGTCGATAGCAATTCCGAGCTCATTCATGATCCGGACAGCATCGCGCCCGAGCAGCGTCAATCCGGCTTCTTCAGGCTCAAGGCATCCGTCACCAAACGCATTCCGATAGTTATAGGTTAGCTGCATGATACGCAGACCGAGTCGACGGAAGAAGTAGAAGCGGTCTAGTTCATCCGAAACGGGACGAGAATTCTGCCAGCCGAGGATAATGCCGACTTTGCCATCTGTTTGTGCTGAATCGAAATTCGCGGCGGTCTCGATCTGCCGAAATGGTGTGTTAGGCTTCGAAAGCATTCCGTGCCAGCGTGAGATCTCTTCACAGGCTTGGCGAAAGTCCGCTTCAAAATGGCAGGTCGTAACATTGATAGCATTGATGCCCCCTGCCACCAGGTCGCCTGCATCTCCATCACAGTGATAGACCAGTCCATCTATCACCAAAGCATCATCATGCAAGCCCATGGATTGTCCCTTTCGCTGCGACTAGATAGGTTGGCCAACGGCTTCGGCAATTTGCCGTTGATAGAAAGCCAAAGCAGGCTCGTTACGTCCGTAGATCACGTGTTTCAGTTGCCCGCTATTGAACGCTTTCTGGGCCCCTGCCCCGGTCGGAAAGTCCTCTGTCTGTACGGTCCTGATCGTGAGATCCATATTGCGGTCCCAATGCGCCCGTGCCTTGTCAGTTGTCGCGGGTTCCGGAAGGTAGAATTCAAGAAACACGTGGCTCTTGTCGGTTTGATTGTCGGTAGGAAACACCCGCCAGATCTCTGCATGGTCGATCTGCATGACAACGACAGTGTTTGGGAAGAGCACGTAGACGACAGCTGAGTGCGGAATCAAATCCCAGTCATTCTTAGGAGTGTTGCGCAATGTTTCTATGGTTCTACGTGGCAGCGTTTCTCTAAGGCTCCGCCCGAATGTATCGAGCAGACAAAGACTGGGAAAGAAAATCGGCGCTACGGTGTCGTTGTGCAAGGGGGTAAAATGATATGGTTCAAGAAAGGTATCAACGATCACTTTCCAATTCATATCGCAATCAATACGTCGGGTCTCGTAGTGATGGTAGCAGCCGAATTCATAGTTCGCGAAGTCATTCTGAAGACCAGAGAACACTTCGGCGCTACTAATTGGTTCTCCACGACTCGGGCGCACCCAGATCAGACCGTGTTCTTCAAGCAATGGCAGTTCACTGAGACTGCAACTGTCAAAGTCGAGATCAGGAAAGCCAACTTCCTGCGGCACGGTCACTAGTTTGCCACACAACTCGTACGTCCAGGCATGGTAAAGGCAGACAATCCGCGGACGCGCGCTTCCGGCGCCGTCAAGCAGTCGAGAACTGCGGTGTTTGCAAGCATTAAGAAAGGCGCGTGCCTTGCCCGTACCATCCCGCACCAAAAGGATTGGTATTCCGGTATTGTCGTCCGTGATGTAGGTGCGTGGGCTAGGCAGGATACATGAGAGACCCATGACAATAGCTTCCTCAAGGAACAAGACTTGCTCGCGCTGAAGTCTCTCAATGCACGTATAGGCATTGACTGAATTGACAGTGATTTCATCTGACATAGCGGTCGTGCCCGCATCCGGATGCGCGAACAGTTGTTCTATAACATCTACCTGGGTTTCGTGGCGCATCATCCGCACTCCCTGACACTATGTCTGATCAAAGGAACACCGTTCCACCGTCAACCATGATGGTTTGGCCGGTTACAAACTTGCTGTCGTCGCTGAGCAAATACCTGACCGTACCAACAAGGTCTTCCGTTTCTAAGTTACGCTGCAGGCTTTGTCCGCCAGCAATAACTTGCTTTGCCTTTTCTAGCCGCTCGCCGAAGAACTCCTCGGTTCCCTCAGTCATGACGGCAGACGGAGCAATCGCGTTGACACGTATCCAACTGCGGCCGAGTTCGCGGGCCATGGAGCGTGTCATGCCAATAACCGCAGCCTTCGATGTCGCATAGTGCAGAGCGTTGGGCATGCCGTAAACGGCGGCAAGAGAAGCAATATTGATGATGCTGCCACCGCCGTTGGCGCGTAAATGCGGAATAACCGCCTTGCAGCAGCGCCATACGCCAGAGACATTGATATCCATCACGCTTTGCCAGTCTTCTTCCGCAATAGCTTCGGCCTTGCTGCTTTCAAGACCGCCATACAGTGCCGCGTTATTAATGATCCCATCAACACGGCCATATGTTTCTAAGGCGGATGCCGCCATTGCCTCACAGGATGCTGCATCGCCAACATTGAGTTCGACAGCGAGTGCATCTCCACCAGAAGACTTGATCTCTGAGACAGTATCACTGCTATCGCGAATATCACCAGCAACAACTCTCGCGCCATCGCTGGCTAAGGCTGTCGCATAGGCTCGGCCCAGCCCTCGTGCAGCGCCCGTGACGATAATCACTTTACCCTCGACGGATGCCATCGCTTATCCCCTCATTCTCACGTTGTGATTGGCATAGGGTCCCACTGATGTCGGACTGTTGCAACACTGAAGTCAGCATCGCGGCTTGAAAACAAGTGCTGACAGATCGTCTAGCTTATGAATGATGACGAGACTGGATCTTGCGGAATCTGAAGCGCTGGAGAGCTTCACAAATAAAACGTCTCCCAACACCTGAGGTATTGGGAGACGTCACAGCAGCTTGAGTAATTTTCTAGCTTAGCCCAGAGGATTCAGAATCGCCGTCTTGAATGAAGGCTTGTACTTAGGCTGGAAGCAGTGAGCCCGAGAAAAACGATTCTTGAACTCAATACATGGCCGAGGTGGATTAACAACCACCTGTGGTGGAGCTGGCGACGCAGGAGGTGCCACCGGCTTCTTCTTCTTTTTCTTGAACTTCTTTTTGTAGTACTTCACATGCAGTTTCTTATAGAGACGCTTCTTGTACTTGTGCTTGAATTTCTTCGCGAGGCGCTTGCGGAGCTTGAACTTCTTCTTGAGATAGATTTTGCGAGCAATCCGCTTACCAATGCGTTTGGCCGCGCGCTTCGTGATACGCTTTGTGATCTTCCTCGAAATTCGCTTGGCAACGCGCTTTGAGATACGCTTTGAAATTCTCTTATGAATTCTCTTAGCGATACGGCGTGAAATCTTTTTCTGGATACGTTTGCCGACACGCTTCGCTATACGCTTTGCAATCTTCCGATGAACGCGTTTAGCGATGTGTTTCGAGATCTTGTGATGTATTCTTTTGTGGCTCTGTTCGGCTCTGATGTAGTTTTCCCTTCTAACTCATGGCATTGGCGGGGCGTAAGTCGCTCGCCGTCACGTTCAATCATGCGGCGCCAACCGAGGTAGCTGGG
>NZGY01000156.1 GCA_002689605.1 Filomicrobium sp.
AAAAACTGGCTCAAACTGCGCGGACGAAATCAGTTGCCAAAGGTCATCGACGGCATCACATTCGCCGACGGAGATGAGGTCATGCCCATCGTTAAAGATGAAACCCAAACCGCCGCCTAAAGTCTCGCATCACCAAAATCTGCGGATAGCTCCCCTGCAATCGCCAGACATCCTGTTCGCCAGCTGATAGGCAGTTGTGGCCTTCCAATTCCGCCAATGACTGCGGTGCGCCATGAGCCTTTATGTATCCTGGAGTTGCGCACATAACGCGCGTTTCGGGGGCAAGCTTTTTTGCAACCAAGGAAGAGTCTTCCAGCTCGCCAATGCGAATTGCCAGATCGAAGCCATCGCGAATGATGTCGATCATGTTATCCGTGATTTGGAAATCCAGGTCGATCTCCGGGTACTTGGCAACAAAGTCAGCGAGATAGGGCGCGATGTGCAATCGGCTGAAGCAGGTCGGTGCAGTAATCTTCGGCTGGCCGCGTGGTGTCGTATTGCGCCGGGACACAAAATCCTTTGCCTCTTAGACCAGGCTCAGGATGTCAACGACGCGCTTAAAGTAGCCTTCGCCAGTTTCAGTCAGAGTGAGATGGTGTGTTGTGCGTTGAAAAAGCCGGGCTCCCAGACGTTCTTCGAGTAGGCTCACGCGCTTGGAAACTACAGCGGGGTAGAGGCCCATTTCACGACCAGCAGCAGACATGTTGCCGGTTCGTGCAACGCGTGCGAAAACATCTAAATCACTGATGGCTGTCACGCTGCCGCTCCTCCTGGTAATTCACTTGCCTTGGATGGAAGTCTTTCTTCCATATGTGAAATATAGGTGGGCTTGGCGAATATGTGTCCTGCAATCGGTCAAATTGTATAACAGTGTATGCCATGCCTTGAAAATGGGCTTTTCTGCCAGCGATGCGATCTGTTTGGAGCTACAGTGAGTAGCAAACACAACTAGAGATTTCAGGGGGCTCACAACGTGTCCATTGAACTGCCAAGTCCAGATTTTACTACCATAGAGCAAAAGGATAGCATAATTCGTGACCTTATCGAGCTAATTGGTCGCGATTTGGTTGTTTCTGATGAAGACGGTCGGCGCGCCTACGAGACGGATGCCTTGACCGCCTATACGAAAGTCCCCCTCGGAGTCGTGTTACCGCAAACAACGGCTGATGTCGTGAAGGTGTTGCGATATTGTCACGCAAATAAGATCAACGTCTTTCCTCGCGGAGCGGGGACGTCACTTTGTGGTGGGGCTTTGCCTTCCGAGGACGGAATTGTGGTTTGCGTCTCGAAGATGAAGCAGGTGTTGGAAGTTGATTTCCCGAACCGCTTTATGCGTGTTCAGGCAGGGATTACCAATCTGGGCATCTCTGACGTTGTTAAGTCTGAGAACTTCTTCTATGCGCCTGACCCATCCAGTCAGCTGGCCTGCACGCTTGCGGGCAACATTGCGATGAATTCAGGTGGCGCTCATTGTTTGAAGTACGGTGTCACGCTCAACAATATCCTCGGCGTCAAAATGGTGATGATTGACGGGGAAGTCGTCGATCTTGGTGGCCCCTATCTTGATGCTCCAGGCTTTGACTTGCTGGGGCTTGTCATCGGATCCGAAGGACAATTTGGCATTGTGACTGAAGCGACGGTGAGGATCCTGCGATCTGCCGAAGGCGCTCGTCCGATGATGATTGGCTTTCAGTCTAGTCAGGATGCTGGTGCCTGCGTCGCGGGTATAATTGGTGCTGGTATCGTGCCTGTCGCGATTGAGTATATGGACAAGCCAGCCATCCACGTTTGTGAAGATTTCGCAAAAGCGGGATACCCTCGGGATGTTGAGGCTTTGCTGATCGTCGAAGTCGAAGGGGATAATAGCGAGATTGCTTCCTTGCTTGATCAGATTAAGTCAATCGCTGAGCGATACAACCCAGCTACAATTTTGATCAGTGAGAGTGCGGAACAGAGCGCCCGGATTTGGCGCGGTCGGAAATCCGCGTTTGGTGCTATCGGTCGGATCTCTGAGTACTACTGCATGGATGGCACGATCCCGCTCGGAGCATTGCCGGAAATTCTGAAGCGGATTTCGGATATCTGCAGTTCGCACGGGTTGCGGGTCGCGAATATATTCCATGCCGGTGATGGTAATCTCCATCCGCTCATTCTCTACAATGGCAATGATCCAGATGAGTCTTTTAAAGCCGAAGAGGCAGGTGCTGAGATACTCACGGCCTGTGTTGAGGTTGGTGGATGTCTGACTGGTGAGCACGGTGTCGGCATTGAAAAGCGTGACCTGATGCGCATTCAGTTCTCAGACGTTGATCTTGCGCTGCAAATGCGTATCAAGACCCTCATGGATCCAAATTGGTTGCTCAATCCCGGCAAGGTCTTCCCGCTTGATCATTCTTCGGAACTTGCGGATGTGGCGTAAGACTTCTTATGCAAGTTTGTCGATTATTGAAGCTACTCTTGCAGGAGTGCTGTTTTGAATTCTGTCATTAGGCCGGCAGCAGATTGGGAGCTTGCGCGCTTCTTGCGCGAGGCAACGGAAACCCAAACACCGGTAGAGATATTGGGTGGTGGATCGAAGCGTAACGCTGGTAGGCCCGGTGGCGATCGAACAATGATAGTCACCCACGTTTTCCGTGGCATTCGGCTCTATGAACCAACCGAGCTTGTCATGGCCGCCGAAGCGGGTACGCTGTTGGTGGATATCGAGCATGAATTGGCACAGCGTGGACAGATGCTGGCATTCGAGCCAGTTGATCTTGGTCCCTTGCTCGGAATGGATGCTGGTTTGTCGACGATTGGCGGCGTTTTCTCAACGGATGTCGCAGGCAGTCGACGTATTTCGACGGGAGCAGCGCGTGATCATCTTCTAGGCGTTCAAGCCATCTCAGGTGCAGGAGAGGTCTTCAAATCTGGAGGGCGGGTTCTTAAGAACGTGACAGGTTACGATCTGGCCCGTTTGGTTTGTGGTAGTTGGGGTACGTTGGCAGCCCTGACTGAAGTCACCTTCAAGGTTCTGCCTCGCCCTGAGGAAACAGCTACGCTTGTTATCGTTGGGTTGTCGAATGAGATCGCTGTTCAAGCCCTATGCGCTGCCATGAACACTCCGTTCGAAGTCAGCGGGGCGGTTCATCTGGAGGCAAATCTCGTTGCGCAATTACGCAATGACGAATTTCGAGCGGCTGGAAACTCCGTCACAGCGCTCCGGTTGGAGAATTTTTCTGAGTTCCTGCCGCGACGGATCGAGAAGCTGCAGGAAGAGCTAAAATTGTACGGCGAGATCCACGTCGCAGGTGATGATGTTTCTAGATCGTTCTGGTCAGAACTACAGGAATTATCTGCTTTGCAATCTTCTGATCGACCAATCTGGCGTATCTCAACGTTGCCGAAGAGTGGTGCGGAGGTCGTTGCGGGCATTCAGAGCTATATGGCTGCTGATGCTTACTTCGATTGGTCCGGTGGTTTGATCTGGCTCTCGGTTCCTCCCTCTGCGGACGCTGGATCGACGGATATTCGGCGTGTGCTAGCCACGCATGGTGGGCATGCGACACTGGTGCGAGCGGCTCCCGAGGTGCGCAGCGCGATAGAAGTTTTCCATCCCATGGACCATGGAACAGAACGGATGACGCGAGGGTTGAAGCAGGTGTTTGACCCCGCGGGAATCCTCAACAGCGGTCGCATGTACGTTAACGTCTAAATTGCAGCCTCCACGTTATTCGAAAGTGGTTGGCAACAGGCAGGGCTATGCAAACGAATTTTTCAGCCAAGCAGCTCGAAGATCCCCGGCTATCCGAGGTGGACCGTATCTTGAGGCGTTGCGTTCATTGCGGTCTGTGCACGGCGACCTGCTCGACATACGTCCTACACGGTGATGAGCGTGACAGCCCGCGCGGGCGCATCTATTTGATGAAAGACATGTTTGAGAGAGGCAAGCCGGCCTCCTCAACAGTCCAGCATCATGTTGACCGGTGTTTGTCTTGCTTGTCCTGCATGACCACGTGTCCTGGTGGTGTGGACTATATGCACTTGGTCGATCATGCCCGCGCCTACATGCACGAGACTGGAACAAGGTCGTGGCGAGAGCGATTTGTAAGATCTCTTCTGGCCGCGGTCATTCCGTATCCAAAGCGCTTCAGCTGGGCACTTCGATTGGCGCCTCTTGGTCGGCCGTTTGTTGGAGCAATGCGCTCGTTAGGCTTCAAACAGCTGGCAGCTATGGTTGAAATGGCACCGATCGGGCTTCAGCGTAGTAGCAAGTTTGATGGTCCAGGTACTGCTGAAACAAAGCTCAAGCGACAAGCTAAAGTATTGTTGCTGGCGGGGTGCGCGCAGCAGGTCTTGAGGCCTGAGATTAATGACGCAACTATACGATTGCTCGCGCGACGTGGTGTGGACGTTGAAGTGTCAGCTGGTGCTGGTTGCTGTGGCGCTATTGTCCATCACATGGGAAAAGAACATCAGGCACTAGAGTTTGCGAAGCGAAATGTCGACGCTTGGTGGAAGTCGATGCAGAAGGAGCCGGTCGATGCGATCATTATCAACGCATCCGGATGTGGCACGACCGTCAAAGACTATGCCTATATGCTGCGTGACAAGCCTGGCTATGCCGAGAAGGCAGAAGAGATCGTGGCAAAAGTTAAGGACATCACGGAATTTCTTAGTGAGCATGATCTTGGGCCGCCAATGCGTTGGTCTTCGTTGAAAGTGGCTTATCATTCTGCCTGTTCAATGCAGCATGGTCAGAGAATTTTGGATGAGCCGAAAGATCTCTTGAGAAATGCTGGTTACACCGTTGTTGATGTACCAGAGGGGCACATATGCTGTGGCTCGGCTGGAACGTACAATATCATGCAGCCGGAAATTGCAGGCGAATTGCGCGAACGCAAAGCGGCCAACATTCGCTCGGCCAGGCCAGATCTTGTTGCGGCAGGCAACATTGGCTGCATTACCCATTTGGCGGATGGCATGGAGTTCCCGATCGCTCATACTGTGGAATTGCTGGATTGGGCATATGGTGGGCCTTCACCACCGGGGCTAGACGGTCTTGAGGGCTTTATGAATGACGTGCCAATCCCAGCAGGTCGAACAGCAGAAGACTACATCGACTATTGATCCAACGCTTGGAACTTGATTGTCAAAGCTGGTGCTCATGTAACCGGCCTTTGAGCTATCGATCGCTTTGCGAGATAATACCCTGTGCAACATGCCCCTTGATTTTGACCAAAGCCATCAAAGTGGACCGTTCGACATCATCGGCGATGTCCACGGTTGCTGTGACGAGCTGGTAGAGTTGCTGACAGAACTTGGTTACAGGGTCCAAAGCGATGGTAGTGGGACAGCTGTCGTTTTTAAGGTGGAACCACCGGGGGACGGACGACGCGTGGTTTTTGTTGGCGATCTGGTTGATCGGGGGCCGGATATACCGTCAGTTCTTCGCTTAGTGATGAGTATGGTGCGTGCCGGCCAAGCATACTGCGTGCAGGGTAATCATGACGTAAAGTTTGTCCGCTGGTTAAACCGACGAGACGTGCAGTTATCACATGGCTTGGACCAGAGCGCCCGACAATTCGAGGGAGAAGCAAAAGCTTTTAGGCGAGATGTTGCCGCGTTCCTGGATGGATTGCCTTACCAACTGATATTGGATGCTGGTAAGCTTGTGGTTGCTCATGCCGGTATTCAAGAGGACATGATTGGCAAACAAAGCTCGAAAGTAAGGGCCTTTTGTCTTTATGGAGATCGGGGGGAAGGACGAGATAAATTCGGCCTCCCGATTCGTTATCACTGGGCATTGCGATATACGGGCGAAGCCGCAGTGGTGTACGGCCACACACCCGTTGCTGAGGCGGAATGGGTTAACAACACGATTTGTCTAGATACCGGATGTGTCTTTGGCGGCCAGCTAACCGCGATGAGGTGGCCCGAGTTGGAGGTTTTGAGTATCCCCGCAAAAGAGCATTATGTGCAACGATTTCGGCCTTTTGGGCATCCGCCAGCCCGCCCAAATTATTGAGCAGTCCGTAGATCCGGAGTTAGGGATGCACAATGGGGCAAGGCGCTGGCCGAATTGTTTCCTCCGCGTCCTTGTGCCCGTGAGCGCTCCGGCTTTGCCTGTGAGCGTCATTGATCTATAAGGCCTCTGGTGACCGTTTGTTCTCGTCCGGTCAAGAAATTTCCTTTGGAATCAACGCAGCTAATAGCATGGCGAAGAAGAACAAGATCAAACGTCCTGGAGCGCGGCTACCCAAAGGCTTCCGCGATGTTGGTGCACATGAAGTCCGGGCGATGCGGCATATGCTGGATCGTATTGCTCAGGTGTACGAATCCTATGGTTTCGAGCCATTAGAGACGCCTGCATTTGAATACACTGATGCTTTGGGCAAGTTCCTACCTGATTCAGACAGGCCCAACGAAGGGGTGTTCTCGTTGCAGGATGAGGACGAGCAATGGATGTCGTTGCGTTATGACATGACGGCGCCATTGGCACGCCATGTTGCCGAGCACTACCAGTTCCTCGCCAAGCCATTCAGGCGTTACACGAGTGGCCCTGTGTGGCGCAATGAGAAACCAGGACCAGGTCGCTTCCGCCAGTTCATCCAATTCGATGCAGATACCGTCGGGACGGACAACATCGCGGCTGACACCGAGATATGCATGCTTGCCGCTGATACCATGGAGCAATTGGGGTTCGCTCGCGGTGAGTACGCCATCCGCGTGAACAATCGCAAAATCCTAGATGGTGTCTTGATTGGTCTAGGGATTGATCCCGAAAGCCAGGATCATGCAATCAAGAGATTGGTGGTTCTGAGAGCGTTGGATAAGTTGGATCGACTCGGCCTGGAGGGTGTTCGATTACTGTTAGGCCCGGGACGAAAAGATGAGTCTGGCGACTTCACCGAGGGTGCCGGACTTGGAGATGATGCTATTGAGCGAGCCGTGAGGTTTCTGGAGTCTGGCAAGGATACGCGAACAGATACAAATGCTGCTTTACTGGAGCTAGTTGGCGATACCGAGATAGGTCGGCAAGGCTGTGAAGAGTTGATTGAACTCGACAGGCTGTTGGGCGCTACGGATTTTGGTGAAGACAGAATTGTCATTGATCCGTCAATTGTACGGGGCCTGGATTATTACACCGGACCGGTCCATGAAGCTGAACTAACTTTTGAGATCACCAATGAGGATGGTCAGGTTGTCCGGTTTGGCTCGGTTGGTGGAGGCGGGCGATATGACGATCTTGTCGCGCGATTTACTGGACAAAGGGTGCCGGCTACCGGGTTCTCTTTCGGGGTCTCAAGATTGCTGTCGGCACTGCAAGCGCGCGGCAGCCTCGCTGCAGGTTCAGTCGCGGGTCCTGTTGTTGTTTTGGTGATGGATCGTGCCGAGCAGGCGCGTTATCAGCGAATGGTTCAACAATTACGCTCCGAGGGTGTGCGTGCCGAGATGTATGTCGGTACGTCAGGGATGAAAGCTCAAATGAAGTATGCGGATCGCCGAGGTGCACCATGCGTAGTGATCCAGGGTCGCGATGAGTTGGCTGCTGGTGAGGTGCAGATTAAGGACTTAATCGAGGGTACGCGCCTATCGGAGGGCATCAAAGATTCTGAAGAATGGCGTCAGGGGCGACCGGCTCAATTCTCGGTACCCGAGGCAGATTTGGTGACGGCGGTTAAAGACGTGCTTGAGCGTCAGAAACAGTCGTCCTAGCGGGCTAGGCTCACTGGAGGGGACATGTCCGCGGAAACAGCGCGAAAATTCGAGCAGTTGGAAGAGCAGGCAAGAAGCTTGCTTTTGACTTTCACTGCAGCTGGTTATGAGGCTGTCGCGCCAGCTATTATCCAACCAGCAGATATCTTTCTTGATGTGGTTGGGGAGGATCTACGAGGGCGAACCTACGTCTTCACCGATCCGGAAGGTACGGAATTGTGTCTGCGTCCGGACCTGACCGTACCGACCTGTCGTTTGCATTGGGACCGCTACGGCCGAGCCGACGCGTCTGGCAAGTACTGCTACAATGGTCCCGCTTTCCGCTTTCAGCCAGAAGGTTCCGACGCAGCCCATCCGAGAGAGTTCAGGCAGGCTGGCATTGAGTATTTTGGTTCTAGCAATCACGTCGCTGCCGACGGCGAGGTGCTGTTACATATTCTGGAGGCGTTGAAGGCGGCAGGGCTTGAGGACTACTCCGTTACGATCGGTGATCTAAGTATTTTTGCGGCCTTGTTGGCCGCGCTCCCTATGCCTGATCGCTGGCGGCAACGTTTGCGAACACAGTTTTGGCGACCGGAGGCATTCCGGTCTGAATTGCAAGAATTGGCGCTCGATTCAGCCGCAGCGACAGAAGGAATACCCGGCGAGCTGCTGGAGGCCGTTGGCAATGCCAGGCCCGAAAACAGGGAAGCAGCTGTCGTTGATTATCTAGAGAGAGAAAACATTGAACTGATTGGCGCGCGTTCTGCAGCTGAGATTGCGGAGAGTGTTGCAAATGCGGTTGAAGATGCTGCGGCGGAGCCGTTGTCTGAAGAGACACGGAATTTGCTTGCAACGTACCTGGATGTTTCAGCGCCGGCGCGCGCGGCTGGGGCACGACTGAAAGATCTTGCGCAGGCGAGTGGTGTCAACTTATCCGGACCACTTGAAGCCTATGAGAAGCGACTGCGGCAGTTCGCAAGTCTTGGGATTGAGCTGAACAAGTTGCACTTCTCAGCGGAGTTTGGCCGAACACTGGAATACTACACGGGCTTTGTGTTTGAGGTGCTGGCGCCGGAACTCGACTCGGCCAGTCCTGTTGCAGGTGGTGGTCGATATGACAAGCTTATGCGGGTTGTCGGTGCCACTGTTGATGTGCCGGCCGTCGGGGCAATGATTCATACGGAGCGCCTGTTGACTGCAGTGCAGGGAAGTGGGCCATGACAGACAAGCTCATAATTGGTGTCGCTTCCAAAGGAAGGCTTATGGAGGCAACGCATGAGTTGTTTCAACAGGCTGGCATAGAAATGCAGAAAGTCGGTGGCAACGGCCGTGGTTATCGCGGTGAAGTCGTCGGGCGAGCAGACATCGAAATTGCCTACATATCAGCATCAGAGATCGCCAATGCTTTGCGGACCGGACGCGTGCATCTTGGAGTAACAGGTGAAGATCTGGTCCGAGAAGAGATCGTTGACGCGGATCAACGGATTCAATTCCTGCACAAGTTGGGCTTTGGCCACGCAGATGTTGTTGTTGCTGTACCGGATTGCTGGGTTGACGTTAGGAGGATGCGTGATTTGGATGTCGCGGCGCAAGCTTACCGGCGTCGGCATCAACGGCGCATGCGAGTTGCGACTAAGTACATGAATCTTACGCGAGGGTTCTTCGCAAACTACGGCATCAACGATTATCGGATCGTAGAAAGTCTCGGAGCAACCGAAGGAACGCCTGCGGCTGGCACTGCTGACCTTATTGTCGATATCACGAGTACCGGCAGCACACTCAAGGCTAATGCACTGAGGGTCTTGGACGACGGTATTGTCTTGCGATCGGAAGCCAACCTTGTGGCATCCAAGTCAATTTCCTGGACACCGGGCACACGAGCCATTGAGAACGAGTTTCTAACGCTGCTCGCGCTGGATTGACAATGTCGTGCAGAGTTATTTCTGGGGGCTACCTTTATTAGGCAGCAGACTTGTAGGTCTGCAACTCTTCTATTGCGTAAGCGCGCTCCAGAAGACCGTCGCGAGTGATCTCGAACTGGGTGCGATAGTGAATGAGGAGTGAACCAGCGCTGCGTAGATGAGACGCTAACTTATCGCGTCGTCGGTACATGGCGACGAGCGGAGCGAATGGTTCCACGCTTGTGTCAGCTGGCTTGCAACATGGATCAGCCGTTGAGACATCGAACGTGTCGCGCAGACCTGTATCGCGATACGATTCAGCTGCAGCACCTTCAGCTAGCACAGCATCATGTGCGTCAAGCTCAAGGTGATAGTAAGTGACACCTTCTAGATCGTCTGGTTTTGCTGGATAGATCGTAATGCCGTTTACGAGATACTTCGCTGGAATCAGAATGCCGTCGAGGTACAACGCGTGCTCTGGAGAAAGATGTAGGTCGCGATGCGGGACTTGATCAGCCAGAGCACCAGCTTCAATAGTGATTGGTAGCGCGTCTTCGCTCCATACACCATCGGTATTGGTGCTGCGATAACTCGATCCAATCCATTTGATTGTTTTAGCTTGCCCGCGTGTATTCAAGACGCGTTGGCCGGGGCGCAGATCTTCAACCCGGCATTCACCGCTAGGGGTGGCGATCGAGGTGCCTTTGACGAAACATAGCGTTTGCGATTGTCCAAAACGCCGCCGTCTATGTTCCGGTCCGGATATAGGTAAAGAGCTGCTGGAACGACGTCCCTGACGGTCTCTTGCGCCTCTACCGGACGAACCTCGCCAGTCAACACTATGAGCGGATGCTCGATCTGATACTATGCTTGCCGATATTCCTGCGACTGCAGCGAGGAAACGACGGCGAGCAATTTTTGTTCTAGCAATCATAACCAAAAATCTCGTTACACTTTGGCCAGATAACGTTAACTATCCTAACTGTCCACTTGATTAGCTAGCAGTTCCGAATGAGTTAATTATGACGTGTTTTTCAATGCTCTGTGACGGGAAATTATATTGAACGTTAATGATACGGATTATGGCCTGGTCGTGCGACCATTAAGCAATTTCCGCGAGTACGCATTGCAAAACACCGTAGTCGTACCGACCGTCCAAGGCATTATGAGCGGCGCCGAGTTTGCCTGTCTCTAGTGTGTTGGTGTCCTCGAATGCGGCGAGGATCTCGTCAATCTGGGCTTCATCCATATCGAGCGCCTGATTTGCTTCAATCATGCCGGCTTCGATGGCGGATGCCAAATGGCTGTAGACTGTAGATATTTCTAGATTCCGCTGGGTCGCGACGGCATCAACTGTCAGGCCTTTGCGGATGAGGGCAATTGTCCGGTTCGCTGTCAATGACAAGTCATTGTCTTCTAGCGGTGCTTCTTCAAATTCGGTGATGGCCGCGATGAGAGATGGTCCATAGCGTTCGACCTTTGTCCGCCCAAAACCACTGATTTCTGCCAGTCCTGACTTTGATTTTGGCCGTTTCTCAGCCAGATCCACGAGCTGGCTATCGTGGCAGATCATATAGGGTGGAACACGTTTGCCGCTCGCTAGCTCCTTGCGTACGAGTTTGAGTGCTTCAAAGAGTTGCTTGTCTTCCGAACTGAGTGTGTCGTTGATCGGCTTCTTTCGGTAAGATTTCGATTTGCTTGCCTTGGTCGAAGTTTGGATACGTATTTGCAGAGTTTCTTCGCCACGCAGCAGAGGCCGAGCCTTGGCAGTAAGTCCGAGCGTGCCATATCCTTCTTCGTCAGAGGCTAAGTAGCCGGCGGCGACAAGTTGCCGGTAAAGGCTGCGCCAGCCTGCGGCATCAAGTTCAGTACCGATGCCGTGTACAGCCAGACGATCGTGGCCGTTTTCTACAATGCGTTTTTCTGATTGTCCGGTCAGGATATTGACCAGGTAAGTCACGCCGTAGCGCTGACCTGTGCGATAAACGGCCGAAAGTGCTTTTTGGGCCTCGACAGTTCCATCCTTTGTCGCTGGCGGCGATAAGCAATTGTCGCAATTGCCACAAGGCTCTTTCATTTCCTCGCCGAAATACGAAAGCAGTCCCTGTCGTCTGCATGTTGGGCTTTCACAGAGTCCTATGAAGGCATCGAGGCGCCGGCGTTGGAATTGCTTGAAATCTTCACTGCCTTCCGACTGTGCAATCCATTGCCGTTGTTGCACAAGATCCTGCAGACCGTAGGCCATCCAGGCGTTGGCTGGTTCACCATCGCGCCCGGCACGCCCCGTTTCCTGGTAGTAGGCTTCTACTGATTTGGGCAGGTTGAGGTGCGCCACAAAACGCACGTCCGGCTTATCAATTCCCATACCGAAGGCAATCGTTGCCACAACAATCAGATCATCTTCGCGGATGAAGCGTGCCTGAGTGGCCTCGCGGGTCGGCGTGGGCAATCCAGCGTGGTAGGCGACAGCGCGGCGGCCTTTTGTGTTCAGCCAGGCAGCAGTTTCTTCAGTGGCTTTGCGTGAGAGGCAATACACAATTCCGGAGTCATTGGGGTGTTCGGTGTCTATGAACTGCAGAAGGCGTTGTCGTGCGCCCATGCTGCCTAGCTCTGCAATGGTGTAGCGAATATTTGATCTATCGAAACTTGCAACAAACCTGGGCGCTTCGTTCAGCGATAGCTCAGTTGCAATCTCTTCGCGCGTTCGTGGGTCTGCTGTTGCGGTTAGTGCGACCCGCGGAACATTCGGAAAATGCTCGGCGAGTAACCGTAGTTGGCGATATTCTGGTCGAAAGTCATGCCCCCATTGCGAGACACAGTGGGCTTCATCAATGGCAAACAGAGAGATTTGGCAGCGGCGCAGCAAATTGAGAGTGCGATCTTGGACTAATCTTTCTGGTGCAATGTAGACCATATCGAGCGCACCGGCCCGCATTTCGGTCTCGATTGCGGATTGTTCATCCCGGTCAACGCTGGAGTTGAGGTAGGCAGCGCGTACCCCGAGTTGTTCGAGCGCACTAACTTGATCATGCATTAGCGCAATGAGAGGGGATACAACTATGCCGACACCATCTCGTACGAGGCTAGGGATCTGATAGCAAAGTGATTTGCCGCCCCCTGTTGGCATAAGAACGAGGGCGTCATTGCCGTTCAGCAGCGTTTCAACGATTTCGCTCTGTGGGCCACGAAAGTCTTTGTAACCAAACGTCTCTTCAAGAATTTGGCGGGCATCATCCAGGGTACTTTGAGCAAATAGCTGCTGAGCTGCCGTGTTCCGCGCCATGAAATGGGTTCGCCATGAGGTTGAGGATGCAAGCCAAACCTAGAACTTACGCGATTCTCTGAGATTTACCGCTTTTGCGCCTATACAAGTGATCGTGCCATGTCTGGCGTTGTAAGTCGGCATCATTCTTCGAAGTTTGAGCTTCGGAAATGCATTAACTGATCTGACGTGTTATTATTCAGGTGAAGTTCATATTGACATCGTTAGTTTGGGTTTCGAAGTCGTTGACAAGCTTTACTAAGAGCATCGAGAGTTTCTCAAGTAGAGCATGTCAGATCCCAAATACAAGCGTGCGGACACGGAACGCGCGCCGTAGAGTAGATAACGGAACCGGATGCTTATCCGGAGAGCAACGAGGTAGACAATGAACAGCATTCAACGATCTGGCATGGTAGTCGCGTTTGTTTCAGCTATGGGTTTGTCAGCCTTGTTATCTGGCGCGCACGCCCAGGCCAATTGTGTCAAGTATGGCAACCTTGCTCTGAAGCAAGCTCGCGAATATGAGCAACGCAAATGCGGTCCAATGGACGCTCGCTGGAGCACTGATCTCAAAGCACACATTTCGTGGTGCTCAAGTGTTGGTCCGACACAATGGCGCGGTGAACTCAAGAAAAGAGCAGAGGTTCTCAGCAAGTGTGCTGGCTAAATACCCTGCTCTGACAGTTTTCTCCTTACGGTCTCGAGTTGTTACGGCGGCCTTTTTGGTCGCCGTTTGTTGTTGACGATGCAACGACAGGCTCCAATACTCGCCAGCGGCAATTGGGCAAAAAATTATCGGGAGTACAGTTATGGGACGGCTTCTGGTCGCAATTTTGTTTGCACTGATTGTCTTTTACATTGCTTGGCCAGCCGTTTCGGCTTGGCAGATTTATGGTGCCGTCCAAGATAAAGATCCTAGCGCACTGTCATCTAAGGTCGATTTCCTCAGTGTAAGAGAGTCGATGCGACCAGCCGTTGAGGCCCGTATTTCTTGGAAGATCGAGGAAATGAAACAAAGCCAGTCCGGTACATCAGCTATCGTCGCTGGTCTTGTGCAAGGGGGCATGCTGGGGCAGCTAACAGGCATCGTCCTCAAGAGCATCGTGACGCCTGAAAACATGATCCGTTTAGCGCATGAGAAGGGTAGCCTGCCGGAGAAGATCGAACGTATTATTCGCGATCAGATGGGTGGCGTTGGGGGACGCTTGGCTCAGGGTACTGGAAACGCACAGTCTTCAGTAGGTGGTCTGTTCAAGAAGCTCAACAATTCCGCCGGCGGTGGTATCATAAAGAGCTTCAAACCAGGCTCGCAGCCGTCGGAGACCCAGGTTGCTAAGAAGATTGAGAAACAAGCAGCTGGATCGCTTCTCGCTGTGGGCATTGATAACATAAAGAGTTTCGGATTTGCCGGTCCGTTGGCCTTTGATATCGGTTTTGCTCGGGATCCAAAGGCGCTCAAACCAGATCTGACAGCCCGGATGGAATTCAAGGAGTTCGACTGGCAGCTCACACAGGTTGTTCCTCAGTTGCCGCAATAATTCGGACTCGCCAACGAGTGAAAATGCTCAAGTGCTTACGAGAATTGTGCCATCAACTCTCGTGTTGATTGAATTTGATTTCGAATCTGAGTCGGCCGCTCGGATTAGAGAAGTTTTCTGGTGATAGTGGGGTTCCGATTGTTGCTCAATCTCTGTGCATCGGGAACGCTTGGCAGAAGTGATTCTATCTTGCTTTGGAATGCTAATGCGGAGCAACACTATGGCGATGTCGCAGGGGCGGAAACGTTCTTATCTTTCTGATGTTTTCGTGCTCATCTCGATGGCGCTCGTTTCCAGTGCAATCGGTGTATGTTTGGTGATGCAGCTTGGGTACGATCAAGCAATTGCAGGGTTCGCAGCAGTCGCCAGTTTTGCTGCACTGTCATCTGGTCATATCCTGTTGCGCCGGAACGACTCGGTAGCCCGTCTCCAACGGGAACTTAACCGCCATCCGAACCCAGCTGAAGAAACACACAGTTTTGATGAGTTGCTGAAGACCGATCAAGCAGCCGCCTCAACTGACACTGACGTAGATTTGGGGCAATATCGACCATCGTCTGATCGGGGCACAGGTGTTGAGCCGACAGATGCTTCCGAGGGGCTGGCACGCTTGCAGACAAAAGTAAGTGGATCCAGCGGACAGGCTTCTCCAAACTCACCCATCCCGCATCAGGCTGGCAATGGGCTCAGTAACCGCGAACAAATTGGCCTTGTCATCCAACGTTTGGCCGATGGTTTGTCAAAATCGCGTGCTTCGAATGATGGACACGCAGCGGAACGACCTGGCTTGGAGACTGCGGCGTCGACGACGGTTCAACCACCGGCTTTGCCTGAGGCAGCCCACACTCCGAAAACTGATGTTTCGGAGCAGCCGCCGAGTCGGGAGACAACTGCAGGTGATAAACTTGCGGCTATCGCAGAAGCCTTATCGAACGAACGGGTGGAAGTCTTTCTTGAGCCTATCCACGGTCTTGAGGACGGCGCCGCACGACACTACGAAGTTACGATACGCCTAGCACTTCAGGATGGCCAAACTCTCGATCACGCCACATATTCTGAAGCAACACGTGGTTCAGCTGTTTTGCCGTTGATTGATGCAGTCAAGGTCTCTCATACCAAGCGTGTCGGACTGCAACTGCTTCGCCGCGGCAAGTCAGGTGCGTTGATATCCCAGATCAATGGCGACTCTGTTCGTGAGCGGGAATTTGGCGACGATTTGGCGACCATTATGGGGGCTGATCAGATTATGGCAGGCAGGTTGATCCTGTCATTCAGCCAAGCAGATGTGCGCAGCTTTGTTCCGGCTCAATGGGATGCTCTAGAACGTTTGAGGTCGATTGGTTTCCGCTTTGCCATTGGCGAGATTGTCGATTTGGACATGGACTTCGAACAACTGGCACAGCGTGGATTTACATTCACGCGGCTCGATGCCCAAGTCTTCCGTCAAGGTCTGCGATTGGGCGAGATGCTGGTTCCGCCGACGGACATCTGCCGCCATTTGGCGATGTCGGGGTTGACGTTGATTGTTGACCACCTGACGACTGATCGCGATGTTGCTGAAGTCTTTGGCTTTGGTGTGCTCTTTGGCCAGGGGATGCTGTTTGGTGGCCCGCGAACCGTGAAGGCGCATGTTTTGCGTGAAGATCAACCGGGTGCACCAACTCTTGCTACTCAGAGCGCCGTACACTAATAGGCACGTAATTGTCCGGTCGGGCGAGCCGGCCGGGCAAGGCGGCATGAGACCGGACGCAATTAGCTTATGGAGCTTGAAGTGAGCACAGCTAATGCGCCTATTCCGGTGTTGACCTCGGTCTCGGATCTCGCGACGACGAGTGAGGCTTGGCTCGTTGATGTTTGGGGCGTGATCCATAATGGCGTTGCTGCTTTTGAATCATCGGGCAACGCTTGTGCCGCCTATCGACAACAAGGTGGATATGTCGTTCTCCTGACCAATGCACCACGGCCAGCCGAGGCGGTTGTGGAGCAATTGGATCGTATCGGTGTGCGGAGAGATGCATACGATGCCGTTTTAACGTCAGGTGATGTCACGAGAGGGTTGGTTAAGGCATGGTCGGATAAGCCGCTGTGCCATATCGGTCCCCAGAGAGACCTTGGTATTTTCGAGGACCTCGGCACCAAGTTCACGACGACATTGGATGCGGAGATCGTTGTCTGCACCGGTCTGATGGATGACGAAACCGAAACACCTGATGACTATGCCAGCACGTTGGCCGGCTTCAAGCGCCGAAATCTCGTTATGCTTTGTGCAAATCCTGATCTCAAAGTCGAGCGCGGAGATCGAATGGTTTACTGCGCTGGAGCCATTGCTCAGGCTTACGAGCAGCTGGGTGGCGAAGTCGTGTACAGTGGGAAGCCTTATCTTCCGATCTATGACTTGGCGCTGGGCATGATCAGGGATGGACTTGGTCGTGACGTCCCAAAAGATCGCGTCCTTGCTTTTGGAGATGGGCTCCTTACTGACATTAAAGGTGCCTCGGCTGCAGGCATAAGATCGCTGTTTATAGCTTCCGGAATACATGTGCCGCGCGCTTCCGAGTTCGATGAGGCGATGCTTCTGGACGTCTTCGGCGGCTATGAGCATACGCTGCCGGTCGCTGGCATGCGTGCACTGACGTGGTAGTTCTCCTATAATTCCCCGCTGTTGTTTTTGGGAGTTGTTTTGATGGATTGGGACGAAGTCGCGAAGCCGAAGGGTGATGCCGCAGTTGTTGGTCAAAACCTGGAGCGCATGTCGATTGACGAACTAAGGCGGCTCGTTGGTGAACTTGAAACCGAAATCTTGCGCGTCAGCGCAGAGATCGACCGTAAAAAGATGATCGGTTCGCAGGCGGAGTCCGTGTTCAAATCTTAACGACGCGTCGGTTCCGTTCACGACAGAACAAGTTAAGGGACACTCAGAAATAATTTGTTTGCCATTAAGGCTTTCTTAGAGGTGTCGGGGGTAACGTACGGTCATCCAGCTTTCTGGATTTCGAGTGGCTCTGTCCACTCTGTTTGACGCCTCCTTGTCTACTTTTAGGCCGCTCCCCCGAGCGGCCTTTTTTTGCGAGATGACCAATTAAAGCCATGCTTCATCTCAATTTGGGACGAGTTATTAACTACAAGCGTCGATGATTGAGTTATAGTTGGACGGAAGTCTGTAAATCATTTTGTCTCAGTGGGGCGTAAGTAGCGAGATGTCTGTGTCAGGTTCATTGGAAACTGAAAGTTCGGCGATAGTCTTTGGAGAGAAGTTCGCGCGCTCCTCACAATTCGACGCGATTTTCCGCGAAGGTATGCAGCTTGTTGAGAAGACGGCAGAATATCTGGATGGGGCTGGTCGTGAGCAAGCCAAAGGTCTTCGTCCTCCGGTGTCGGTCGTTTATGCGACTGAGAGTATGCGTCTAACAACCCGTTTGCTTGATCTCGCCACCTGGCTGTTGGTGCAGCGCTCCCTCAAGGATGGCGACATAACGGAAGAAGAAGCCCTCGCGAAACGTGAGAACGTGAAGTTACGTCCTTTTGGCCGCCCAACTCATATCAAGTGCTTCGAAGATCTTCCCGATGGATTGCAAGATCTTATTATTGCAAGCTTCTCGTTGAGTGACCGGATCACTCAGCTTGACTTGGCTATGCGCGCCAATGAAGAAGATGTCATCGCTGCCGCGCGCAATCCCGTGAACGAGCATTTGCGCAAGCTGGAAGATGCGTTCGCTGTCTCGAAGTAGACACTGCCCTTGCCGTACCTACGCGTGATATATTCCTGCGGTCGGGTATCGCTGGAATGACTGTTGCTACAGCAACGATCACATTTAGACGNTTAAAAGCGAAAAGCCGCTCAAATTTATGAGCGGCTTTCTAGTNTCTGGCTGGCAGTAGGCATTAGAGCTTAAAACAGGCCCTCGAATTTTTTCTTAAACCGTGATAGTCGGCCGCCGCGGTCGGTTAGACGCTGGTCTCCACCGGTCCATGCTGGATGCGAGCTTGGGTCGATGTCCAGCTGCAAAGTATCGCCTTCACTGCCATAGGTCGAATATGTCGTGAATTCGGTACCGTCNGTCATAACCACCTTGATTTGGTGGTAATCTGGGTGAAGTTCAGGGTCGCGCTTCATGTTGGTAATCCGCAAGTTAGACGGCTAACGAAAGGCTAACGCCTCGCCGAACCTTGGTTTTCGGGGAATTCTNGCAGGNNTCATAACCAAATTTAGGGGCTGAGGCAAGCCGTATCGGTTCCTTTTGGCACGTGCGTCGGAATTTCGAGGTGTGCCGGCTATCATCGTGTGACAAATTCNAGAAATTATATGTGAATNGTATTGGCAGGCCGCTGGGCTCCGATGCAGGAGGAATGGTTGTTTTGAGCGCGGATAGCGAGCAGGCCGGCATGGAGCAGTCGATAAAAGGGACTGGTCATTCGAGCGGAGATGATTACCNCCAACGGGGTCAATTGTCGGATGAAGCTCAAAAGAAGCNGGCTGATCTGAAACCGTTACTTCGCTTGCTTCCATATATATTGCCACATCGGCTGATGCTTATAGCAGCCGGGATCGCTTTGGTGACTGCTGCAGCAATGATGCTGGTCATCCCCCAAGCGGTCAGGCGAATGATCGATCATGGCTTTGCCTCAGGGGGNGAGGCCTTCATTGCCCAATACTTCTTGATGCTGNTTGTCATTGGCGCAGTCCTGGCGGCGGCGAGCGCAACTCGCTTTTATTGTGTGAACTGGCTGGGGGAGCGGGTTGTTGCTGAGTTGCGCGCAGATGTTTTTCGCCATCTAACACATCTCGGACCANGTTATTTTGACAACGTTCATTCAGGCGAAGTGATGAGTCGNTTGACNGCAGATACAACTCAAATCAAGTCCGCTGCTGGGGTGGCAATCAGTCAAGCTGTGCGCTCAACGATTATGGTCGTCGGTGCNCTGGTGATGATGTTTGTCACTAGTATTCAGCTGTCGTTACTGGTTCTCGTCGCAATTCCCATCATCTTGTTGCCCATTATCGGAATTGGCCGCGTTGTTCGCAGACTATCTCGGNCCGCCCAAGATCGTCTTGCCGATGCNTCAGCATACGCTGCGGAAAACCTTGGCGCCGTACGAACAATGCAGGCGTTCACCAGTGAAGAAGTGGTGGGCGATCGTTATGCCGGCGCTGTTGAAGACGCTTTCCAGGCTGCACGGTCCAGGCTCATTTCGCGGGCGGGTCTAACNGGCATGGCCATGTTCCTGGTCACGACGAGCATTATTGGCGTTTTGTGGCTCGGAGCATCAATGGTCATTACTGGNGATCTTAGTGGAGGGCGTCTTGGTCAGTTCGTTCTCTATGCGATGTTTGTTGGTGGTGCACTTGGCCAACTCTCCGAGGTGTGGGGTGAAGTTCAGCAATCGGCCGGTGCGGCAGAACGANTGAGTGAGCTGTTAGATGCAGAGCCAGCCGTCGTTGAGATTGAGCGTCCAATAGCGATGCCGGAACCAAGTGAGGGGCGTGTTCGGTTTGAAGATGTCAGCCTTACCTACAGTGGTAGCGATGGCAAAGCTGCAATTACAAACGTGTCGTTTGATGTGTTGCCTGGCCANAAGGTGGCCTTTGTTGGGCCGTCTGGCGCGGGGAAGACGAGTATCTTTAGCTTGTTGCTTCGCTTCTACGATCCGGATAATGGGACGATCCGCCTGGACGGCGCGGATATTTCGAAAGTCCGCTTGCAAGATTTGCGGAAGCGAATTGCAGTGGTGCCTCAGGACGTCGATATCTTTGCGGATACGGTGGCTGAAAATGTACGTTACGGTCTGAGCGNCTGTTCGCATGAGGACATCGTCAAAGCTGCTGAAGTCGCTAATGCGCATGAGTTTATCTCTGCTTTCANCGACGGTTATCACACACGGCTTGGCGAGCGTGGTGTGCAACTNTCGGGTGGGCAAAGACAACGGATTGCTATTGCACGTGCTGTGCTTCGCGGTAGCNGCATATTGCTCTTGGACGAGGCAACAAGCGCACTTGATGCGGAAAGTGAAGCTGCAATTGCGACCGGCNTACGCAATGCCATGCAGGGCCGCACGACTTTGGTGATCTCGCATCGTCTNGCGACTACCCAAGATGCTGACGTTATCCTTGTTATCGACAAAGGCCAGATTGTTGAGCGGGGCACGCACGACGAATTGATCGAGCAGAATGGCCTGTACAAGCGGTTCGCTGATCTGCAGCTGGCATGAACAATGGCACCGGTGTTCGGNCTATGNTTGATTGTNTGCGCAGGTGCGTTTCTGTTCGTCAGGCTTCGCGGAACGCTGGGAACATGGCATCAGCCAGTGGCTTCACGAGATAGCTTAGGATCGATCTGGCGCCTGTCTCGATATAGACTTCGGCCGGCATGCCTGGAATGAGGCGGCGGTCGCCAGATATCTTTCCGATTTCGTCGGCTGGAATTTCGACAATGGCTGTGAAATATGCCTCTCCCTGTTGATCAATTATCTGCGCCGGGGACACTGACACTACCTTACCTTCNAGTCGTGGTGTTGANCTTGCGTTGAATGCCGGGAAACGAACTCCTGCCGATAATCCGTCGCGAACACGATCAATTTGTTGTGGTGCNACGCGAGCCTCAATGACCAGTGGCTCGCCATGCGGAATAATCTGCAATACGGTACTTCCGGATGCAATTACTCCGNCTTCGGTGTGGATCTGGAGTGCGTGAACGTGACCAGTGTAAGGGCTTCGGATNATCGTGCGCTTCAGCTTTTGGCGGAGTTTAGTCCGATTTTCTTGGAGTTCGCTCAAATCCGCTTCACCCGCTTGTAATTCGTCAACGACGGATTCGATGAATGTCTTCTCGCTTTGTACCTTNGCGAGCTTTGCCTCGGTGAGTGCGCCATCGANCCGNACAACATCTCCAAGCAGGCGGCCGACTTCTCCTTCAAGACGCGCTGCNTCNCGCGCGAGAGCGGTCAAGCGTTGACGGTTGGCANNACCTTTCCTGAAGAGTGTTTTGACAGCTGCAAGGTCTGTTTGCGTCAGATCCCGTTCNACTTTGCGAGCGTTGAGTTGAGCCTCNAGTCCTGTCAGTTGCGCCGTGAGTTGTTCGACGCGTTGGCTGAGAACTGCTTGTTCTCCCGTTCGGCTTTGCAATCTGGCGTTAAAGAGTGCGAGCTGGGACGATATTGTGCGTGCTAGCCTCGGGTTTTGGACGGCCTCTTTCCTTGTCACTGGCACCTCGAATTTCGACATGNGATNACGTTCGGCACGCAAGCGCNTGAGTTGTATTCTTCGGCTTTGAATGCGACTTTCGATGATTGAGAGGTTCGCGCGATCNTCTGTTTCATCNAGNGTAACCAGTTTCTGTCCGGGTTCGACAAGCTNTCCATTCTTGACNTGGATGNTTGCGACTACGCCGCCGTCTGGATGCTGGATTGTCTTATAATTACTTTCCACGGTGACCGTCCCCGAGGCTACGACAGCACCATTTATAGAGACTATGCCTGCGAAGGCGACCAATCCAATAGCAAGTCCGAAGACNGTGCACATGCCNATTGTAATCCAGGGAGCTGCATCAGCAGATGACACCTGACTAGCCCTAGCAACGGCCGCACTCTTATCTCGCCCTTTTGCAATGGTAGCTANCATTGAACTAGTTGCTCCTGCNGCGGTTGGTACTNTCGGCGTTTGGATTGTCTGCCTGGCTGCGCTGGAACAGCTTCATGACCTCCTTGCGTGGTCCGAATGCGCGTTGGATACCGTTGACAATAAACAGCAAGAGATCGGCTTTGTTGATTGCTTGGGATCGGTGAGATACCAACACGACTGCTTTTCCATCGGCTCGCATATCGTCGATTGCTCCGTCGAGTGCATCATCGCCGCCGCGGTCTAGGTTCGCGTTAGGCTCATTCAATACCATCAGGCGCGGTGAACCAAATAATGCTCGTGCAAGTGCGATGCGTTGGCGTTGACCAGCGGATAGATGCGTTGCAAATGATCCAAGCTGTGTGTCGTATCCCTGAGGAAGGTTCAGGATCAAGTCGTGCGCATGTGCATCGCGTGCTGCAGAAGTTATCTCGTGGTCGGTTACTTTGTCCCGGAAGCGCGCAATGTTGTCTCTGACTGTACCTGAGAATAGTTCGATGCTTTGCGGCAAATACCCGATGTGTTGCCCGAGTGCTTCCTGGTTCCACTGATCGAGACGTGCTCAGTCAATTCGAACGCTTCCTCTGGAAGATGGCCATAGTCCAACAAGGGCACGCGCAGGCGTTGACTTGCCAGAAGCAGATGGACCGATAACGGCACACATCTGCCCAGGCGCAATCTCAAAGCTTATGTTGTGGAGAATGAGCTGTCGGTTGTTCGGGGCAGCTACGCTTAAATTGCGAACGGACAAACGACCTGCCGGACGGGGTAAGGATGTTCGAATTTCGGGCTCCGGCGTGAAGCGCAGCAATTGATCCAGTTTTGAGTAGCCATCGAAGGCCCGCAGGAAACTTCGCCAATGGGCAACCGCTTGCTCTACTGGTGCCAATGCTCGACCAAAGATGATTGTTGCAGCAACGATCGTGCCCGCGCTGATTTCATCGTTGAGAGCGAGAGCTGCGCCGATGGCAAGCATGAGAGATTGAAGGTCTAGCCGAAGTGACTTTGTTATCGCCTGAGATGTTCCATGTCGGTCCGCTGCCAGCAGCTGCCATGACAAAGCCTCTCTGTTTGTGGATTTCCATCGTCTTCGGAAAGCCGACTGCATGCCCATGGCAGTTATAGCCTCGGCGTTACGTTGTCCTGTTTCGGCAATCTCCAGGCTGTTGGCGACGCCTTTGCCAGCCTCCGTCAAAGCGCCTGTACAAAGTTTCTCGCTGATGATTGCGAGCCCGACCAGGACAATTGCACCGAGGCTAGCAGCAATACCTAGCGACCAGTGCATTAGGAAGATGACGAGCAGGTAGCAGGGAGTCCACGGTGCATCGAACAAAGTGATAGGACCGGGCCCCGCAATGAATTGGCGGATGCTATCGAGTTCGCGGAGCATAGTGGTTGAAGAGTTCGCTTCTTTCACGCTCCGTCTTAGAGAGGCGTTGAAGATGCGATCGGTGACCCGACGGTCGAAATCCATTCCAATGCGAACAACGACCCGGGAACGGACTAGCTCTAGTAACCCGATCGCTGCGTAGAGCGAGCCAGTCAGAATGGAAAGGGCTACGAGTGTTGGAATGGAGCCAGATGTCATGACGCGGTCGTAGACCTGCAACATGAATAGGGGGCCAGTCAGCATCAGCAGATTGATTGCGAAACTGAACATTGCAGTTGCTGTGAATGCGCTCTTGCTGGCATTTAAAGCCTGCCAAAGCTCACCATCGTGTTTTAGGCGGAAATCCGAACCATCTGATCGAGGCTGCGGATTTGAATAAGCCGAAGTGCGTTGGTTCTGCACACCATTCAACTCATTGGATGTTCTCGGAGCACGCGACACGTCGGATCCAATACCAATACGCTATGCGAGACAGCTGCGGATGAGCGGTTCGCTTGAGGGGTTGCATAGCGAGACGATCACGGGTCGTGGTGAGCAATACGTTAAATGTCCTACGGTATGTTGGATTGATTGTCAGTGAAGATACTAATTTTGCTTAGGTATTCCTTATTGCTTGTTGTGGTATGTTACTGAAACGTCTGAACTAGCGTCCCAGGAGTTCGTAATGCATTTAAAGAAACTGGCAGCCATTGTTGCTGCGATATTTGTTGCGATGGCTGCGTTGCCTCAGACCGCAACTGCCCACAGATCTCACCACTCGGCGCATGGCCACGACCCATATGCTTATCGTTACGAGCCACGTGGTTATTATCCTTACTACAAATCCCACTACTGGCGCCCAGCACATCTCGTGCGACGCCGTCGCGGCATCAAAGCGCCTAAGTATTATCCGGCCTGGGGTTATTACAAAAAGCATTACAACCACCGCCGCTGGCACAAGCGTCATCATGGTGGTCACCGGTTCTGGCAGTGGTGATCCAGTAAGATCTGGTCACGCACTTCTTTGACGCCGCCCTGTTCCAACCCAAATTGGAGCAGGCAGCGGGACCGTTCACGCCGCATTCATTTCCGGTTTGAGATCTAAAGAGTGTTTTGCGAAAGCGAGCACTCTTTTTTTGTTGCGGGGAGCCAACTGGGGAGAGAACGATGCTTGAACGCACATTCCATTGTCTTTGTGCAATTATTCTGGCTTTTGGCGTCTTCACAGCGCAGGTGCAGCCAGCGGAGGCTGGTCGCGGCGGGCGTGTTGCGGCCGGTGTTGCCGCGGGCATTGTCGCGCTGGGTATCCTGGGAGCTTATGCCAATTCCCGCGGTCGCCGCTACCACGATGCGGAATGCTACCGCGGTCCTCGGCGTTGCCGATGGAAGCGTGGTGGCTGCTGGGAAAACCGCTACGGTGGTCTTGTTTGCCGACGCGGTTACCGTAAGTGCTGGCGTCCTGTAATTTGCGACTAACCGACTAGGGCGTTTGCAAGCGTCCCGTGCGGAAGCCTGCATGGAGATGCAGGGCAATAGCAGCCGCGTTTGACACATTTAGGCTGGCAATTGCGCCTTCAGTTGCTATGCGGGCGATTTGGTTGCAGGTTTCGCGCGTGGACTGTCGGAGGCCCTTGCCTTCAGCGCCCAAAACGATCGCTATGGGGTGCTTTTGTAGCGCTTCCTCCAATTGCGCATCCGCTTCGCTGTCGAGGCCTACTATCGGGATAGCGCTTTCAGCAATCTCGCTAAGGGAGCGAACAAGGTTCTGGACCATGCAAATCTTGACGGTTTCCAAGGCTCCGGATGCTGATTTCGCCAATGCGCCAGCGAGCGGTGGGCTATGGCGCCGTGTCATGACCATACCAGCCGTTCCAAACACCGCCGCGGATCGTAAGACCGCACCGACATTGTGAGGATCCGTGATCTGGTCCAGCACGAGGATCGGGCGCCCGGTTTGTTTTGCCTCGTTGATGACTGACGGCAAGCTCAATTCTGGCAATGGCTGGCAAACCGCAAGAGCACCCTGATGAACTGTGTCCGACCCAAGGCGTTTGTCGAGCTCTTTGGGAGTGACCCGTTGAGGTGCCCATCGCTTCAGATCAACAGTATCGGGTAGTCGGTTTTCAGCGTTCAAGGTTAGATACAACTCATCAGTTTGTCGTTCCGGATTTGACAGCGCCGCCGCCACTGAATGAAGGCCGTAGATGAGCTGTCGGCTATCGTCATCTTGTTCTGATGATCTGCTCTGCCGTTCACGATATGACGGGTTGCGGGACCCAGCCGAGCCCAGCCCTTGGCGCATTCCGATTGTCTTCTTGTGTTGGGCCATTGCGCAGAGTTGCTTTCTGAATGAGAGAAAATTGCTGCAGGACAGAGAATTGACCATTGACATTGTCCGCGTGCAGCGAGATATACACGTGCTCCGGCCCCGTTGGCGACATCGGGGCTTTATTCGTCGCGGAACAACACGACGAATAGGGGACCTGCACCGGAGGGATGCCCGAGTGGCTAAAGGGGACGGGCTGTAAACCCGTTGGCTATGCCTACGTTGGTTCGAATCCAACTCCCTCCACCAGCTGTAGGTCACTCTGAGGAACGCGGGTGTAGCTCAATGGTAGAGCCGCAGCCTTCCAAGCTGAAGACGTGGGTTCGATTCCCATCACCCGCTCCATATCGGAAATTGCAGGTCCGCCAGAGACGTGTATGATTGAAAACGCTAATTCGCCGCGCTTCACGAGTGGGCAATTGGCCTTTTCCTGCTTGAACTCAGTCGCGCCAAGCCTTAGACGGACCTTTCAAAATTCAACCGCCGTCAAGTGATCTCCGGACTGCGGTGGATCTTTGCGTTGAAGCCAGCACTCTAGGGAGCCTTCATTTATGGCGAAGGAAAAGTTTGAACGTAATAAGCCTCACGTGAACATCGGCACGATCGGTCACGTTGATCACGGCAAGACGTCATTGACGGCTGCGATCACG
>NZGY01000157.1 GCA_002689605.1 Filomicrobium sp.
ATCGCCGATCACAAGATCAATCAGATCGACGAGTTGTTGCCTTGGCGATATGCTCAGCAGAGCTAGGCTCGGACGCTCACCAGGATTTCACAGGTGGTGAGTTTGTGATGACCGAGCAACGACCACGCATGCAATCTCGTGCCGAAGTGATCTCACTGGCGCAAGGCGATGCTGTTGTATTTCCTGTCAACACGCGACCTGTCCAAGGAACGAAAGGCATCTACCGGGTCAAGATGCGTCACGGAGTGAGTCGGCTACGCAGCGGTGAGCGCTACACCATGGGCATCATTTTTCACGACGCTGCATAAGCCAACGAGCCCCCAACGTAGCAAAGCAGTTCCCGCCTAAGAACCTGGCGCGCGGACTAACAATGGCCATGCACTGGTTTCCGAGTCTGGATCAACGGTTACTTCGATAAGCGCAGGTACATCCTCAGAGATCACCTGCTTAAGTGCCGGGCGCAGTTCTTCCGGACTACTCGTTTGATAGCCCTTGGCACCGAAACTCTTAGCCAACATCATGAAGTCAGGGTTTTGTAGCTCCACAGCATTCGTACGGTTGTTATAGAGGTTCTTTTGATCCCTGCGCACATTGCCATAAGCGGAGTTATTAAAGACCACGGCAACTACGCCAATCTTTTCCTGTACAGCCGTCGCCAGCTCTTGCACTGCGAACATAAAGCCTCCATCACCCAGGATTGAGACTATTGCCTTATCCGGATTGGCCATCTTTACACCAAGCGCCGTCGGATAACCGTACCCAAGCGTTCCCTGGTAACCACAGGTCACATAAGTCCGCGGCTCGTAAGCGCGCCAACCGAAATAGCTCGTGCAAACGACCTGGCATAAGTCATCCACAAAGAACCCATCTCGAGGAAGCACCTCTCGGATCACGTTAAGATAACTCATCTGCGGCTGGATAGCGTTGACAGCATCTCGTGTCTCGTCAATAGCCGACCGGATCCTCTTCTTCATTCCTGATTTGGGCTTACTGTCGCCGAGTGCATCAAGCAGTGCCTGAGTTCCGGCAACCGCGTCGGCAACGATTGGAACATGAGGTCTAAGGCGGCGCATCTCTGCACCATCTATGTCAATCCGAACCAGATGCGGTGGTGCTGAAGGTGCCTGGATCATTTTCCGCATACCGGTCCAACGCATGTACTGCAGCTCAAGCCGACTACCAATACCGATCAGCACGTCAGTTTCAGACCACAATTCGTAGGCCGCCACCATATCAACGAACAACGGGTGATCACCGGGAACGACACCCTTTCCGCTTCGATGTGTTGTCACTGGCGAACCAAGTTTCTCCGCAAGTCCGACGACTTCCTGTCCGGCATGCTGGGCGCCGCCGCCAACCATTATCATTGGTCGCTTGGCCCGCTTAATGATCCGAACAGCCGCTTCGATCATCACTTCGTCAACGATTGGATCTGGGTCTGGCGCGATAGCTGCTGCCCTTGAGGAACTCCCGGCCATCGCCATGGTATACCAGCCCATCTCGACAGACACCGGTCCTTGTCGGCCAGAAATCATTGTTCTCCAGGCTTGCGCCATCACGTTATTTACGTCCTGCGGATGCTCGATGCGATAGGCGGCTTTGATGAACGAAGCCAGAGTTGCGCGTTGATCCGGAAGCTCGTGCAAATGTCCTCGCAGTTGCCCTATGAACGTCGATGGCGACTGCCCAGTTACACACATGATCGGCGCATTAACACCAAATGCGGTGCATAAGGCAGCCCCAGTGTTCAACACGCCCGGCCCGGGCACGACAGAGAAAACAGATGGCCGCCCAGTCGACTTTGCATATCCTAGTGCCATATATGCGGTTGCCTGCTCATGGCGTGCGGAAACTGTGCGGATCTGATCAGCATTTCGGGCGAGCGCATCAAAAACCGGATAGGTCTGGGCTCCTGGCAACCCAAATACCGTATCAACACCATTGGCAAGAAGATTGACGACTATCATATCGCCCCCAGTCTGCTGGTTGCTCTTACTCATCGGATCCTGCTTGTTGCGATTATAGAGATTGGAGACACTATGGATGCTGGCAGCAAGAACCGCCAGTGCTCAAGACCAACAGTTCATATCATCGATCTGTTGGATCTAGACGAAGTCTTTGTTGAATTCGCTCATTCGGCAGTCAAATCTATCAACAGCGTACAACAGCCTAAATTGCGGCGACCAGCTAGATGAAGAGGCCGACATGAATGATGCTGCTACTGGCACTGACGAGGTAATAGCGTTTGACGTTGCAGATGGGATTGCAACCCTGACAATGGCGCGACCTAAACAACGCAACCCATTCACAGACGAATTCCGAAATCGCATTGCCGATTTGGTATCGGAAATCCAATCGCGCAATGACATCGATGTTGTAGTCCTGACGGGTAGCGATGGTGTTTTCTGCGCCGGCGGAGATGTGAAAGGCATGGTTGCCAGAGCGAAAGGCGAGGCCCCACCTCCAGATGCCAGTCGCAGCCGCATGTATACTCTGCACAGCTGGCTGCAAGCATTGCGCACTCTCGAGTTACCAGTCATCGCAGCTGTTGACGGCCCGGCCTTTGGCGGTGGCTTTGCTCTCGCGCTGTGCTGCGATTTCGTACTGGCAACACCACGCGCGCGGTTCTGCTCAGTCTTCGGGCGCATTGGTTTGGTACCGGATTGCAGTGTCTTCTTCACCCTCCCGCGGATCGTTGGAATGCAGCGCGCCAAGGAGCTGATGTTTACTTGCCGGGTCGTCGACGCGGAGGAAGCCAAGAGCCTCGGCATTGTAATGGAGCTCCACGAGCCAGACCAGCTTTCAGATGCAGCACTCAAACTAGCCAAGCGCATGCAGCTCGGAAGCAAAGCAGCACTTGGCATCACCAAGAGAATAACCAATCAGGCCTTTGAACTGGACGCAAATGCGCTCATTGAAATGGAAGCCGCCGCCCAGGCAATCTGTGCGGTGAGCGAATACCACAAAGATGCAGTCAATCGATTTGTTGACAAACAGCCACTGCTATTCAACTGGGACACGTTTGAGGAGCAGGGCTGAAAAAGTGTGCTAGGGTTGGCTGACGAGTTCAAAGGCACAGCCCTTGTAGAAGCGTCGTTCTCCTCAACCCTAGGGAGCTGAGACATGACAACCCGTCGTGATTTTTTGTTAGGCGCAAGCACACTTGCTGCTGCAGCTACTCTCGGGAGAACAACTGAAGCAGCAGCTTCTGCGTCAAGCAAAATCACTCCGAAAGCAGGTACTGCCAAACTACTGGGTCCAGAAGGAGGCTCTACGAAGATATGGGGGTATGATGGCCTTGTTCCAGGGCCAATACTCCGTGCCAAACAAGGTGAAGAATTCGCTGTCGATTTGGTCAACCAGCTGCCACAACCAACCACCATTCACTGGCACGGCATCCGCATAAAATACGCTATGGATAGCGTCGCCGGGTTAACGCAGCCGCCAGTTAAACCAGGTGATCAATTTACATACCGTTTCGTTCCGCCTGACGCAGGCACTTACTGGTATCATCCGCACAATCGCACCTGGGAACAGCTGGCTCGCGGCCTGCATGGCGCATTCATAGTCGGCGAGCAAAATCCACCTCAGGTGGATCAAGATGTTACGTTAATCGTAGACGACTGGCGTCTGGACGAGGATGACCAAATCCACGAACGCAGCTTGGGCAGCATGCACGATGTTACGCATGCCGGACGGCTTGGAAATGTTGTGACACTAAACGGCCAAGACACATTCGATCTAGCCGTCAAAGCCGGAGAACGGTTGCGCGTCAGATTGATCAACGCAGCCAATGCTCGAACCATTGGCTTGATATTCGAGGGACACGCACCAATCGTTGTGGCACTCGATGGTCAACCCCTGAAAGTACCCTTCGCACCACAACGCAATATGGTCTTCTTGGCGCCATCACAGCGCGCCGACATAATTTTGGATTGCAATCAAACCCCTGGCAGCAAGACCAAGATCACTGCCGACACCGGACGTGAAAAATTGCAAATGGGGCAAGTGGTCTACCACTCTTCGAAGCGGGTACGGCCTTCCACTCTCTCTGACATCCCGGTGCTTCCGTCAAACCCGATGCCAACAACGCTGGATCTCGACAACTCTTTGTCACTGGATCTCGTAATGACGGGTGGCGCCATGTCCTGGTTTGAAGCGGCAAACTACAAAGGCAAGACGATCGGTGTTCGAGAACTCGTTCGTAAGCATGGCAAAGCCTGGGCATTTAACGGAACCGTCGGGATGCCGGAACAACCACTGGCAAAGGTCAAAAGCGGCCAGACAGTCAAAGTGCGATTGGTGAACCAGACAGCTTGGCCCCACGCTATGCACTTCCACGGTCACCACTTCAGGGAAATCGAGCATTCACGCCGCGAGCCTCTACCGTATTGGCGAGATACGATCTTCATACAACGCGAAGAAGAGATCACCGTTGCATTCCACGCCCACAATCCCGGCAAATGGATGCTGCATTGTCATATGCTCGGTCATCAGGCCGGTGGCATGGGCACATGGTATGAGGTTTCATGAGCCCAAAGCTTGCACGGATACCTTCTGCTGATCGATCGATTTTTTGTGTCCACCTTCCCTAACGCCTGTCGCAATTCAACAGTCCATTTCCGGTAGTTCAGCCGGATAAAGAATACAATAGAAGCAATCTGTCATTGAAATATTGCCAAGCCTCCAAATAAGCTCATTCTGTTGAAAGTTTTCTGCTCTTTAGCAGTCAGCTCGAAACGCACGTAAAGAACAAAAGATTTTAGCGGAGGAAGCCATGAACGTGAGACCCGATCGACGTTCTATGCATCGCCCAAATTGGCGATGGAAGGTCCAGTTGAAAAACTAGCTTTCACATTGATGCTCAGCCCGGACGGATCTCAGCCGGACGGCTTGGCGGTCGTCAATGCCGACCCGAAATCCAAAAAATTCGGCAAAATTGTCCATAGTCTTTTCATGCCCAATAAGGGTGACGAGTTTCACCATTTCGGCTGGAACGCCTGCTCATCAGCTCTTTCACCACTGACCGGACACGCCTTCCTAGAGCGCAGATACCTCATTATCCCGGGCATTCGTTCCTCAAGAATATACATCATTGATGTCAAAGAGCCTCTGAAAGCCAAGATCCATAAGATCATTGAGCCTGAAGAATTAATGCGTAAGACGGGATACTCATGTCCCCACACCATTCATTGCGGCCCAGAAGGCATCTACGTGTCAACACTCGGCGGCGGCGGTGAAGATGGTACCGACGGCCCCCCCCCGGCATCTTCATTATGGACTGCGAGACTTTCGAAATCCTAGGCCGCTACGAGATGGATCGCGGACCACAGGACAAGCACTATGACTTCTGGTGGAACTTACCGCGCGACTACATGGTGAGTTCCGAATGGGGACTGCCACCACAGTTTGAGAACGGCGTTGTTCCTGAGGATCTACTGAGCAATAAGTACGGACACTCGATCCACTTCTGGGATCTACGCGGGCGCAAAAACATCCAGACGATTGATCTCGGCGCCAATCACGAGATGGCGATTGAAATTCGCCCCGCCCATGACCCCGCAAGGGAATATGGCTTCTGTGGCGTTGTCGTCGACACAACCAATCTCGAAGGCGCCATCTTCACGTGGTGGCGAGACAAGAAAGGCAAATTCAAAGCCAAGAAGACTGTCACAATTCCACCTGTACCCGCAGATCCGAACGACTTGCCAGACCTCCTGAAAGGCTTCAGCGCGGTGCCTCCACTGGTAACTGACATCGACCTTAGCCTCGATGACAAGTACCTCTATGTTGCCTGCTGGGGAACCGGCGAAATGCATCAATACGACGTATCCGACCCGATGAAACCGAAGCTCGCAGGCAAGGTCGAGATTGGCGGCATCGTTGCCAAGAACAAGCATCCAAACGGCAAATAGTTCGGCTATGGTCCGCAAATGGTTGAGATCAGTCGCGATGGCAAGCGCGTTTACTGGACGAACTCGCTCTACTCAACCTGGGACGATCAGTTCTATCCAGGCGACCGAGGCGCAGCAATGGTCATGGCTGATGTCGGAGAGAACGGCGGGCTCACCTTAAACAAGAAATTCTGGGTGGAGTTCCCGGAAGGCTATCGCTCGCATCAGATCCGCCTTGAGGGTGGTGACTGCTCCACGGACTCCTTCTGCTATCCTTCCGTGTGAGCATGCCACTAGGTGATTGGACAACGGCTGGCCTCTGGCTAGCCGTTGTCGGTAGCGGAATCTATCATGGCGTCAACCCGGGCATGGGTTGGCCCCTTGCCGTTTCAGCTGGCCTCATGGGCAATGGTCGTCGCGATCTCGTTTTCGCTCTATGGCCGCTGACGGTCGGTCATTTTCTGGCGATGTCCGTTGTTCTTCTACCGTTTGCCTTGCTGACGTTTCTGTTGGAGTGGCAAAACACAATCCGCATAGGCGCCGGGTTACTTGTTGTCGCTGCAGGTTGCTACCTGCTCATCAATCGCCGGCACCCGCGCTTTCTCGCCCGCATACGCCCGACACAGCTGGCGCTTTGGTCTTTCGCCGTAGCGATGGCCCACGGCGCCAGACTTATGCTGGTGCCAATCTATCTCGGACTTTGCCGTGTCGAAGAGCTGGACGCCGGCCATCAGGCGGCATTCGCTTTAATGAGCGGCAACTTAGCCATGGCAGTCATCGTGGCTGTAATCCATGCGGCAGCAATGATCCTGAGCGGTGGTCTGATTGCCGTGGTTGTTCATGACCGATTGGGTCTGAAGTTCCTTTCGCAGAGCTGGTTCAATCTCGACGTTGTCTGGGCCACCAGCCTCATATCCGTCGGCGTTGTCGGCTTAGCCAGCACGACATACGGATATTAACTCCAGCCACCTCAAAGCAACAGATCTGCACCCAATCAGGCAAAGTCTGCCGACGTAGGTTTTCCACCACCTACTTCAAATGCTCGCCCTCAATAAACCTGGCGAACCCGAACTTACAACAAGCACGAACTCGGATGTTTCCGAGTTCGTCATTCAAAGTGGCGAAGCCCGACGGTGCGGACTTCGCAGCAATCCTGAATAAGACGGGTGAGAGGAAGTGTAACGGAGGTTGAGTGAGGAGATAGATTGGGGTGGGCGCTGCTAAGCAGAGGAAGCGGACACTTAGGTGTTTGGATGCCCAGACGCACGATATGTCTGCTGTCACCAGCTGCGGACAAGCATTGTGCAGCGCACGCGCTCACTTTTGACCCGACTCGGTCGTAGCGGGACTTCTGGTGTTGCATCGCACCAGTTGATCGCCATCTCCGAGGCAGACCTGAGCAAACCGGCGTCGACCGCGCCGCACTCGGACACTGCCAAAGCTTCGGAGATCCATGACTAGAATGCCAAAGTAGTCTGCTCAAGTAAAACAGTTAGCAGATCATCTCAGTTCAAGTTGTTGAACAGACCTGTTCAGGCTTTCGGACGGGAAAGCTGCGCAGAGCCGCATTTGAGGTGAGTAACGAGGGTAGCGCTGGTCCAATAAGCTTAAACACTTGGACTAATCGCCAACGAGTTTTGGCTGCTTGCTGCGATCCGGCGCATGGCGCTTGAGCCACCATTCGCGCGGCAGTGCGGAACCATCTGCCCACAAGCCGAGCCTGTGTATTCGCGCAGCTTCTTCAGCGTCTGCATAATCGCGCGAGTATTTCAAAAATGCTACTGCGTAGCCGTTTCGAACGAGCCACCAGCTGACGTCGTCGCCGGCAACTTCGCACTTGACGACCGGTTGGCTGTTTGCTCGCTCGCCAGTCCACTTGCAGTCTATGCTGCCGCCGACAATCAAATCTCGAAGGCCGTCGATGGAACTTTGGAAGCAATTCCACTCGCGATCGTTGAGCGCGCACTTGCCGTTCTTGCTTTCTGGTGCGTCTATGCCGTGCAACCGAACTCGCACAGCAGCGAAGTCGAGCGTATCTGCGTTGACGATCTCCGGCACACCCGAGAATGCTGAATAGTCTCTCGGCTGAATTATGAAGTAGTGCCAAGTGCCGGTGGCACCGATAGCCGCGCCAGCAATGAGTGTGGTGCAGAACAACAAGAGATGCTTGAGCATGATTGGCGGGCAGTGGCTGAACCTAAGCTTGTATTGATCTCTACCTAATGGACTATACCGTCAACATCTCTGCAGAATTTATCATTACAAGTACAGTGGTTGCCAAAATGCAAGCATGATTTTCGACATGATTGGCAAAGACATGATTTAACCGGACACAAAACGTATGTGTTGAAAAACACGCTGAGCCTGCTAGGTGACTGGGCATCCGCGAGGTGCGGGCGTCGTCCACACAGGCCCGGCTGTTTCAAGCTCAATTGGAATACATCATGACCGCAGTCGAGGTATCCTCTGCCATGATGTGCTCAGCAGCAAGATGAAACAACATGACCCTAACCGGACCTTTGCTGACTTTCATGGCGCCGCTCAAGTTCTGTAGCGCTCCGCGTGCACACCGGCCAGAGCGATAGCTTGATTATTGAAAGTCCGCATCAGGCGGCTCGTTCCAATACACAGGAATGAGACCGCCGATTGTCAGTCCATTGCGCCATCCCAATCATACACCACAATGCCTCCGGTCTCGCGCAAACCCACTGTTCTGTAGAGCGCGCGTGCGGCGATGTTATCAGCCTCTGTCGCCAGCCATATTCCTTGGCATCCACGCGCCCGCGCAATGTTCAGCAGGCGCTCGACGAGTGCGGAACCGATGCCGAGCTTGCGCATATCCTCGTCCACGCCGACTTCCGCGACAAAAAAGGCAGGAGGCTTGTCGGGATGGAGCAGGACCGTTCCTGATGCCATGCCGATTACCTTTGAACCGGCCAGGGCAACAACCATCTCGTGCCCGGGGTCTACGAGAAATACGGCGAGTTGGACAGGATCGACCGTATTGTCGAAGACATCCGAACCCTCAATGAGAGGACCATCATTCGGACCGAGATGATGATAAGTGATTTCGTCTGGCATGCACCAAGTTCTCCGATCTGCTTCGCCATGGCCAAGGTCTCATCTTGGGCCCATCGCGACATACCGATGTTGCGGTGCAATGGCAGCTCTCACCAGCTGCAGACATCATGGGATGGCCCACGTAATTAATTCGGCTTCCGCAATTGGGATATTTCTCCCCTCAAACCGGCAACCGATCCACGCCCTTATGCTGTTGCAGCACGAGATGGTGACCTGACTTGACTTGACTTGACTTCCATCTGTGCAACCGCGTTCATTTGCATCTGTGTGGCTGACCACACCAGGTTGCGACGGGTCGAAGTTAGGAACTACCAAGATGAAGTTACTTCNCGCACTCATGCTGTCTTTGGTCGCCGGAGCAGTGCTGATCCTATTTCTACCGCCTNNTGCCGACGCTCAGCTNGNGAAGAGCATCAATGGAGATGATCTCAAACTACCGCAATCGTTGCCCGCCGCCGATCTCAAAGCACTGCAGAGTGTTTTTANCAAGCGNTGCACCAAAGGGGCGGCGCATGCCAAAGTGNGCTGCTTTGTAATCGCAGTCGAAGCCTGCAAAGACCCGGTCTCAGGTCTCGGGTGTGAGTCAAAGAAACTGNTTGGCTATCGCGGCTGCCTGGAANAGTCGTGCGAGTACAATTGCCCAATTCCGNAAGCTACGGACTACTTCCAACAGTTCCAGCAAGGGACNCATTGACCANTCATGCAAGGCGACNGACGGCTTGATNGCGTGTAGGGTTGGATCTTAAAGCNCCCTAGNCCCCCACCGAAATCAGCGGTTCGCCCAACAACCCCACATCTACTTCAANGCCGAGACCTGCGCCACTTGGCGCACTGCCAAAGCCGTTCTCGCTTTTCGGCCGATAGCCNGCAACGTGTTCGTTGGTCCAGTCATTCATGAAAGACACACTCAACAATGACTTCGGCCGGGTCGAGGCTGCGAGATGCGCCGATGTCGCCGAAACAACNTCGCCACCCCAAGTATCTTCAATCGTCACCTGCAGGCCCAACTCCTGGCCCAGGTCACGCATCAGCTTGGCCTTTGTCAGNCCGCCGACCTTGGAGACNTTGAGATTGAAGGCACCAGCCCCACCTTCCTGCGCCGCACGCAACAATGAGCGCGTATCGCTGACCACTTCGTCATAGACCATCGGCATCGTGGTGTGCTTGCGCACCTCGATACATTCTTCCATGGTCGGGCACGGTTGCTCGAAGTAAAACCGCGGCAGNCCCTCCATGCCTCGCGCNGCAACAATCGCCTCGTTGACCCGCCAGCCGCAGTTGGCGTCGCCGACAATAATGTCTTCTGGGCCGGTCTNCTCGACGACNTGGCGTGCGCGGGCTGCGTCCTCCACCGGGTCACCGCCAATTTTGAGTTGAAAGCGATGGATGCCTTCACCGCGCCGCGCCAGCACGTAATCGGTCATCTCCTCAGGCGAGCCGAGCGGCACGGCAAAATAAAGCGNGAACGTCTCCTGGCGCACACCACCCAGCATATCGGCCACGCTNGCGCNCCANGCCTTGCCNGTCAGATCCCAGCAGGCAACGTCGACCGGGCTTTTGGCGTAGGCATAGCCCATCAATGCGGCNTCCATCGCATCGTTGACCGCCGCCAGNTTCGTCGGATCAACACCGATGAGTGCCGGNGCANTCAGCTCAAGAGCGGCACGCGCACCGCCGGCGTGGGACGGAAGATAGGTCGTGCCAAGTGGACATACCTCGCCCCACCCTTCATGCCCGCTGTCACTTGTCACCCTTACCAGTGTCGACGGCAGCGCTNNAACATCGCGCCCACCGGACATCTTGTAGGTGCCGTGGATGTAGGTCAGCTCGAAATGATAAACATCGATGCGCTTGATCTTCATATNCCCCCCAACCGAACTGGCAGCTCTNGAAGCGACCAACAAAATCACGGTGATGCTGATCGACACCTTTGGCCTTCCTCTCGCATTGTCGTAACATGGGCAGCAGTTGAACCGAACCAAAATCACGCCGGACCTGAAAACACGGCAAATCCGAAACAACACCAACGAGGAGACACCCGATGGATTTTGACATGAGCCCCAAGGTTGTCGAACTGCGTGACCGCCTCACAGCCTTTATGGACGAGCACGTCTATCCAAACCAGGCGACGTTCCAGGAACAACTCTACGCCATGGGCTACGGCGCCGAGAACTGGAAAAACTGGGGACCNGTCCAGATCGTCGAAGATCTCAAGATCAAGGCCCNGGAGGAAGGTCTATGGAACCTGTTCCTGCCGGNCTCGGAACGCGGTTTTGGCCTGACTAACCTCGAATACGCACCGCTTTGCGAAGTCATGGGCCGCGTCGCCTGGGCACCGGAAGTGTTCAACTGTTCGGCCCCNGACACCGGCAACATGGAAACCATTGAGCGCTACGGCACCGAAGAGCAGAAGAAGGAATGGCTCGAACCGTTGCTGGCTGGTGAGATCCGCTCTTGCTTTGCCATGACCGAGCCGGANGTCGCCTCATCTGACGCGCGCAATATCGGCTCCACCATTATCCGCGAAGGCGATGAGTACGTCATCAACGGCCGCAAGTGGTGGTCATCAGGCACCGGCGATCCGCGTTGCAAGCTCTTCATCTTCATGGGCAAAACCGACCCCGATGGCGAAGACGTGTACCGTCAGCANTCAATGATCCTCGTTCCGTCCGATACCAAAGGCATCACCATCAAGCGCATGCTACCGGTATTCGGTTTCTCTGATGCTCCACATGGCCATGGCGAGGTTATCTTCGACAACGTGCGTGTTCCGGCATCCAATATGCTGCTCGGCGAAGGCCGCGGCTTTGAGATCGCACAAGGCCGACTCGGACCGGGGCGCATNCACCATTGCATGCGCCTGATCGGCCAGGCCGAAGTCGCGCTTGAAAAGATGTGCAAGCGCTCGACGGAACGTTTCCCATTCGGCAAGCCGCTGTCAGAGCAAGGCGTCACTCGCGAGCGCATNGCGGAATCGCGCATTCTNATTGACCAGGCCCGTTTGCTGGTGCTTNACGCGGCTGACAAGATGGACAAGGTTGGCAACCGGGAGGCCCGCAAGGAGATCGGTATGATCAAGGTGGCAGCTCCGAACATGGCCTGCCAGGTGATTGACTGGGCGATGCAAATGCATGGCGGCGGCGGCCTGACTAGCGACTTCGGTCTCGCCTACTCTTACGCCCGTGCACGTGTCATTCGCTTGGCCGATGGTCCGGACGAAGTTCACCGTGACCAGATTGCGAGACTGGAACTGCGTAAGTACAGGTAGTGCGCTTTAGTGCAATCAAGTTCAATATTCTGCAAAGTATGTTGGGCCAACACACGAGTAGCGCCGAGCCACAACCTCGGCGCTCATAAACAATACCTGACAACCAGGGATCAAACCGAAAACCATGACCGGACCCCGCGACGGCCGCGAGCTCGGACCTCCACTCGAAGCACACAAGTTTGACGAGGCCGCACTCGCCGCCTATCTCAAGGATCACATTCCCGGCTTCGACGGCAACTGCACCGTCCAGCAATTCCTGGGAGGTCAGTCAAACCCAACCTTCCTAATTGAGTCATCATCCGGCAGTTACGTCATGCGCAAGAAGCCGCCAGGCGAGTTACTGCCATCAGCCCACGCTGTCGACCGTGAGTTCAAGGTCATCTCGGCGCTGGCTGACACGCGTGTCCCTGTCGCCAAAACACATTTTCTGTGCGAGGACGATAGCGTCATCGGCCAGATGTTCTACGTCATGGACTACGTATCCGGCCGTGTCCTGACTGAGCGCGGTTTCCCAGGGCTCGATCCTGAAGAGCGCACTGCGATGTACCACTCCATGGCAGACGTGTTCGGTGCCTTCCATGCTGTTGATTACAACGCTGTGGGACTCGAAAAATTCGGACGGCCATCCGGCTATGTCGCCCGACAAGTTGCGCGTTGGACGAAACAGTATGAGGCATCCAAGGTCGAAGACTGGGAACCGATGGATAAGCTCATCGCCTGGCTCCCGGAAAACGATCCCGATGATGATCAGGCTTCGACCGTCCACGGCGACTATCGCCCTGGCAATCTCATCTTCGCAAACGACAGCCCGGATGTCGTCGCTGTGTTGGATTGGGAGCTGGCCACCATCGGTCACCCGCTGGCTGATCTCGGTTACTTCATGATGCCATACCGGATCGATGCCGAACAATCGAACTACGGCATGAGGGGTATGGATCTCGACGGCCTCGGCATCCCGCCGGAAGAGGCATTGCTTGAGACCTATGCCAAGGCAGCCGGCCGCAGCAGCATTCCCAATATCGACTACTACATCGTCTTTTCGATGTGGCGGCTGGCAGCCATTCAGGCTGGCGTTCTGCGCCGCGGCCTTGACGGCAACGCCGCCGACCCCCGCGCCATTGAGAGAGGCCGACCCTACAAAGAGATGTCGCACATGGCCTGGGAAATCGCGGAGCGATTGTAGCAGGCGATATCCCGGCGGCTCGGTCATGTCCGCTGCTAGTAACCGCTGCCATTGCATTACAGCAAGGCCTTGTCGCGAAGGGCCAACAACTTATTTTCAGTAACGAACAAATCGTCGACGCAGCAACTTCGGCATATGATACATCCCGGTCGAAATATGCATTCCAGCGACTAAGGCCAGGGCGTCCCGCAGGAGAGTGATGACTGGCCAGAGCGGAAGGAGAACCTCACGGCAACGCACCCGCGGCAGTGGCAATAGCAAAACGATCAGAACGGGCAGACGTCTTCGAAGCTGAGTTCGTCGCCTGTGGTTGGATGTGTGAGCGTAAGCGATTGGGCGTGAAGCTGAAGGCGATCAGCTGCCGCGAAAGCCTCCGCGTCTGCGTACAGGTTGTCGCCGAGAATGCAGTGGCCAAGGCTTGCCATGTGGACGCGGAGTTGATGTGAGCGTCCAGTTGTCGGCATTAGTCTGACGCGGGTGGCGTTTGCTTCGCGATGAATGACCTGCCAGGAGGTCTCCGCTGATTTGCCATTCTGGTGGTCGATAACCTGGCGGGGTCGGTTGGGCCAGTCACAGATTAACGGGGCGTTGATCTCGCCAGCATCGGCTTCGATTTTACCCAAAACGCGGGCGATGTATGCTTTCCCGATCTGGCGGTTCTCAAACTGACGGCTGAGATGACGTTGGGCTGCGCGGGTGCGGGCGAGCGCCATGATGCCGGATGTATCCATATCGAGGCGATGGACGATGAGCGCGCCAGCGAAGAGATTTTCTGCTCGGGTTGCGACGCAGTCTGCAAGCGCTGGACCGCGGCCGGGTACGCTGAGCAGGCCACTTGGTTTGGAAATGATAAGGAGGTCGTCGTCGAAATAGAGGACAGGGAGGTAGGGGGATGTTGGTGGGGTGTAGGTGATTGGGGGCTCGCTGATCGTAGATGGAGCGACGAGAGAGATATTTTGAGGGTGCGGTGGTGCATCGTCTGGATCGCACGAGAGCGGCAAACTAGCAAGAATAACATTTTGATTCAGTCAATTCAGAACAGCTCCGTTTGCCTCGATGTGAGCGTTTAGTCCGGTCTGATGCAGGCAGCATCAAAAAGGCGAACGTCATGTCTTTCATAAAGTATTATCCCGACATAGTGCTCTGCAACGTGTGCTTTGCGCTCCGACAAAATCCACAAACTCGCACCGCAGTTCCGCGTGATGTACGCTGCCTCATCATCGGTCGCATGTGTGCTGATTGCGGTGTAGTAGATCCCGGCCCGGTCAGCAGCAAAACAGATTTCAAGAAACTGCCGACAGTTCTCCGACAACAAGACAACGTGGCCGCCCGCTTGAACTCCGCATTCCCGAAACAGCTGCGCTGCCCGGTTTGATCGCTCTTCCAATTCAGCGAACGTCACTGTCTCCCCGGTTTCAGCAATCGAAAAAGCAACTTTGTCTGGTGCAACTTGGATTGGAGCAATCGGGTAAAGCATGTCGGTCATCAATTGTCTCACGCCGGCTTGGTGTGTTTGAGTGTAAGGCGCTCCAGTAGCATTTCAGTAGATCCATAGACAAAACCGGCTACCCTGGCCGCAACAAGATGACGACCAAACGGGTATTGATCCTGCAACCCCTCGGCTCCCATCAGTTGAGCCAACTTTGGCAGATGTTGCTCCGCTAGTCGTGTCGCGAAAATCTTGGCCTTCGCGGCAGCAAACTGTGAGTCTTCACCATTGTCGATCAGCTCGACAGCATGTGCCACAAGCTGCTGCGCCGCGGTGAGATCCACATCGGCATCACCCAGCGACCATCGCCAGCCTTGATGCTCCCCCAATCTTTTCCCGAAGGTTGTTCGCTTGCGACCATAGTCAGCTGCAATCTCAATGGCCTTCCTGACCATTCAACAACACATTATTGCCACGTATGTGCGCGCCTCGTTGATACTGGAAAGGGCAGCTTTAAACGCCTTGCCTGGAGGTTGAAGCATTTCACGATCGGTTGCACTGTAACCATCCAGTTCAAATCCCCCGGTACCAATCGAGTGCGGACACGTCAGCGCAAACGGTGCAGATCGTTTGAATCCATCACGCTGGCCGTCGACAAGGAAAGCTGCAATTCCAGCACCACCACTTCCAGGTTCCGTCTGCGCGTAGACAACCAGAACATCAGACGCCACGCTATTAATGATCCAGGCTTTGGAACCATTGAGAAGCCAACGATCACCGTCGCGCCTGGCCGTCGTTTTGATCGCAGCAAAATCAGAACCGGCATGCGGTTCTGTTAATGCGGTACTGCCCAATCGCTCACCAGTGAGAATGGCCGGCACGTAACGATCGACAAGGTCAGGAGACGCGTCACGACAGAGCTTTTGCGCAACGTTCTGCGTATTGATAACCGACATGGCAAAACCAAAATCCGCAGCTGCGAGGATCTCAGCAATTCGAGCCTTACTTGAAAACTTGTGCCCCAGCCCGCCAAACTTGGCTGGCACCTGGATACCGGTCAAACCAATACCTGCAGCTTCTCGAATGGTGTTCAGGTCAAACTTGTTGTCTCGGTCCCAGATAGCCGCACGCTGAGCGATAACCTTGTCTGCAAACTCCTACGTGCACGCAATCAAATTGCCTTCCGTCTTGCTCATACTGGCATTTCCATCGGTTAAAAACCTGCAAGACAGCATGCTAGCAACAAGGTCCGCGGTGAGCCAGCAGCATCAGCGGGTTAATCACGTCGATAACACAGCCCAAGAAATGATCGTGGACAAGCTGGTGACGGAAAGAGACGTTTGACGTTAGAGTACCCAGTCCGATCTAGCGACAGAACCAGAACCGACAGGAACTGCCAAGATGCCGAACATCCTTGCCATTGACCAAGGAACAACATCAACCCGTGCGCTGATTTTTGACGGAGACATGAAAATTGTCGCCAATGCGCAGCAGGAGTTCGAGCAGCACTTTCCAAAATCCGGCTGGGTCGAACATCAACCAGAGGACATCTGGCAAACCACACTTACAACGTGCCGCGAGGCAATTGCGAAAGCTGGCATAGAAGCATCTCAGGTAAATGCCATCGGCATCACAAATCAACGCGAAACAACCGTTGTGTGGGATCGCACAACAGGAAAGCCCATCCATCGTGCGATCGTGTGGCAGGATCGCTGCACGGCAGACACCTGCAACAGGCTCAAGGTAGAGGGGCATGAGCCGTTGTTCACCGACAAGACCGGACTACTGCTTGATCCATATTTTTCCGGCACCAAGATAGCTTGGCTCTTGAACAATATACCTGGCGCACGTGAAGCAGCCACCTCCGGCCAACTAGCCTTCGGTACAATCGACACCTATCTCCTGTGGTGTCTTACAGGCGGAAAAGTCCACGCGACTGATGCAACAAATGCCAGCCGGACACTTCTCTACAACATCAAGACAGGTGCTTGGGATGATGATCTACTAAAGCTTCTCAACGTGCCGCGCGCCCTTTTACCCGAGGTCCGCGATAGTGCTGCAGACTTTGGCACAAGCTCGCCTGAAATTCTTGGCGCAGCTATTCCAATATCGGGCATTGCCGGCGATCAACAAGCGGCAACAGTCGGACAGGCATGTTTCTCACCAGGTATGATGAAGTCGACCTACGGCACAGGTTGCTTTGCTCTCCTGAACACGGGCACCGAGCGAATAGCTTCAAGCAATAGACTGCTGACAACCATTGCCTACCAAATTGACGGCACACCAACCTACGCCCTTGAGGGTTCAATCTTAGTGGCAGGTGCCGCCGTGCAGTGGTTACGTGATGGATTGAAGATCATCAATGATGCCGCGCAATCCGGGGTACTCGCTGCGAGTTCGGACCCCAACGAGAACGTTTATCTCGTTCCGGCCTTCGTTGGCCTTGGCGCACCGTATTGGGATGCCGAGTGCCGCGGTGCAATGTTTGGCCTGACACGCAACACAGGTCCGGCTGAAGTCGCAAAAGCTGCTCTGGAAAGCGTTGCCTATCAAACGCGCGATCTACTGGATGCAATGAAACAAGACTGGAACACAGGCAGCTCCACGGTTCTTCGGGTCGATGGCGGAATGGTCGCTTCAGAATGGACCATGCAACGGCTGGCCGACATCTTGAATGCTCCGGTCGATCGTCCAACAAACCTCGAAACAACAGCCCAGGGCGCAGCTTACCTGGCAGGACGTCAGATTGGAGGCTATCCGGATCTGGCAGAGTTCGCTTCCAAATGGACATTGGAGAAGCGATTTGAACCAACGATGGACGGTGAGCAGCGCGAGCAGAAGTACGCCGGTTGGCGCGACGCAGTGCGGCGAACGCTATCTTAGAAGACAGGCTTATTGACCGGATACGCGTTCAATTCTGAAACAAATCTTGCTAGCGAATCCAGCGTCCGCGTCGCGGATAACGCTTCATCGGCCTGGCACCACGGGCAGTGCAGGCCTGCGCTCGCGCATGACATTCATGCAGCCGCCTACCATTGATTTGTCCGCCATCACCACAGCGAATGCGCAGCCCAATGAAGCCATTCAAACCGTATCGTCTACGTTGACTATTCAAAGAGCGATTAACTTCGGCCCGTGCTTCGGCTACCGTTGCCCGATTGGCAACTGCTCTTAACAATTGACATTGGACACCCGCTGTAGCCGAGCCCGTGAAAGATACCGTCGAAGCAAACCCGAGCAACGCCACGACGACTAAACTTCGGCTTCTTCGCTCGAGAGATGAGATAAGATTCATTTTCCAGCTTCCTATGCACGTTAAATACACGTGTAGGTCGCCGCTTGAGTTAATTTGGTTCGATCTGCGTGATCAGTCACCTCAGAATAGTCAAAGGCGGTCCAGTCGAAAGCATTAGTCCACAAGCAAGTACTCGCAGCCCTAGACGATCTAGACCGCTGCTATGCGCGGCTTTCCTTTCGACTACTCGGCAAGCATATCCGAAGCCACAACATCACAAACCATCTCGGGATCCAGACCATACAAGTTGATCTGATCCATAGACGCAGCAACGATCGCATCTGCGTCCTGCATCAATCTAAGCTCCTTGAAGCCATCATCAACAGCGATACCCATGCTTTCGCCGATGAGCTCCATATAGTTGGCCACAACGAATGAGCGGTTATCTTCTTGTGCTGAAAGTGCCCGATGATCGCCATGATAAACACCAATGAACGGATCGATTCCTGCGGCCTCGGCGTCGTCGAGCGCCGTCATCATGTTTGTCTTGTGGTAGCTACCGAGCGCTGCCAACGAGGTATTGTTGTAGCCAATGCTGGATGTATCAATCTCAACAATCTCGATCCCGGGAATAGCACTTAGCAATTCACGCACGGCTTCCATAACGCCTAACTCACCGGCGTACTCATAGATCGCAACCCTTTTGTTGACAGGAATAGTCAGATGCTCACGCAGCTTATCAAGCTGACTGGCGAGATAGACGGGAAACATCGTGATATCCAATGCCGTACCTGTAAGTGCCGCATACTTGGGCGACATCGTCTCACCGAATTGAATCTGACAGGTTGGGCACCAAGACAGAATTTGCGACGTACCGGAGGCAGCAAACTTATCGAGGGTATTGAATGCCTGACGCCCACTCGTCTCAGTATCGCCTGGGCGGGCTTGAAGAATGCCACAGCATGCCCCTGGTCCTCCCTGGACATCATAAGTGACATCCAATCGGTCCATAACATCAAGACATAGGAGGCCGATATGTGGGGTCTTGAGCATGTTGCAGCCAGTGTAGAAAACAAAATCCGGCGTCTTCGCTCCCTCGGGCTTGGGCTGCGGACTAAGTCGCGCAAGCTGGTCTGGCGACATCGTCAAGCGCGAGATCACCTTGACACCCCGGCTCATCTTTTGAAATGCAGTCTTCCCCTCGGCTTTGCGCACATTCGGTTCATTAGTCTGGTTTATAGCGCGCCGTGCCATCGTCAGCATGAAGCGTGGATTGATGCCGTGTTCACAAACTGAAAGGCAAGCGCCAGAACTACAGCACTTGCTTGCCCAGGTCTTTGATGCATCCGACGCTTCCTCGCCGCGAAGTATGTTTCGTACACCTGCAGTCAGATCTTCTGACGAAATATCATCGGTTATAGTCATTGGGACAGTTGGACAAACGACTGCACAGGCTCCGCACGCGGTACACGCTTCGGCAATAGCTGATACCTGCTCATCCAACGATTCAATGAATGCGTCAGTGCGAGTATTCATTCCGTTGCTCCGTGCGTTTGTATGAATGGTGCCTATGGCAATTTGATCAGGCAGCGTAAGCGAAAAACAACGATTTGTCAGTCCGCAGCGTCTGATTCCTATTCGGAGTCTTTACACAGAACACGGCTGATCCTACCACACCCACATTCAGCTACGACGCACAAACCCTACTACATGTGAATTCGCACAAACAGATAGCGCAGCCATGATCAGATCAATTCTCATAACAGGCGGCGGCTCCGGCATCGGCGCAGCACTTGCAATCAATCTTGCGCAACGCGGTTGCAACGTCGTTATTGCGGGGCGACGCCAGGCATCATTGGACGCCATAGCGCAAACATCGCCGAACATCACAGCTCACGCTGGTGATGTCACAAACAGCGCCGATCAGGATGTGTTGGTCGAAGCAATCGCCGCTCTACCGGCCCCAAGAGCACTCTTTCATGCAGCCGGCTATTTCCAACTGGGCCACCTCGACGAACTTCCAGCTTCTGAATGGCAGTGCTCATTCGAGACAAATGTCACGGCGAGATGGACCTTGTCATGCAAGTCCGCACCACTCTTGGAGGACGGCCGCCTATTGTTCATTGGATCAGACTCAGGCGCAAACCCACGCGCGGGCGCTGCAGCCTACTCAGTCGCGCAGTCGGCCTCCGAAACGCTGCGCCGTGCACTACAAACCGAATGGGCTGACAGAAACATCGCTATCACCAGATTCAAACCAGGGCTCGTTGATACAGATATGGTGCGTGGCTTTCTTTCAAAATCCGAGCAAGAATTCCCCGCCAGAGCCGCATATCAGGCATACCTGGATCGCGGACAAATTTCGACGCCTGAAATCACCGCAGCTTTTGCGGCATGGCTACTCTTGGACGTAGATGCCCAGCGATTTGCATCCACTGAGTGGGATATTCGCACACCCGATCATCACCCGGAGTGGTTGAAAGGAGACCTGTACGCAGGGCAATCATAATACACAGAGGAGACAGTCCTTCAGCAGACCAGGCGATTCTATTTCAAGCGGCTGTCGAACCGCCGTCTACGACGAGTTCAGAGCCAGTCATAAAAGTCGAATCATCGCTTGCGAGAAAAAAGACCGCACCAGCAATCTCTCCGGGCTGGCCGAACCTTCCAAGCGGTATGCGCCCGAAACGCTCCTGGCGAACATCTTCAGGCACCGCAGCATGCCCCATGGCCGTATCGATTGGCCCTGGGTGGACAGAGTTGCAACGGATGCCATCCTTCGCGCACTGTACCACTATCGATTTGCTCATCAGTCGGACCGCCCCTTTCGAGGCGCCATAGTGCGTCGCGATCGATCCTCGCAGCCCCCGCAGTCGATGAAATATTGATAATTGAACCACCACCGGTACGACGCATCTCAGGAATCGCCGCCTGAGCGCCGAGAAACACACCTTTGATATTCACATCGATGACACGCGCCCACTCCTCTTCATCTATACTCTCGATCGGCGTACGCGCATAAACACCTGCATTGTTCACTAGAGTATCAAGGCGATTGTACGTTGCAACCATCTCTTGCACGGCGGCTTTCCATTGCACCACCTGTGTCACATCCAACTGCAAAAACCGTGCAGATCCCCCGGCTGATACCACCTCTTGCACCACAGCCTCGCCTCGCTGCGGATCAACATCAGCCACACCAACATGGGCACCTTCAGCTGCTAGACGCCTCACAACGGCAGCACCAATCCCGTTACTGCCTCCCGACACTAGTGCGACCTTGCCCGCTAGTCTTTGATCACCCATGTCGCGCACCCTCCATAAGTTTCCGCACGCCGGTGACAATCCGGTGACGATCGGGAAAGACGTGGTCCTCCAGCGTTGGCGCATAGGGGATCGGGACATTGAGAGCACATACGCGCTTCACGGGCGCCTGGAGGGCAGCAAACGATCCTGCATCTTCTGTAACCAGTGTCGCAATTTCGGCTGCTGCACCCGCCGTCGGACAGGCTTCGTCAACGATCAACAGACGTCCAGTCTTACGCACCGACCGGCGAATAGCATCAGCATCCATCGGCACAAGGGTGCGAGGGTCCAAGACCTCAGCTGAAATACCATCACGTTCCAACTCTTCGGCTGCAGCCAGAGCTTCCGGGACCATCCAGGCGAGCGCGACAATAGTAACGTCCTTACCCTCGCGCTTGATGTCGGCCTTGCCAAACGGAATAGCATAATCGTCTTCTGGAACGTCTTCCTTCATCCCTGCAATCCGACCACATTCAAATGACACAACTGGATTGTTGTCGCGAATGGCTGACTTGAGCAGACCTTTGAGATCGCGCGCCGTAGATGGAATAATCATCTTGAGGCCGGCAAGGTTCATGAACATCGAGTAAGGGCTCTGGGAATGCTGCGCGGCTCGTCGCGTGCCTCCCCCAACCGTGGTACGAAACACAATCGGAAACTTTGCCTGACCACCGAACATGTAATGGATCTTAGCGGCCTGATTCACGACCTGGTCCATCGCAACAAAACTAAACGTCACCAGCCGCCAATCAACAATCGGACGATAGCCGCAACCAGCTGCACCAATGGCCATGCCGGTCAACGCGCTCTCGGCAATCGGCGTCGCCCGTATTCGCTCCTCTCCAAATTCCTTCAGCAGCGAACCAGGAGGATCTGTTGATAAGTGAAAAATCTTATCATCCAGCCGCATTTCTTCAGCAATGGCTTCGAAACCGGCAGCACTATATGTCAATTCTCGCATGGCCAGTCTCCTTACTCTGCAAATACATCATCGAGGGCGGCATCGAGCTGCGGCACCGGACTGGCCTTCGCAAAGACAACGGATGCTTCAATGTCAGCCAAGACCTGCCGATCAATCTCCTGCCAATCTGCATCTGAAAGTGGATCGGAGCTCGTCAACAAATGCCGGCGCACGTGTTCGATCGGATCCCTGCTTTTCCAGAATGCCAGCTCTTCGGATGAACGGCTATCGAGTTGATCTGCTCGCTCCGTATGTCGACGATGGCGATAGGTCTTGCACTCAATCAGGCTAGGCCCGTCGCCACGCCGCGCGCGCTCGACGGCATGCGACGCCGCATTGTGAACAGCAAAAATATCATTGCCGTCAACAACAACACCTGGAATTCCGTAACCCTTGGCACGCTCTGCGATATCGTCAACAGGAACGCTATCAGTAGCGGGAACGTTCACGGCCCACAGATTGTTCTCGCAAATATAGATAACCGGCAGCTTCCAATTCGCTGCAATGTTGATCGACTCATGAAATGGTCCGGCATTCGACGCGCCGTCACCAAAGAAACAAACGGCCACACCGCCCGTTCCATCCAACTGTTGCGCCAACCCGGCACCGGTAATGATGGATATTCCACCCGCAACAATTCCGTTCGCTCCCAGCATGCCGATATCGAAATCGGCAATGTGCATAGAACCACCCTTGCCTTTACAATAGCCATCTTCACGTCCGTAAAGCTCGGCCATCATACGATTGAGATCGGCCCCTTTTGCAATGCAATGGCCGTGCCCACGATGGGTCGAAATGATCTTGTCACTATCGTCCAACACGGAACAAACGCCCACCGCTACGGCTTCCTGACCGATGTAACAGTGGACAACTCCGTAGATTTGTCCGGCATGAAAATCATCCGATGCTCGTTCTTCAAACCGCCTTATGACTTGCATTGTGCGCAACATTTCGCGCTGTTTTTGGGGAGACAGATTATCCATGAGCCGTGTGTCCAGCTATTTGCCACTGCTCAGCAAGGTTCATGCATGCGGGAGGGCGAGACAAGGTCAGAGCAGTCATTCATCACAGACGAGAAGAATGCTTTGGCATCCGTCCACCGAATTCCATTGCAAACAATCCACAAAACCAAGCTTGCGAACACTAGAAGCCTTGATCAGTAGAATTCGCAGCAAGTAATCCACCGCATGCCAGGACCGACTTGACACTACCGCGCTGTGTTCTAGGCAGATCGGACAACTCGGATATGAGAGGGAAGGGCGATGCGGCGCATATTGTTCTTCGCATACATTACCATTGCTGTAGCGATACTCGTCGCTTTAACACTACCGCTGATCAATCAGCTTATGTACTCGCCCAATGACAATCTGCCCTTCGACAATAAGGTCTTTCAAATCAGTCCGATCTTCGTCATCGGCCTGATCCTGGTGTTTGCACTAAAATTTTATACCCATGAGCCCGATGAGCCGAGCGACAAACATAGCAAGAAGCCTGGAGGCATCGTAGGAACCCTCGTAGGCTGGTCTCTTGCGCTAGTTGCGGGCGGTGCAATCGGCTTCTTAGCAAGCAACCCAATGGCAGCAGCCTTATGCAAGCAGGTCTGGAAGCTCTACTGCTGATACCTCTGTCGTCCGATTTTTGACGATAGAAGTGCTCGATTTTGAAGCCGCTCGGNCGGCCGGNNGCTGTATNCTCNGNCTCAGAGCNATTCAAAGCCGNTCAACCCNATATCGGCCATCCGATTGCCTTCCNCGACANAGCGACCTTACTGTGCACCNCGTTCAAGNGTGAACTTTGGAGAGTCGTCATGAGCGGNTTTGTCGGTGCACAGCATGAGTTCCANGATGCTGAGTTTGTTCGTGGATGGGCNANCNGTATTGTACCGACTGAACCGCGCCTGCAGCTATTCGATATCATCCTTGACGAGATCAACATCGAAGATCCAACGGCGGCTCAAAACTATGCCTGCCTCGTAGCGAAACGCTAGACTGCCAGCCTTCCCCCCAGTTGTCATGACTTGGACGCTTGGCTTGATCCCTGCAAACCACAACGCCCCCGGATGGCTCCCGTGAAGATTGAACGCATCTACATTGACGTTTTTCGCGCCCCCATTGAGAAGGCCGTAGTAACTTCTTTCGGTTCAATTCCAAGCAGAGGCATTGCCATGCTGCGAATAGAGGATACCGACGGCAACATTGGATGGGGCGATATCTGGGGCAACTTTCCAACAGTCACAACCGAATACCGCTCCAAGTTGGCCGCATTCCTCCTGCCCGACCTTCTGCTCGGCAAGTCCGTCGATGACATCTCAGCATTCTACCATTCTCTGGTCAAAAACCTGCATGTGATGACAGTTCAAGCGGATGAACCAGGACCGATCTCGTCCGTCCTTGCCGCTGCTGATCAGGCGCTTTGGGACCTCTCTGCCCGAAGGCAAAACCTGCCGCTCCGCAAGCTACTGAAACCGCAAGCGGCGGAACGCATTCCCGCATACGCCAGCGGCCTCAATCCCGGCGACGGGCCAGAAACTGTCGCCGCCCAGCGCGAGAAAGGGCATCGGAACTTCAAGCAAAAAATCGGCTTCGGCGACGATGTAGATAAAAAGAACNTATATGAGATCATACAAGGCCTTTCAGCCAACGAGAGACTTTTTGTCGATGCCAACCAGCGCTGGAACCTAGAACAGTCGATTTATGCTGCGGATTGGTTGGCCGAAGCAGGTGTCGGCTGGTTTGAAGAACCAATGGTCGCCGATACGCCAGACGAAGCCTGGCAAGCACTAAGTGCAACAGCACGCGTTCCACTAGCCGGAGCTGAGAATCTGCGTGGCCTCGATAATATCGAACGTGCCTTTGGATGGCTCGACTTCATTCAACCCGATGTTGGCAAATGGGGCGGTGTGACGGACTGCTTCCAGGTCGCAAAGATGGCGGTCTCAGCCGGCAAGACCTACTGCCCTCATTGGCTAGGCGGTGGCATTGGCCTTCTTCACTCAGCTCAGCTTTTGGCGGCTTCTGGAGGGGACGGACTCCTGGAAATAGACGTTAATGAAAACCCGCTGAGGGACCACATGCTCGCAGGAGCTTTGAAGGTTGAAGATGGGTTTGTAGACCTGTCGATGGAACCTGGTTTAGGCGTTACACCCGATCTGGAGACCATTGAGCAGTGGCGAGTTGAAGGGGTTGTTCTTGACTGACCGGAAATAAGATCAATAGCGAACCGACAGCCAAGAACCGCGAGATAGACTAAGCGGAGACCTCGTACAAGCCATGCGCCGACTAGTGCCAACACCTCAGAGTCTGAGGGCTCGCCAGAAATGGGAGTTCAACGGTACAATCAGACCAAGCTTTGCTGAAACGCCAACGGCAACGCAACGCTCAGTCTGGGATTTTCCGCGTCCTCCTGCGATTAAAACCGTGCACGCAACTATTACAGTCAAGCACCAGGGCGTCATCATTGCTCAAACAAGCAATGCACAGCAGGTTCTGGAAACAGCGGGTGCACCCACGTACTACTTTCCGCCTGACGATGTTGATACGACCCAGCTCATCATCAGCGATCGACAATCCCACTGCGAATGGAAAGGTTGGTCTTATTCGCTGGACATCCAGGGTATCCACGATGTCGGCTGGCTTCTCGATAAAGTGTACCCCGAGTTCGAACAACTCTTCGGTTGGTACGCCTTCTACCCTCAGCGCGTTGATTGCTATGTTGGAGATGAGAAANCTAAACCACAACCGGGTGGCTATTACGGCGGTTGGGTGACAAAGGATATAACCGGCCCGATCAAAGGCGCTCCCGGAAGTCAAAGCTGGTAAAGCGAGTGAAAGCCTCACTATAGCCAATCATTCAGCTTCTTTGGTGCCCCAGGGAGAACCANCAAGTACCCNTCAATNCATCCAGATATCTCTGCACAAGTTTCGCACTCTGCAGAAAAGTTATCGCTTANAGCGTCCAATGCGTTGAAACTTGGAAAGCCNGTCAAGCGATCGAGTGGCAGAATGAGCCAGGTAAGAGTCCCACATCCGCACAATCTTCGGCTGTCGACGAATAAATTGATAGAAGCTCTCAAGCAGGCCCTGGCTCATCGGTTTGTCGCTGATCCAATATATCCGACCATTGGGATTGAGATCGAAGGTCTTATAAAGACACAACGCAAAGTCCTTGGGATCGATATAGTTCGCAATCATCGAAGGTTGAGCGAGAACCGGACCGCGAACAGTTCTTTGCGTACCAATCGGATTTAGCGTTACACCTCTCAAACCAAGTCTGGTCGCAGCAACACTGCAGGCACCACCGCCNAGACTGTGGCCGGAACAAGAATAACTATACCCGGCAAGCTGAGAGGCATAGGTACGCCGAAGATGCTGAANATAGGCGCAGGCTACTTCAAAGTGAGGCGCCTGCNTNCCTCGAAGAGCGACCAAATCGTTGAATAAATCATCTTTGCTTNCCGGATCGGTTCCCGCNATCGCNACAACAACATNCTTGGACCTGTGATNGACGTANGTGACAGCTTGAAATCCCTGCCAGTCTTCAGCTCTCAACTCGCGGCGTGTCTGTGAGCAAGCCNCCCGCACGTTACTTCTCTCNGCAACNTCGAGAANTTGCCAATGGTAAACNGGTTGCCACGCAANCGCTTTGAACAATGCTTGTCGCAATTGTCCACTCAGCTTGAGAGTGACACCCTTCTGTCGCAACGCATCCAAACGATCAAAGTCGTTCCTGAGGGCCGATGAACCAAATACAAAGGAGCCTGCTTTCAAGTGCTCTTTGTATGATCGGGCAGCCAATTCGAGAGCTATGAAGTGATTTACGAACTCAGCTCGGCGAGGGATTGGCCGTGCAAGCTCGAACAAACTCTTCAATGTTGATTTGTCGCCAATGACGGACTGAAAAACCCGAGTTTGAGAACCGTTCGGCTANTTTTTNCTGACCGGCAAGCTGCTGCCACGGACTGGCGGCAGCTCGCTCGTGATGCCATCCGTTTCAACAAGGATAGACTGTCCATTTGCAACCAACCCGCGCGCCTGCGTATTAAGATGCACTATAACACCGAGCTCCTTCAGGCGACCATTCAATGGTTGCGTCAGCGCTGCATCAAATTGCGGCAAGAGGCGGCCGGTCGCTTCAACGACACTAACCCGTGAGCCAAGCTTGGCCATCGCCATACCGATCTCCAGCCCAATATAACCGCCACCCACGACACAGAGCGTGTTCGGAACTGCATTCAGACTGAGCGCACCGGTTGAAGAAATGATCTGATCTCCAAATGGTAAGAACGGTAGCTCAAGCGGTCGCGATCCTGTGGCAAGCACGAGGTTCTCTGTGCGGATATTCAACAATCCATCCGGTGTGGAGACTTCAACTGATTTACCGTCAAGTACAGTCGCCCGACCTTGAACATATCGAACACCAGCCTTTTTCAGCAATCCAGAAACACCCTGCTTCAGACGGCTTACAATTCCGTCTTTCCAGTCGATCGTTTTTGCAAGATCGATACGCGGAGCTCCCGCCGTTATGCCGAGCGCACTGCCCATTGCGAACGACTGAGCTTTGGCAAATTCATCCGCCGCATGAATCAAAGCCTTCGATGGAATGCATCCAACATTCAGGCAAGTGCCGCCTGGCTGCCTCTCCTCGACAATAATTGTATCAACACCGAGCTGGGCGGCACGGATTGCACATACGTATCCACCAGGACCGGCACCCAGGACAAGTAGCTTGCAAGTCTCGCGTTTCATCATCAAGTCTCTGCAAAAATGAGAGCCGGCGTTTCCAGCAACGTCTTCATGCGTTGCACAAACACAGCAGCGTCCCAACCATCAATTATGCGGTGATCAAAGCTCGCGGAGATGTTCATCATCGTACGTGGAACAAAATCCGAGCCATCCCAAATAGGTCGGACTGCCATCTTGTTGATACCAAGAATTGCGACTTCGGGATGATTGATAATTGGTGTGGTGGCAATAGCTCCGTACGGTCCAAGTGAGGTAATAGTAAAAGTTGAACCGGTCAGTCCATCCCGTGAAGCTTTGCCAGATCGCGCGGCCTCCGACAGGCGCCCGATCTCGGCAGCTGTCTCAAACAATCCCAGCGCCTCGGCATGCTTGAGCACCGGCACCATCAACCCGGCCTCAGTCATCGTCGCAATGCCGATATGCAATGCGCCGTAGCGCGTCACCACTCCGGCATCGCTGCTGAAATGCGCATTCATTCCCGGATGATCAACGAGAGCGCGGGAAAGCATTGCAGTTATGAAAGACAGCAGTGTCAGCTTGGGCCGGTCACCACGATCGTCGTTGAGCTTGGCGCGGAGATCCTCCAGTGAAGTCATATCAACCTCTTCAACCACGGTAATATGTGGGATCTCGGTATTGGCCAACGCCATGCGATCAGCAATCCGCCGACGCATGCCAACAATCTTAATCTCTTCCAAGCTTGTCCGCCGGGCGCGACCAGAAACAAGTGTTGCAGGTCGAGATCCACTCGACGCACTGAAGACAGCATCAATATCCTGCTGGGTGATTCGACCCGCCGGGCCAGTCCCGGAAACTTGGCGCAAATCAATGCCACCTTCGCGTGCGCGAGCTCTTACAGCAGGCGACGCAAGCGGTACCGTCCCTTCCGGTCTCGGCGCTCCAGTTGAAGCTGTTGGACTTATCGGTTGGCGTGACGAAGGAGGCGAGGTCGTACCTTTCGATGCAGCTTCGGTAGCATCTATCACCTTCGCAGCCGTCTGCTCTTTGGGAGGCGCATCAACAATCGCTGACTCGGAAGGAGCCGCCTCAACCGGAGCGCTGGCATCCGTCTCAATCAAAACCAAATCACTACCAACCGGCAGGGAATCGCCAATCTCTCCAGCCAGCTTGACGACCGTCCCCGTATAGAGGGAAGGGATCTCGACAGTCGCCTTGTCAGTCATTACGGCTGCAAGAATGTCGTACTCATGCACGAGATCACCAACAACGACATTCCACTCGACCAATTCAGCCTCGGTAACACCCTCGCCAAACATCCGGCAGCTTGATAGGTAATACTGCCACCTAATCCTCCATAACCTTGACAAGCGCGTTGGCAATACGATCTGGGCTAGGGAAATAGTCCCACTCTGCAGCATGGGGATAAGGTGCATCCCAACCAGCAATGCGAATGATTGGTGACTTCAAGTGCCAGAAACAATGCTCTTGGATTTCTGCAATCAGTTCTGCACCAAACCCGCTTGTTCGCGTTGCTTCATGAACGACAACGCAACGCCCTGTCTTCTCTACAGAGGTCCGGATCGCATCAAGATCGAGCGGCAATAGACTGCGGACATCGATGATCTCGGCGTCTATCCCGCTCTGCTCCACTGCCCGCTCCGCGACGTATACCATTGTCCCATAAGCGAGGAGTGTCACAGCATTTCCTGGCCGACGCACCTCGGCTTTACCAATCTTGACAAGATACCGACCAGCTGGGACCTCACTCGCGGGGTGCTCTGACCAACCAACTGACTTTCCGGAATGCTCGCCGTAGAAGGGACCGTTATAGATTCGCTTTGGCTCGAGAAAAATCACGGTATCAGGGTCTTCGATTGACGCAATCAACAGGCCTTTGGCGTCATACGGCGTTGAAGGAATGACAACTTTCAATCCCGCCACATGCGTGAATAGCGCCTCAGGACTCTGGCTGTGGGTCTGACCACCAAAGATGCCACCTCCAGTCGGCATCCGCACAACCAAGGGGCATGTAAAATCCTCATTGGAGCGGTGTCTCAACCGAGCGGCTTCCTGGGTAATCTGGTCGTATGCCGGATAAACGTGACCGGCAAACTGCACCTCGACACATGGCCGCATTCCTTGTGCCGCCATTCCGATGGCCATTCCGACAATGGCACTTTCGTTGATCGGCGTATCAAAAACGCGCTCCTCTCCGTACTTCTTCTGCAAGCCGGCCGTGCAACGGAACACGCCACCGAAGTAGCCAACGTCTTCACCAAAGATCACCACCTTCGGATCAAGCCCAAGGGCCACATCCATGGCATCCCGCAGAGCTTCGATAATCGTCATTGAAGCCATGTCAGAAACCCATCTCCTGGCGTTGGCGGCGGAGATGCTCAGGCATCTCGGCGTAAACCCCTTTGAAAATCGTAACAGGCGAGGGCGGTTGCGGATCGACTAAGGTTCCATGTGACTCGACCTGCCGCTGAATAGTGGTCACCTCGTCATGAATCTCAGCATCCGCCTGCACGTGGCGCTCTTCAGACCACTCATTCTTGAGGATCAGGTATTGTTTCAGTCGGCCGATAGGATCGCCAAGCGGCCATTCCTTGGCTTCGTCCTTCGGACGATAAGCCGACGGGTCATCAGATGTTGAATGCGCAGAAACGCGATAAGTGAACCATTCGATCGCAACAGGTCCATACCCAGAACGTGCGCGCTTAACGGCCCATCTTGTTACGGCTGTCACAGCAAGATAATCATTCCCATCAACGCGTAGGGCAGGAATACCGTAGCCTCTTGCACGTGCCGCGTAGGTCCGTGCAGCGCCGCTCGCCACACCGGTATAGGTCGAGATCGCCCACTGGTTATTGACAATGTTTAAGATGACCGGCGGCTGATAGACGGATGCACACAGCAATGCGCCGTGAAAGTCATTTGAAGCCGTAGCACCATCACCTATCCACCCTGTCGCAATATTTCCGTCACCACTAAGCACATTGGCCATAGCCCATCCGACAGCCTGCACATATTGCGTCCCAAGATTGCCCGAGACCGAAAAATATCCGTAGTCTTTCGCCGAATGCATGACGGGTAGTTGACGCCCCTCCGCCGGATCACAGGAGTTGGAGTAAACCTGCCCCATCAACCAATCGAGCGGATATTCAGCAGAGACAAGCAAGCTCTGCTGGCGGTAGGTAGGGAAATTCATGTCACCTTTTTCAAGCTGCCGTTGAAATGCGCAGCCGATCGCTTCCTCACCAGTACATTGCAGATAAAATGATGTCTTGCCCTCGCGTTGCGCATTCAAGAGACGGCGGTCGACGATGCGCATCTTGAGCATGTTGCGTAGACCAAGTCGCAATTCCGCCGGATCAATGTCAGCAATGTAGTCTGCCCAGGCACCAACGGCCTGACCACTATCATCGAGCACTCAGATCATCCCATTTGCAAATGGTCGGGAGTCCGTCGCCACAAGATCAAGTGGCGGAACCGGCAACGCGCCAGCTTCAGGTATATTCAGCGCGGAAAAGTCTGGTGCTTCATTCGGACGGGCGGGCGGCTTCGGAAACGTCAACTTCGTCTGTCGAGTCATTGTGCCAATAGCCTCCTCGCCGAATTCAGCGTTCGCATCATAGAGCCGGCAATGCCTGCTCAACTAGTTGGAACAAGGCCACAACTCAGTAACCCATAACGAACCATCCTAAACGGATTGCCCCGCAATTGTGTCCCAAATATATTGCCAGATACGCCATTTTTCACATAGATTAGCCAATAAACAAAGAAATATAAGATGAAAAATGCGAAAAATCGACGAAACAGACATGAGAATCCTGCGAGCAATGCAGAAAGATGGTTCGATGACCGTTGCCGAAATTGCTGAAGCAGCTGGTCTCTCCCAATCGCCGTGTTCGCGACGGATAAGCCAGCTGGAAGACGCAGGCGTCATTCTAGGTAGATCAGTAAAGTTGGATCGGAGAAAGTTAGGATTCGACGTCAACATCGACGTCTGTGTCAAGATCGACGCCCACACGCGCGATGCACTCGACATTTTCAAGAGAGAAGTTCAGCTCATTCCCGAGGTACAAATGGCTGTCTTGGTCATGGGCGAGTATGACTTCAGACTGCGCGTCGTTGTTAGAGATATCGAGCACTACCGGCTGCTTTTGCAAGATCGCCTTTCAACCATCAAAGGCGTACAGGAAATGCACAGTTCAGTAATTCTCGAAGTCGTTAAAGACACGACCGAGCTACCGATATAGACGGCATACGCCCCATAACCTCTCTTGCCATTGGTACAACAAACTATGCAGTCTGTTGTTCCAATGCGTTTGAAGCATCCAACCTCTCAGAAAAAATCGTCCGCTGAGATGAACTCTCATCCATCATTGTTATCAGGGGCCAGCGTCATCAGGCGGGCTTCACTCTCTAGCTGTGCCAACTCACGTGCCGACAATCTCGCAGCCGCTCTTTCGACCAAACGTGGCTCTAAGGCCCCGCGGACGAGCATTCCTTCTTCCACACCCGTTGGATCAATCGGCGCAACAAATGTGCCAGCCTATTTTTTTATCGTCACCAATCCATCACTACGCAAGTGCAGTAGAGGTTCCCGAACAGGCATACGGGAAACACCAAAGTGCGCTGCTACCCTCGGCTCTTGAATGGGCACGCCTTGCCCAATATCGCCTCAAACTATTGCGCTACGCAGACAGCCATAGACTTGGTCAGACAGCGGCGCGCCGGACAGGATCCCCGATCCGGATGACCATTTAAGCTTCGGTAGTTGTGCCATCAAGAATAGCTGTCCGACAAGTCAGGTTAGGACTCAGTCGAAACCTCGTCCGCAACAAACACCGACCCGACCTTCTTCTGCAGTTCGGCCGGCGCAACTGATTGCTTCAAGAAGGCATCCGCGTGTTCCTTGCTTGAAAACTTCAAGCCAGCTGCTTTGATTTCCGCATCTTCGACTTTTTCTAGAGGGGTATAACGGGGGTGGTGATGTTCCCGGTATGGATTGTTGCGCGCAGCATTGTAACAGCAGATGAGAGTCCAGCGCCGATTATCCGATCGATTCTGATCAGAGCGATGAAGCGTGTTGCAATGGAAAAACAGCACGTCGCCCGGCTCCATTTCGCATTAAACCAATTCAAGCTGCTTTTCTGCCTCTTCCACACGGCGCAGATCGGCACTAACCTGATCACCATCCAGAAGTCCATGATCAATACGACCGAGGTGATGTGAACCTTTGAGAACCTGAAGACAGCCGTTTGCCTTTGTGCACTTGTCCAGCGCAATCATGGCTGATGCCATATACGGAAACAAACAACCGTTGTTGTACCAATAGCCATAGTCCAGGTACCATTCCCAGGCGCCGCCTTCAAGTGTTCCTTCGCCGTTATCTTGGAATGATAGTGGTAGACGTCGCCGCCTAACAGATCTTCCATCGTGTCGACCATTTTGTTTGACCGAGCCGCATAGCCATAGACACTGTCATCTGGATGGTTCCAGGTTGCCATTTTCGTAGTTAGACCTTCTGCATCACCGCGATTGTAGAAGTGGTCTCTAATTGCCGGATCTTGATCAACGGCCGCCTGCAGAAGATGCGTTTCGTCACCATCAAAGAAACCGCGGACGAGAATGTACCCGTCGCGCTCAAATGCTTTTCTCTGATCCGATGTTAGTGCGCTCGCCATACCGGCCGCCCAAGCTCCAGTTCATCAAATTAATGCACTAGTACTTCTATGTCTCAAGCGTGATGAATCTCACTCTCAAAACCGCTGCACGCTCGGTAATTCTTGGAGTATCCCGTACACCATTCGTGTGATCGTAGACACGTGCCGGGTCCCCTCTAAGATAAGTTCGTTTTGTAAACAGGATGCAGCAGGTCCACCAGCCGGAGCCGGTTGCAAACTTTGAGGTGCCAGAATTCGGCGTCTCACCCATGGGTCATCAAGCAAACACGACGCTCAACCAATAGCCCCGACCCGAGCCGACAATCACAAAAGCCGACTAGCTATTGTTCCAACCATCAACATTGTTGAGATAGTTCACACAAGTATCGACGGACTCAACGTCAGCAAACTTCGCGTCGATGTCGTAGAGGTTCCAAGCGACGGCTCCCGGCACCCGATCACCAATGCACTCACGAACCGCGATTGTCCGAAAACCATCCTGAATGCCATCGCAGATGGTCGTGCGGACGCATGCAGTGGCAGTGACCCCGGTGACGATGATGGTGTCTACACCGCATGTTCTAAGATAACCGGCCAACGGCGTTCCCGAAAAAGAGGAGGCTCTCTTTTTCATCATCACCCATTCACCTTCGATGGGAGCAATGCGTGAATCGATTGCCCAGAGATGCTCGTCTTTGAGGTCAACTGCCTCCACCGGGATCTTGTTATGCCACTGCCCCATATCCGTATGCGGGTCATCTCTGTTCGTGTTTTGGTATGCCGTGGTCACATGCACGACAACGTGCCCATTAGCTCGCGCCGCCTCCAACAAACGCTGCATTCCAGGGATAATTTCATTATCCATCTTGTCCATGTCACAAGTGAAAGGGTTGCCTGGGCGGGTCCAAGCATTGGCTAGGTCTACACTCACAATCGCCGGTTTCTTGCCGAACCCGATGCGTCGTTGAAACCCTCGTTCTTGATAAAGCTTGGTGCTCTCATCAAACGCCTGCTGCAGCATTTCATCAAGATTTTCAATGGACATCATTGCACTCGCAAATTAGGGGCTCTGAAACGCCCTGCATCAAAGCGCGAACCGTTCGACTTGACAACAAGGTTATCACCAATAAACGATCGCAGATAGGATCAGCCCTGGCTGGTCAGGTGGGAAGCAATCGGTTCAAACAGACAAGCCGGTTCAAAC
>NZGY01000158.1 GCA_002689605.1 Filomicrobium sp.
AAAATCCTGAGCCTTCATGGTATCCTCGCTAGTGGCGAACCGTCAGTCAGCAAGGTCTCACAACATTTAGGCAGAACAGAGCCAATTAGTTGCCGAGTGGCTCGGTACGTTTTCACTGCTGGCAACAGTTGTCGGCTCCGGCATTATGGCAGAGCGACTGGCCGGCGGAAACATCGCCATTGCTCTAATTGGCAATACTATTCCAACAGGTGCTATTCTTGTTGTCTTGATAACAATATTCCGACCTGTGTCGGGCGCGCATTTCAACCCTGCAGTGACCCTCAGTTTCGCTCTGCGCAGAGAGATCACGCCGTGGGCCGCAATGCTTTACGTTGCCGCGCAAGTGTTCGGAGGTATCGTCGGTGTTCTTACTGCACACATTATGTTTGATAATCCGCTGATCGATCCTTTGACGACAAACCGAACGGGCATTGGCCAGTGGGTTGGTGAGTTTGTGGCGACCTTCGGGCTTGTTGGTACGATTCTTTGCTGCCTCAAGGCGCGTGCTGACTTCGTTCCAATGGCGGTCGGCCTCTACATTACCGCAGCATACTAATTTACGTCTTCTACTTCATTTGCCAATCCTGCCGTAACCATTGCGCGGGGGTTCTCAGATACTTTTGCTGGTATCAATCCTGCGAATGTAGCAGCCTTTGTTGCCGTGCAGTTTGTTGCAGCAATACTTGCCACCCTATTCTTCCGATGGTTTCTTGCAGACGAACAGAAATCGTGAGTCCGGGTCTAAGCAATAAAGAATAGGCTTCGCCACGGGATGATGTCCTAGTTTGTGAACTTTGCCGACTGGGTACAAAGTATAATGCCGAATTGATCCAATGCGCTGAGCGGGCAGTTTGCGACACGGCCATGAATTCGAGGGTTTCCAGCACATCAAGACCAGTCATGACGACCAAGCTGAGTCGACGTTGGGATTAGCTCTGGGATCAACAAGAGACTACACGAGGCTGGATGTTGACGGCGTGCAGCGATAATGTCTTTGGAGAACTCAAAATACCGTTCAATAGCGAGCTGCCATAACCCGAGCTGCCATGACTGCAGACATCAAACACGCCGACGTCGAACTGCGTGATGCCATCCAGGCATTTGTCGCCGACTTTTCGCATGCTGATCTGGAACGCTTTAAGCCTGGCATCGCGCAATGGAGCGATCAATGGCAAGGCGTGCCAGCGACACACTTGCCGGCAGCGGACTTCCTGCCCGACTCGCTGGAGACCGCATCGCATGAGATCAAGCCTATGGTCGAGTTGCTCGCGCGGCATGCGAATGATGTGAAGTGGGAACAAACATACACCAAGGCCGACAGTGCGATTAGCGAGAAGATGCTGACGACCTATGGCTTTGTCGAAGTGATTGGCTCACGCGGACCGTTTGTCAGCGATCAGGTCCGATCCGGAATCGGCGTCTACGGTCCCGGCATTGGCTATCCACCGCATCAGCATAAGGCAGAAGAGATCTACATCGTGCTCGCCGGCGGGGCAGAATACCGGCTGGCTGGACAGCCTCCGCGCCACGCAAAGCCGGGTGATCTTGTCTTCGTCCCTTCGATGCTCACGCATGGTTTCTACACAAGCGATGAAGCCATGGTGGTCTACTATATCTGGCAGGCCGGTGATCTACGAGAAGTGTCTACGTTCGTTTGAACCTTCTGTTTCGGAGTTGCGCTTATGGCCCTGTCCTCATTCGGTTACTTCACTCTCCAATCCGACAAATTGGCTGACTGGGAAGAGTACGGCACCAAGTTTCTAGGTCTTCAACTGGCCGAGAAGACCAGTTCGCAGCTGAAGTTCCGAATGGACGACCGCAAGCAGCGGATTGTTGTGAGTTCCGAGCCTGAGGCAGCAACAGCATTCGGCTGGGAAGTTGAAGATACTGCTGCTCTTGATGATCTGGCGGCGCGGCTCGAAGCTGCGAAAACAACCGTGTCGCCGATGTCCGCTGCTCTGTTGGCCAGACGAGCGGTTGCGGGTGGCATTACGTTTGCCGATCCCGCCTGCAATCTCCTCGAAGCTTTCTACAGGCCCGAAATTTCAAGCGAACCGTTCCAGGCTGGTCGGGAGATATCCGGCTTTCGCACTGGCGTCATGGGCATGGGCCATGCCGTCCTGCTGGTAGAGCGGTTGGATGATGTGCAGTGGTTTTATCAGGACGTGCTTGGCTTTCGGATCAGCGACTTTGTGCTGGAACCGTTCAAGGCATTCTTCTTCCATCTCAACCCGCGCCACCACAGCTTGGCATTGATCGAGGGATCGCAACCCGGCATCCATCACATCATGATGGAACTCAACAACCTTGATGATGTCGGCCAGGGTTATGACATCGCGATGTCGACGCCGGACCAAGTCTCAGCTTCGCTCGGGCGGCACACGAACGACTTTATGACCTCGTTCTACGCACGCACACCTGAGAGCTTTTTTGTTGAGTACGGCTGGGGTGGCCGGATCATCGATCCCGAAGCCTGGGAGCCGCACGAGCTGAAGCATGGCCCAAGTCTTTGGGGTCACGACCGTCCCTGGGCGCCAGCGCACGAGTTGGCCGAGAGGCGCCGTTTCCGGGCACGTGCTGCGGAAGAAGGCTTGCGCATTCCGGTTCAAGTGACCCAGGATAACGCCTCGTTCGGCGTCAACAACTGCGCCTGGTGGGAGACCACGAAGAAGGCGTAGGTCACGGCTTATGGTGTCTCGACTGAGACGCTCATGCCAAGATCCGTCGCCTGTCGTTGATCGAAAGCCTTGCACTTTTCGTCATGGCAATGACCTCGAATTCCGCCGCGCACCGTTCCAGGCTTCGTTGATCGATAGAAATCCCACCAGGTCTCAGGCAGAGGAACCGAATCCGGCGGTGCAATCCAAAGCCGATGCAGCAGGCGCTTTTCAGCCGGATCGTCGTGGTCGACGTAGTTGGTGCGTGAGTGCAACACGGTGTGATTGTTGATGATCTGCAGATCACCAGGCTCCAGCCACATAGTGAACATGACGTCCGGACGTTGTAAAATCTCGTCCATCTTGTCCATTGTTTCGCGCTGGATATCGGTCAGCTGCGGGACGCCTTCGACGTTCTGTGCGGACTGCACGCGATTGCGATTCCACTTTCCAAACACGCGTCCATCACAGATATCGAACAGCGGTTGTCCGTAGGCTGGTGTTTCATCTTCCGTCTCTTCCTGTTGGCGACTGAAGAAGAAGGGCTGGTGCGCAATCTCCGCCAGATCAGGCCGTTCTTCCATAATGATCTCTCGCGCTGTCACACTGCTTGAGACCATCGACTGGCCGCCGGACTTGGCCTTGTTGTAGCAGCCGAGTGTTGCGATATCAGCGCCATCAGCGTGGAAGTCGAGCTTGGCGTTGGATGAAAATCCTCGCCCGTTNGCGGCGCGGTAGTTGGTGCCCACGTCGCGTACTTCGGAGATATATTGTGTGGCCTTGCCTTGCGGNCGAGACACGCCATGGTGAAGGCCTATCGCCCAATTGAGCAGCCGAAACTCCGCCTCGCTCAAGTCGGCGCGCGGAAGGCCTTTGACCATCGCCAAGCCGCGGCCGAATTTNGCTTCCTGCATAGCGCGGTCAATGGCCGGGGCGGCAGGACCCAGATCAACATCGCTGCGCGAATAGTCAAATAAATCCTTGTCCGGATCGAAGGCCGCCTTCACCGNTGTTGCCAGGTGTTTCTGCGCAGGCTCATCCAACGTATGGACCCAGCTGCGGTTGTCTAGATCGCTGACACGCCAGGACGCTGTGGTTTTAGCAACGTGTCCGTCCATCCGTGATCTCCCTAACCAAATCTTCTGTTGTCCGGAGGAGATCACGTCGCTGCCGGCAACGCAACGGGTGCNGGCCTTTGTCATGATCGTCATCCGGATTGAGATGNCTTCGTNACAAGCGATGTCGCATCAAACCGAGTTGCAGCGGGAGTTTGCGTGTGCAAAGTGGGAAGATAACTCGTTTCGACGGCGCAAATCGGAGCATCTACCCGCCATGGCATACAAAGTCGACCAAGCCACAATCGATGAATTTCATGAGCATGGCGTCGCTGTGATCCGCGGCGCGTTCAACGACTGGGTCGAACCTTTACGTGCCGGGATTGCCTACAATATCGAGAACCCAGGCCCGTCTGGGAAAAGCTATACAGGCGACGATGGTGGCGGCCGCTTCCTNAGCGACTATTGCAACTGGCAGCGCATTCCGGAGTACCGCGATTTCATCTTCAAGTCTCCGGCGGCTGAAATTGGCCGCGCGCTGATGGGTAGCCGGACCGTGCAGCTCTTTCACGAGCATGTACTGGTCAAGGAAGCCAAGGCTGGCGTGCCGACGCCCTGGCACCAGGATGCTCCATATTATTGTGTACAAGCGCCACAATCCGTCAGTCTTTGGGTGCCGCTTGATGAAGTGCCGCGCGAACGCACGCTGGAGTTCATCGCCGGCTCACATAAGTCCGGCAAGATGTTTCAGCCCCAGTTCTTTAACGGTAATCCATTGAATGAAGGCGACGGGCTTGAGACTCTGCCCGACATCAATGCCAATCGTNATGCGTTTGATATCCGCNGGTGGGCGTTATCGCTTGGCGATGCCGTGGCTTTTGACTATCGCACTGTGCATGGCGCGCCGGTCAACAACAGCCCGAGTGCACAGCGACGGGCTTTCTCGTTACGACTGGTCGGCGATGGAGCCATCTTTGTGCGGCCCGAGGGTAAGAAGACTTCGCCGCCATTTCCCGATGTCACTTTGGAGAATGGCGCTGCNCTGACCGGCGACGAGTTTCCCGTCCTGTTGGGCGGTTAAGAGTTGATGTCCCTCTCCCGACGGACCGGAAGAGGGACCTTACATTAGCCTTCGACCTTCGCTGTCGCGTAACCCGACACAACCACGTCACCCTTTTGGTTGGTCGTTGTGATGGTGAGATCAACGAGTGTCTCACCATTTTCTTCGCGGATCTTGTCGACCACAGCCGTGCCCTTCAGATCATCGCCGGGCCAAACCTGATTGGTGAAACGCACGCCATAGCGTTTGACGTTCTCGGCACCGAAGCGATCNGTCACGAGGCGACCAGACATACCCATGGTGAGCATGCCGTGGGCAAAGACGCCCGGATATCCAGCTGACTCGCGGCAGTAGAGATCGTCGGTATGCAATGGATTGTAGTCGCCGGATGTGCCGGAATACATGACCAGCTGTGTCCGCTTCAGATCCTCGACCAAGACGTCTTCATAGGTGTCGCCGANCGCGACTTCACTTGCTTTCATTGGCATGTTTCGCTCCTCAACCCTGATCAACCGGACGTTCGGTGGTGACGCCGACGCTGCGCGCGGTGCAGACGAGTTCGCCGTTGGCGTCGCGGTATTCAGCGATCTTCTCGGTGAACTTCAGTTTGCCAGCGCGCTTACTCTCTTTTTCCCAGACCTTGCCGTCCTTCTCGGTTACGGNCAGAACGTCACCTGGCTTGATCGGCCGTTCGAATTCAAAATGCTGCTCGGCATGCAGACCGCCTGACGTCTTTGGCTTACCGTCGATGCCTGTCGGATTTTTGCCTGACCCGAACCATGGCTCACCGTCCTTGATGCGTAATGGGTAGTCGGGATCAAACTGTGCAACCGCGCGCGGGAATGTTGGCGGCGCTGCGGCTGGCTCCAGACCGGTATCTGGCACGGCGTAGTCACCGATAGAACGCCGGAACAACATGATGTGCGTTGCTTCAACCGGGAATGTAACTGTCTTCTCGTCTGCCATTGTCTCGAACGAATGCCTCCAATGATGTCGTCGTCTGGGGTGCGAAGATAAGTGCATGCGTTAGCTTCANCGTAAGACAAGTCTAGCGAGCGGGACGGAAGAAATCCAAACGTGTTGTGATAATTGAGCGGTCGACGCAATTTATTTCGCTCTGCCTTTCCCTNGCCGGAGTAAGCGNAAATGAGCGCTCCAAAGAACATGAAAAGAGGCGAGCTGCATACCANCAGAACCAAAACATCAATACGATCAATTACATGAAACAAAATTAGAACATTTGCTGAACTTNNGCTAGACACCCAGAACGATTCATGAGATGTTCTNTTTACGTTCTCAGACATTNCCAAAANCGAGAACCCCGCACTTAANTNATTGAGTTAANNAGGTTTTGCGTCGCGCGTATCGCGTTTTGTCCTGCGTACTTCTCCNCCAAATTCATGGCCTAGCAGCCAAATGTTCTNCCCAGATGTTTTCGGCCCAGCCGTANGCCCAACAAAAAGAGATCCGCCATGCAAATGTTCCTCATTTCCTACGACCTCGCCGCTCCAACACAGAACAAGAACGCCATGACATCGGCCATCATGATGCTNGGTCAATCATGGGCCCGTCCGCTGGAACAGACATGGTACATCAAGGCTAACGTCGAAGCCGGTGACATTGAGCAAGTACTCGGTGGTCTTCTTGGTGATGACGATGGTCTGCTGGTCCAATCCGTCGAAGATGAAGCCATCATGGCCAACACGCAGCTGCGCTGGTTCAAGCAACGCACTCAGCCACTCGCCGGCATCGATTCAAACGTTGTCGCGTTCCCTGCAGCCAACGAAGAGACTGCCCCATTTGCCGACAACTTGGCACCAATCAGCGAAGCTGCGTAAGAATACGAAAAGCGGAGGGGCGTGGGCCGATCTGGTACGGCTCACGCCGAGAGCCCTACGGCTCCCGCGCCAAGCGCTCAATCACTGGTTAGAATTTCCGTAAAGAGTGATTTGAACCTAAGGCTGCCAGCGCAAAAAATTTTCTAAAAGCTTCAATCCGAGCTTCTGACTTTTCTCTGGGTGGAACTGTGTTCCCACCATGTTATCGCGTCCAACCATGGCCGTAACTTCAGCACCGTAGTCGGTCATAGCGATTCTCGCGCCAGCATCTCTAGGCTGGAGATGAAATGAGTGCACGAAATACGCGTGCAATCCATCCGGTCCCAGCTCAATCCCATTGAGCAAAGCATGGTCACTCAACTGCTTGAGTGTGTTCCAGCCCATATGTGGGATCTTGAGGGGCGGATCATCAGGCTCAATGGCAGCAACATCACCGGTAATCCAATCAAAGCCGGGTGTCTCACCAAACTCCAGGCCGCGGGTCGCCATCAACTGCATGCCAACACATATGCCAAGGAAGGGTCTTTGGCGCTCAATCACGGCATCCTGAAGAACATCCAGCATTCCAGGAACAGCCGCCAACCCCGACTTACAATCAGCAAAGGCGCCGACGCCTGGCAAGATGATGCGATCGGCTTGCTTGACTTCTTTGGCATCGGCCGTGACGCGCAGATCCGTTTCGAGACCAGCCTCGTTAGCGGCGCGCTGCACGGACTTGTTAGCCGAATGCAGATTGCCTGACCCGTAATCTATAATGACAACGCGTTGCATGCCTTAAGACGATCTCCAGGGCGTTGCACTTCGCCAGCCCGTGCGCTTTGGCGGTATGACACTGCCGGATAGCGGCGCTGTCGTAGCATCAGTGGTTGACGTGTTCAAACCGCCATCCGTACCCGGAGGCGCGAAACTTGATGGACTGACGTCAGGCACGGTTGGTAGCCATTCAGAGAAAAACCGGCGCTCGCATTCCTCATCGGTAGCGCCTGTCACACTTGCAATCTGACGATACGCCTTGCGATCCAACGTCCAACGGATCAGCGAGTCCGCTTCAAAGCCGATGACCAGACTGATCGCGAGGGAGGCATAGCCGAGCCAGTAATCAGCAACGCCCAGCAAACCGAATGCGGCGACCAAAGACCCAATAGCAGCGATGTAGCAAAGAAGCACGAGCCAGAGCCGGTTCGCGATCATCCATATCGGCGGGACCAACGCTGCGAACAACGAGAAGCCATCTTTGACGAACACGAGCTGTTCCGCGCGGTCATCGCGCGCGGCTGGCGGATCAGGCGCTTCATGCACCGTGAATGCCTTTATCCCGCTACGCCACATTCGAAACAGCATGGATTTCTGCCTACCCGTTCAGCGAGCCTTTGGTTGACGGGATACGATCTGCCTGCCGTGGGTCAATCTCCACAGCCTTGCGCAGCGTCCGTGCCAACGCCTTGAAACATGTCTCCGCTATATGGTGATTGTTTACCCCGTACAGCGTGGCAATGTGCAGCGTGATGCCGGCGTTTTGCGCAAATGCCTGGAACCACTCACGAAATAGCTCCGTGTCCATCTCGCCGACCTTGTCACGCGAGAACTCAACCTGCCAAATGAGGTACGGCCTGCCTGAGACGTCGATCGCGCANCNGGTCAGCGTCTCATCCATAGCCAAGTGGCAATCCGCGTAGCGGGTAATACCCTTGCGATCGCCAAGCGCCTGGGCCAANGCCTGNCCNAGAACAATGCCTGAGTCTTCNGCCGTGTGATGAAAATCAATATGCAGGTCACCCTTGGCGGCCAGATCGATATCGATCAACGAGTGCCGCGCCAACTGCTCCAGCATATGATCCAGAAAGCCAATACCTGTGCTTATGTTGTATGCACCGGTCCCATCGAGATTAATCGTTGCCTCGATCTGGGTTTCCTTGGTTTCCCGTTTTATGGTCGCGGATCGCGTCACGCCGTTNTGCTCCGATCAGTTTATCGAATTNGGGGTTTAGCAGGTTGTGATGTTGATCGAAAGACGCCGACTGGCGTATTTCTGCGAACTCTGCCTCTTGTTTTCCCACGGAAGCGTTCCGAAATCCTNGCNNTATGACCATGTACACATCGAATAATGAAAACCACGGTTCCGGCACATCAACCGGTTCGTGGCACGCAACAACCATTTTGACCGTGCGGAAGGCCGGCAAAGTGGTGATCGCAGGCGATGGCCAGGTTAGCCTGGGCCAAACCGTCATTAAGGCTAATGCCAAGAAGGTTCGATCGGTCGGACGAGGTGACGTCATTGGCGGTTTTGCCGGGGCGACNGCCGATGCGTTCACGCTGTTTGAGCGCCTTGAAGGCAAGCTTGAGCAGTACCCCGGTCAGCTNACGCGAGCNGCGGTAGAGCTCACCAAAGACTGGAGAACTGATCGCTATCTACGTCGACTAGAAGCTATGATGTTGGTCGCAGACTCNGACACCACCCTGGTTCTGACCGGNACNGGNGATGTTCTNGAGCCCGAAAACCATGTCATGGGTATCGGTTCTGGCGGNATGTACGCTCTTGCAGCCGCCCGCGGTATGCTTGAAACCGACTACGATGCGGAAACGATTGCGCGGAAAGCCATGGCAATTGCAGCCGAAATCTGTGTCTACACCAATACCAATCTCATTCTCGAGACCCTGCCAAGCAACTCATAGTTGTAATAAGACACAAGTCATCCATTCGAACTCCAAGAAGACAAGTCACCAGACGCATGAGCAATTTTTCCCCCCGCGAAATCGTTTCCGAACTCGATCGCTACATTATCGGCCAAAATCCAGCCAAGCGCGCTGTCGCAATCGCGCTTCGGAACCGCTGGCGTCGGCAGCAGCTTGAAGGCCAGATGAAGAACGAGGTTCTGCCAAAGAACATCCTCATGATTGGGCCGACAGGCGTCGGCAAAACGGAAATCTCACGTCGCCTTGCTCGCCTCGCTGGCGCGCCGTTTATCAAGATCGAAGCGACCAAGTTTACCGAGGTCGGCTATGTCGGTCGTGACGTCGAAAGCATTGTGCGTGACCTTGTCGAAGTCGGTATTGGTCTTGTCCGCGATCGCAAGCGCGAAGAAGTTCGTGCCAAAGCTGAGCAAGCTGCTGAAGAACGCGTACTTGATGCCTTGGTTGGTGATCAGGCTCAACCGGCAACGCGCGAGAGCTTTCGACAAAAGCTTCGGGCGAACGAACTGAACGACAAAGAGATCGAAATCGAAGTTGCTGACAGCGGTGGAATGCCGATGTTTGAGATCCCCGGTCAACCTGGATCATCAATGGGTATGATCAATCTCAATGACATGCTCGGGAAGGCGCTTGGCGGGAGGACCAAGACCAAGCGCGTGACTGTTCAGGACAGCTATCCGCTGTTGCTAGCTGAAGAAGGCGACAAGCTTCTGGACGAAGATCAGATCGTTTCGGAGGCAGTCGAAGCTGTCGAAAACGATGGTATTGTGTTCCTCGACGAGATCGACAAGATCTGCCGCGTGACATCTGATAGTGGCCGTGTCGGCGGCGATGTCAGCCGTGAAGGCGTGCAACGCGATCTCCTACCCTTGATCGAAGGTACCACCGTCAGCACAAAACACGGCCCNGTGAAAACTGATCACATCTTGTTTGTGGCTTCAGGCGCGTTTCATGTTGCGAAGCCCGCGGACTTGTTGCCGGAACTACAAGGCCGNCTCCCGATNCGCGTTGAGCTTCGCGCTCTTACCCGGGAGGACTTCCGNCGCATTCTGACNGAGCCAGAGGCCAGCCTGATAAAGCANTACATCGCNTTGATGGCNACAGAAGGNGTGACGCTTGAGTTTACGGAAGATGCCATCGATGCACTTGCTGATGTCGCAGTGCAGGTCAACGCCAGCGTCGAGAATATCGGCGCGCGTCGCTTGCAGACTGTGATGGAGAAGGTGCTCGACGAGATNTCATTTGAAGCATCCGACAAGTCAGGGCAGACGATCACGATCGATGCCGCCTATGTGCAGACGAACGTCGGTGACTTGGCGAAAGACGCAGACCTGTCCAAGTACATACTGTAAGGATGTTCGACCGTGGCTATTGTTGGCTGCTTGCTGCAGCCAACGCGTGACATTGACCGCATTTATCGCTTCGCCAATTCCTCGCGGATGACTTCTGCAATCACACCGGGGAAAGTATNGAACTTAGTTTCTAGAGATAAAACGCGCACCTTCAGCTCTGATAAGTCAGCCTTTAGCTCGGAGATATNTGCTTTCACATCAGCAAGTTCGCGGTTCACGCGATNANATCGCGTGTTCACCAACTCTGGGATGTCGNGATAGAAGTTCTCAAGATCTTCCACACGTTGCTCGACCGNTTTTNTTCATGGCCCGTGTATAGCAGACCACATCCCANTACANAATTNTGNAAGCTNANTTTATTNACTCATACGCTGTCGTANCTGTCGTGGCGCCTGACCCATGCCATCGTAAATGGTAACTCAGATTCATCGCGGCCCTAAGGTACAAGGTCGAGCAGGTGATAGGCGGTATTCATCATGTCCAGCCCGCGCGCATAGCATGAGTAGGTGTGAAAGATGTTTCCGGTATCGTCCTTGTAGAAGATGCTGAGCCCGGGTGCGTCTGTTACAGGNAACGGTCCGCGCTTGTAGTTATAGGCGACACTTCCGCTGGCGAGTTCATCTTCGCTGAACGATACGCCGAAGTCCTGATTGAAATCATAGCCTAGAGAGGAGACCCAATTGAATGACCACCCCATGCGCTGCTTGTAGGCTTCAAGTTTCTCGAGCGGTGCCCGCGATACAGCTGCAAAGGCAACGTCGCGAGCTGCCAAATGGANAACCATTGGATCATATCCGTCAGCCCAAAATGAGCAGGACGGGCAACCCTCGTCCCAATCGGGTCCGAACATGAAGTGCGCGATAATCAACTGGCGTGCAGGACCAAACAGATCAGCAAGTGATACTTTTCCATGGGGTCTGTCGAACACGTAGTCCTTTTCAACCTTTACCCAGGGCATCGATTGGCGCTCGCGCGTTAAGTCGTCCCGTGCCTTTGTGAACGCCTTCTCCTTTGCGAGAAGGGCCTTGCGCGCTTCAAGCCATTGGTCTTGTGTAACAATTTCATTCCGGGGCATTGCGACACCTCGTTGCGACATTGGCCTCTTAAGGCTTATACGTCCTTGGTGAAGGGGCAGTTCGGCATGTCGAGCAGACGCTGATTATAGGCGGCGACATTGGGAAAGCCGTTCAAGTGATCTCCCATGCGCCGCGCCCAGTTGAGCNCAAATCCGCAAAAAATGTCAGTGACCGAGAACTTNTTGGCNACGAAGAAGTCGTTGGAGCAAANGTGATCCTCCAGTGGCCCCATGGAGCGCTTTAGCTCGGCTGCGTTCTGGGCAAATACGGCTTCCAGCCGCTGTTCTTCCGGATAAACGAACGTGTTGCGGGCAGAACTCCAAAGATGCGCCTCGACCTCGGTCATGATGTACGCGCACCATTGATCGTGTAGAGCTCGCTCCCACGTGCCGGACGGTGCGATTAATCCCCTTTCGGGATGACTGTCGGCAAGCCAGGTGCAGATCGCNGCTGATTCAAANAGTGGGCGGCNATCATCTGTGATGGCAGGAAGTTTGCCGAGTGGATGCACCTTCTTCAGTTCNTCTGATCCAAACAAACTACGGTCGTCCCTGCTNTCATGGTCAATACCGAGCTCGGTNAGGATCCAGCGCACACGCTGCGATCGAGTCGGGCCGAATTCATAGTGCACGATTGTCATGATCATCGTCCTTGTCTTTTGCTGGGTTCGGTTTTCGAGACTTGTTAGAGAGTTGAGATATTGGCGACCAAGCGATCGAGAGATGGCACCCAACCGCGGTTGTGGTTGTCGCGAACTTCGTCGCTTACGACCTGTTCATGCATCAATTGCAGTCGCGTGGTGTCACCATCAGGGCGAAACGTGACCGTGACCTGGGAGACTCTTGCCGGTGTTGTTTCCCAGGCCCACGAGAACACAAGCTTCTGGTTCTCAATGATCTCTTTGTATTCGCCACTGACACAATGGCGATCACCGGTCGGGCTGAGCAGCAGAAGCGTATACCGACCGCCAACGCGAAAGTCGAAGTCGGGCGTCTCGCNCGTCATTTCATCACTNGGGCCAAACCACTTGATGATCTTCGTTGGGTCCGCCCAGGCCTGATAAACGATTTCGACTGGCGCGTTGAGTGTGCGATTTATAACGAGGCTNGGCGCGTNTTTGCTGCTCATTTTTTTGCTTTCTTTGATTGTTTTGNCGCTGCCTTAGTTGCAACTTCCGCTNCAACAAAATCGGCCAATGCGTCGAGACGCTGCTCCCAGAACCGCTGAGTTTCTTCGAGCCATTCCATGGCTTCGCGCATAGGCGCTGGATTAAGCCGGCAGTGAACTGTGCGGCCGGTCTTNTCGCGCGACAGAAGACCGGCGTTCTCCAGTACGCCGATGTGCTTCATCACGGCTGGCAACGACATATCAAAAGGTTCAGCAAGTTCGCTGATCGTGCATGTCTCGCCATGACCTAACTTCGTTAGCATGGCCCGCCGGGTTGGATCCGNTAATGCGCCAAANGCGCGGTCGAGCTCTTCGGAATGCTGCATGTCTCATCCATTCACTTAACCATTTAGTTAAGTAATTAGCATTGATCGCTCTGTCAATAATTTTGCCAGTTCAAGCCGATTTATTTTGNGCCGCAGCAAAATGCGCTATAGTCGACATAAAATATTCTTGCACCGACACTCTGAGCTGAATAGATCTGAGCAACTGCAATAAGGAATGGATTATGGAAGAGAAGCTGCTGGAAACATCCGAAGAGCTTTCACGCGTCGCTTTTGGCTTTATGGCGTCGAAGGCAATGTTTGCCGGTCTCCACATTGATCTCTTCTCGCTCNTATCCGAAGGGCCGAAAACCATCGATGAGATTGCGAGCGCGACCAAGGTTCCGCGCAATCGGATCATGACGCTGTCGACAGCCCTCTCGAGTATTGGCGCCCTCAAGTACGAAGACGGTCGCTATGCGAACTCACCAGCTTCCGAACACTTCCTTGTCCGTGGCGCAAAGTACGACTTTGGCGATTACCTGCGGTATCAGATCGATAAGCAGATGTACCCCTTCCTGCAGCAGCTCAACGAAGTGCTGGAAGGTTCGCTCAATCCAGAGCAGGTCGATTCCTATGCGCACTGGATGTCGGATGGTGATCAGGCGACACTCTATAGCGAATCACAACATGCAGGATCGCTAGGGCCAGGCCGAACTTTGGCGCGCACTGTCGATCTGTCCAAAGCTGAGCGGTTGCTCGATGTGGGCGGCGGCACTGGTGCCATGACAATCAGTTTGTGCAACGCCTATCCGAACCTGACATCCACAATCATTGATTTCCCAAACGTTGCTGAAATCGGCTGGCGCTTTATCTCGGAAGCCGATCTCGTTAATCGCGTGAGCTATGTNCCTGGCAACGCGCTCGAGTCGACTTGGCCGACAGAACANGACGCCGTGCTGATGTCGTATCTTTTGAGCGGTGTTNCAGGAGACCGGATCAGTGAATTGATGCAGTGGTCGATGAANTCACTGCAACCCGGCGGTGTNTTGATGATCCATGACTTCATGGTCGAGTCAGATCGACGNGGACCGCCACTAGCCGCTCTCTGGCAGCTCCAGCACATGGCGTTTACGCCTGACGCCCAATCGCTATCGATTGCTTGGCTGCGCACGGCACTGATCGAGGCCGGCTTCGAGGTTGAGCACAGCGATGATCTCATCCCCGGCATGACCAAGCTGATCGTTGCGCGCAAACCAAAGTGACTGTGGTCATAGAGGGGGCATAGGGCGGANTTGACGAAACAATCGCAACGGTGTGCTCTGCCCTGANAATTGATATTGCTTGAGAGATGGGCAGAGCATGGCACGTTCCGAATACAATTTTTTTCAACGCTTTCGCGTGCGNTATTCCGAGATCGACGGACAGGGCATCGTCTTCAATGCGCACTATCTGACCTACTATGACTGTGCCATNACNGAGTACTTNCGATCACTGCCATACGACTACAAGTCTGAGACAGAGAGCTCAGGCATTGACTTTCACACTGTGCGATCGCTGGTGGAATACTCTGCACCAGTTTACTTCGATGANGAGATCGATGTGTGCGTAAAGGTTGGCCGGATCGGGCGCTCGTCAATCCGGTTCGACTTTGAAGTCCACGGCAAGGATGCCGATGACCTTCGCACGACTGGCGAAATTGTCTGGGTCTATACTAACCAGACAACCCATAAGACAGAGGCGGTCGATGAACGGCTTGTTGGGCTTATGATTGCTCGGGATGGTGAGGCGATCAAGGCCTAACCCCTCAGACCATTCTTTGACTGCACCACTCGGTTTCCCAGGAGCCNTCCATGCATATTGGTTTGATCGGCGGTATAGGTCCCGCGGCAACAGACTTCTACTATCAGAGATTGATCAGCAATTTCNCNAAGCNCGGCAGGCCGCTTGAACTGACGANGGTTCATGCCGATTNGCCGACATTGCTGGCCAATCTCGCTTAGAACGATACGGCTTCGCAGGTCGAAATTTACAGGCGTCTTGCCGAACGGTTGGCTGTAGCCAGTGCCGATTGCGTGGTCGTAACGTCTATCGGCGGTCATTTTTGCATTGGCGAATTTGAAGACGTCTCTCCACTTCCCGTCATCAACATGTTGAGTGAAGTGGCAAAGGAAGTCACGGCCCGCGGGCTAAAGCGCATTGGCATCATGGGAACGCGCACAGTGATGGAAACCAAGTTCTATGGAGGCCTGATTGATACGGAAGTTATAGCACCGCAAGGCAGTCAACTAGAACAAGTTCATGACGCCTATGTCACCATGGCGACCTCAGGTTTCGTCACTGATCAACAGCGTCAGGTTTTCGACGAGACTTGCAGGCAATTTCTAGAGCGTGACCGGGTCGAAGCTATCCTGCTGGGCGGTACCGACCTCGCTCTGGTTTACGATGCTGCTACTTCCGAACTTCCACTTGTCGACGGAGCGGCGATCCATGTGGACGCGATCACGGAACAAGCCTTGTCTTGAGTAGTTCGCAAACTGGCGAATGACTTCCGGCCGGGTCTTTTCTGACCACTTTCATGCGGTCGATGATTTGTTTATATTGCGACCGAAACAATATCTGGCGCTGAATCTCTACAGATTGTTGGCGGCCAACTTTGTCTTCAAACGGTTGGCTAAATACAGGGATGCGCGCCGCTCCCGCGGAGATTGCAAGTGAACGAGACGATTATGGGTACCTTCGATTATGTCATCGTTGGTGCCGGATCAGCTGGCTGTATTCTTGCTAACAGGCTCTCCGAAGACCCGAATGTAAAGGTCTGCCTTTTGGAGGCAGGTGGCTACGACTGGAACCCATTCATTCACATCCCAGCTGGTTTCATGAAAACGTTCTACGACGCCAGTGTGAACTGGAAATACGAAATGGAGGAGGGCGACTGGACCGGCGGACGACGGATTTTTGCGCCGCGCGGAAAGACACTTGGTGGATCGAGTTCCATTAACGGGCATGTCTACAATCGGGGTCAGCGGTTTGACTTCGATACGTGGGCTCAGTTTGGGAATCGTGGTTGGGGCTATGCCGATGTTTTGCCCTACTTCCGTCGCACAGAAAAACGTATCGGCGATGGCGATGATACGTATCGCGGTCGTGACGGTGCGGTTACCGTGACCGACCTTGAATGGCGACACCCCCTATGTGAGGCGTTCATTGAGGGTTGCGTGCAGAACGGTATCCCGAGAAATCCAGATTACAACGGCGCCAAACAAGAGGGTGTTTCCTACGTCCAGAGGACCATCAAAAACGGGCGCCGGGTGAGCACGGCAGGCGCATATCTACGGCCCGCAATGAAGCGACCGAACCTGCAAGTCATCATGAAGGCTCATGCAACCGGCATCGTTATCGAAGAGGGGCGTGCAACCGGCATTCGGTTTCGTCACGGCGGTGCGAAAGGTCAGGACAAGAAGGTCATGGCTGGCCGTGAAGTTATCCTGTCCGGTGGCACCTATAACTCCCCCCAATTACTGCAGCTTTCCGGGATCGGCCCAGGCGAAGTTCTCCAGTCACAAGGCATCGAAGTTCGTCATGCCTTGCAGGGCGTCGGTGAAAATCTGCGCGACCACTACGCTCCGCGCCTTGTTGCTCGGGTAAAGAATTCCTCGACTATCAACGAAAAGACGCGTGGCCTGAGCTTGGCGTGGGAAGTCGCGAAATGGGCCACTCGACGTAAAGGTCTACTCACACTCAACCCGACGCTGGTCTATTGTTTTTGGCATTCGGGCGAAGCGGCTGACACATCTGACATCCAAATGACCTTCACCCCAGCGAGCTACAATGAGGGCGTTCAAGGACAACTTGAACCGCACCCGGGAATGACGGTGGCAGCCTGGCAGCAACGCCCCGAAAGCAAAGGGTACGTGCGCATCCGCTCCAGTAGCCCATTTGAGCAACCGACAATTCAGCCCAACTATCTCGCTGAAGAACACGACAGGCGGGTGTTATTGGCTGGTCTGAAACTAGCGCGCAAGCTGCTGGCGTCTGATCCTCTTAAACCCTATTACGACAAAGAATCCGTTCCTGGTCCGGATGTGCAAACGGATGACGAACTTCTCGCTGTTGCCCAACGATACGGGACAACCACGTTCCACCCAATGGGGACTTGCAAGATGGGTCCGGCGACTGATCCGCTGGCTGTCGTCGATGATCAACTGCGCGTGCGAGGGATCGACAGCCTTCGTGTGATTGATGCTTCGGTCATGCCAACAATGCTATCCGCCAATCTGAATGCCGCCACCATGATGATTGGCGAAAAAGGGGCAGATCTCGTCCGCGGCAAAGATCAACTGCCCAGCGCCGACGTCTAGAGCCCGAACGTTTCAGATGGAAGCGCTTGGCGCATCCATCTGAAACGTGAATCGGTCTCTAAACTTATTGAGTAGAGCAAGGTTCACGTTCCGGCCAACAAAGTGAGCAAGTCGAACGGTGATTCCATCCGGAACGATCTTGCTCTAAGAGAGTGACAGCCCACCATCAACAATGATTGTCTGGCCATAGACATAGGATGCTAACGGTGAGGCTAGATAGAGCGCGGCACCAGCCATGTCTTCAGGTGTACCAAGACGCCGTGCTGGGATCTTCTGAATCGTGCCCTGTAGGCGCTTTTCGTTCTCGGTCGTAACCTTGGTGATCTTGGTGTCAGCGAAACCGGGTGCAATACCGTTCACACGAATGCCGTCCACCGCCCAGGCTTCACCGAGCGTCGCACAGAGCCCGACAGCACCGGCTTTGGAAGCAGCGTAGGCCGGATACCCCATGGCAGCGCGGAAGCCTGCGACCGAGCTAACAATGATCAGAGCCCCTTTGGATTGGGCCAGCATGGGATAAAACTTGGTCGCGCAGTGCATGACAGAATTGATGTTCACATCCATCACGGCTTCCCAACCGGGACGTGTGAATTCTTCTCGTTTGTAGCGCACAATCCCCTGGCACAGGACAACAACGTCGACCTTGTCAAAAGGCGGTTCATACTTTTCGAGTGCATCAAAGTCAGAGACGTTCACGCAGGCGTAGTTTAGTCCCGAAATATCGGACCCTTCTTCACTTGCATAATCGTCCGCAGTTGCCCGGGTGCCCCAGACATGCACCTCCGCGCCACGGTTCTTAAAGCTATGCGCGATTCCATTCCCAATACCGCTGGAGCCACCAACGACCAGAACGGTCTTGCTTGAGAAATCTAAATCGCTCATGCGGTCAGCCCCAGTTCTGCAACCAACTTGGGGTTGTCGTTGATGCTGTCCATGTCCTGTGTTGTGACCCGGCGGAGATCGCGCTTGTGCTTGACATCGTCATAGCGGCGGCCGCGATGCAGTGTGCAACGATTGTCCCAAATGACTAGGTCGCCGACCGCCCACTGGTGGGCATATGTAAAGCGTCGATCTGTGGCATGGGCAGTCAAATCGTGCAGCAACAGACGTCCCTCGGGAATCGGCCAATCGATGATGTGCGAAGCNTGGGCACCAAGGTAGAGAGTTTTGCGCTTAGACCCAGGATGTGNGCGCACTAATGGATGACGAACCGCAGGCAATGCTTTGCGTTCTTCGTCGCTGTAGTCGGTGTGGCCGAGCAAACCGCGNGANTGAAAAATCGTGTGCTCGACCATTAAGCCTTCGATCTCATCCTTCATCTCACCATCAAGTTCGTCGTACGCTGCCCGCAAATCCGCAAACTCGGTGTCGCCGCCCTTTGGTGGTATCGCTTCAGCATACAGCATCGATAACGCGCCGGAGATTGGACGGAATGAGGCGTCGGAATGCCAGAGCTGGTTGCCCAGGCCGTCAAGTCGACGATTGTCATCGCGTCGGCGCACTTCGCCTTTGTCATCGAGATTGGAAATGTCGGCGATGCCAGCCTTCTCTATCCGCTGACCTGCACGATGATTGCGGGGTGCCGCTATTCTGCCGAAGCGCTCTCCGACAGCATAAAGCTCNTCGTTGTCCAGCTTCTGTTCGTGGAAGATGAGCACTGCGAACTTGTTGATCGCCTCATCAACAGCATGAACAGTCGCTTCATCCATGTCGGGGGACAAAGTCACGCCCTCGACTTCGCCGACGAACAGCGGGTGCATTTGCTCAATTNAAATCGTCATCATTCCATCCTNGACGCCATGTTCATGTCACTACTTGGCCGTCAGTTCCAGGCTCGTGCCTACTTTATCAAGTTAAGCCACGGCAAGAAAAGTCGGGCAGTGGCAATATCAGATCCGCTATCGAGATCTGCCGCGTCTGGTCATAGAATGAGGGACGAACTCGTAAAAAAGCCAGTTTTCAGGAGCTTGCCTTTGTCCCGATCTATGACCGGTATCACTGTTCTTGACCTCAGCCATGCGCTTTCCGGCCCATTCTCGACAATGCTGATGACCGAACTTGGCGCAAACGTCATTAAGGTTGAGCCACCGGGCGGCGATCATTTTAGACCGGCCAATGGCGGAGCGACATTTGCAGTCGTCAATCGCAACAAGCGCAGCATTTCCATTGACCTCAAGAAGCCAGATAGCAAGGACATCATGCGCCGGCTCATCACCNAGGCCGATGTGATGCTTGAGGCNTTTACCCCCGGCGCTGCCGAGCGACTTGGTTATGGCTACGACGCGGTGTCGGAACTCAAGCCTGATATCATCTACTGCTCGATTTCCGGCTTTGGTCAGACGGGTCCTTACAGCGAATTGCGCGGCTATGATGCCGTGGCCCAGGCGATGTCTGGAATCATGTCGGCCACCGGAGAACCNGATCGATCNCCAGTTCGCGTTGGTCCGTCGTTAATCGACATGGGTACCGGCATGTACGTCGTTATTGGCGTTCTTGATGCCCTCAGGACACGTGATCAGACAGGTCANGGAACAAGGTTGGATTTCAACCTACTGGAATCAGCGCTCTCTTGGATGTCGCAAGGTATAGCGCGCTATGGACAAACTGGTATGGTGCCACCTCGTACNGGNTCAGCGNTGGCAACGTTCTCACCCTATCAGGTTTTCAACGGGCGGGACGGCCTTATCTTCATNGGTGCGTCGACGCAGAGATTCTGGGAGCGTTTGTGTGATGCGCTTGGTCTGCAGCACCTNCTTGCAGATCATCGATTCTCCGACATGCCTGCCCGCGTTGAGAACCGGNCTGCGTTGACAGAGATTATCGAGGCTTCGCTGGCGGAACAGTCCAATGATGATGTGTTGGCCAAGTTGCGCAGAGGACAGGTTCCTTGCGCTCCCGTCCTCAATGTTGAAGGTGTCGTCAATGATCCGCATGTGACAGCCCGTGGCGTGCTGAGTGAGGTTCATGATCCGGCACTGGGCAATGTTCTCCAAACACGCATGCCGATCGGGGATGGGCGTATGCCGCAACCTGCGCCTCAGCTTGGTGAACACTCCCACGACGTGCTGCGCGAACTTGGATTCGATGATCAGGACGTTCAGAAGCTCATTGAGAGTGGTACCGTCCATACTTCATCCACGGACACATCAACCAGCGGATAGATGTGCATGCATTGATTGCCCACCCGCATCAATCNGCAGATTATAGACCCAATGTTTCCAACGCGAACGGAGCACCGGATATGGCAGACGCATCNGTTCAGCAAGACGTTTCCGCAAAAGAATATGCTGACACTCTCAGCGACTACCTGCGTGACGGCGAANCCAAAGCGCGCGCACTTGGCAATCGNGGNCCTATCCGNCTCGATGACAACGGCAAGTTGCACCCTGATATTATCGCGGCTTACTGGAAACATGNCTTCTACGTGTTTGAGAATGTTGTAGATGCGGATGAGCTGGAGGAACTGCGCNCTGACGTGCAGCGTGTTCTTGACGGTGCTCCGACGGAACCCGGTGGCGATACAGATCGCTTTGGTCGTCCCGCCCTTGGACAGGAGTTTGAGCGACCAGCTTACCGATGGGCGAAACCATTAAGTGATCCGCTAGGTGGTACTTCACTCAACAAGGGACGACATCCGGTTAAGATGGCCGACGCAAAGCCCGCAGACGATGCGCCAGAATGGACTGTCCAACTATTGGATGGAAATCTGCAGCTCATGGATTCATGCTTCCGTCTTTACGGACATCCCGGCCTGCTTGCCGTTGCTGAAGCGATCAATGGCGCTGACTTCGTGCCTTACAATGAAGTGACGTTCGTCAAAGAACCGGGCCTCGGGCCATCAGTTGCATGGCATCAGGACGGCACAACCCATTGGGATGCGGACGATTGGGATGAAGGTGCGCACGGCTTCAACTTCATGACGCAGCTTTATCCAAGCACAGCCGCCAACTGTGTCTGGACACTGCCCGGCAGCCATAAGATGGGTAAGGTCGATATCAAGCAGCTGGTCGCAGAAAGCGGATCAGAGCGCATCGAAGGCGCAGTTCCTATGGTGTGCGAACCCGGCGACGTGATGGTGCTCAACCGGCAGGCTGTTCATGGGTCTTTCGCTAACGCATCGCCAGATCGCCGTATCACACTCAATGCTGGCTTCTTCCCGCGCAAGCGCGTCCTCAACGTTACGACGGAAAAGCTGGACGGTGTCGAGCATACCTACACACAGGAACGTATTGATAATCGTTCTCGCCTGATTGCTTTGGCCATCGATGCACGCCAGCAAAAATATCCAGACGAGCAGCGCTACACCTACCAACCTTTTGCTGGTCAGGAAGATGACCGTCGCTGGAATGAGAACATGCGTGCGAGTGTTCTGAAGGATTACAATCTGCAGGATATGTACATTTGAACCAATCGCCGTCAGAGAAATCTAGTTGACTATCATTAAACCGATGACGGCGACAGCGAGCAAGCTTGAGCCGATGCCCATCCACTTTGCGCGCTCGACTTTTGAGCCAGCAATCAGCCAAATCAAAATCAGACTGAGGACAACGATAGTCGGCCCGATGATTTCGACGCCGATCACAGGTGGAAGCCCGATGCTGGTCAGATAGCTGGCTGCCGCGTTCATAAGACGCTCGAACTCTTCCCTTTGCTCAGCCCATAGACCCCAGCCAACTACTGCTGCCAAGGGCAGAGCAAATCCCATCGCCAAACAAAGTACCGCTCCAACGAAACTCCGCATTCTACTAACCAAGCTAGTTCCCTACGAAGACTTATACCCAGCAGGCTGGCAAATTTGGGCTGGCGCGATCAAGAAGTTCGGTCGTAATTAGCAACCATCTGATTGACTGGGAGTTTCGCGCTGTCGCCATCACCAAAAGCGGACTTTCCCGTTTGCTTGAGCTCAGCGGGGATGATGGGAGACCTGGCGATCAGCCGAGCACTTCCTCGGCGATGGTGAGCGCGTTCAAGGCCGGAGGGAAGCCGGAGTACGGGCCAGTTTGAATGATGACTTCAATTACCTCTTCGCGAGACACACCAACATTGGGTGCTGATTGAAAGAACTTGCGTTGCTGACCTGCCATCTGCGTGGCAGTGAAGGCCGCAACGGAACAGATCATACGTTGGCGACGAGTTATCCCGGGCCGGTTCCAGATCTCGCCATAGAGATACTGGATGGCATTTGTGTAAAGTGTAGCTGCAGCAGAGTCCGGCGCCGCGTAACCGCCATCCGCGCGTTCGCGGTGAAGATCTCGCATCGTTTCATCGCCTATCTTCATAAGGTCGTCGAGGTCGTGTTCCTGCAGCTCTTCGTCCGGTTGCGGCAAACCTCTCTCGCTCAGAATATCATTGACAACCGTCAATGAGTTCAGCGCGGACGGCATTCCAGAATACATAGCGCAATGCAACATGACTTCCTGAATGAGGCGCGGCTTCATACCAAGGTTCAGCGCACCTCGCACGTAGAAACCAACTTGTGGCAGATACTGTTTGGACGTGAGTGCCGAGAGGGTTGCAAGCATGCGATTTTCAAGTTCGAGGCCTGGACGTCCCCAGATACGACCGAAGATCACTTCGTCCACAAGATGCGGCATACCTGGTAGCAATTCCGCGCCAATATCATCTGGAAGACCCAGTTTCCTGCGGACTTCCTCACCTTTCCGGCCCAGCTGTTCTCTTTCGGTCATCGTAAACTCTTCTTGTGTTTTCCCGCTCGAATACATACTCGCGATGAGTGAAACAGCCACGTGCCACCGCTGGCAACTGCTTATCGCGTCAATGATCAGCAATATTTGCTATCTGGTTGCCATACGTCTCACAGCAGGCTTGTTTAGCTGAGGGCAACATCAAGCGACGGAGCCGGCCAAATGACCCCTGAAGACATCCTTCAACACAATCCCAATGTGGTGAGCCAGGCCCAGCGAAAGCAGTACTTTCAGGACGGTTTTCTGACCATTCCAGATGCGATTCCCGCCGAGTGGGTTGAGCGCCTCAGAACGCTGTCCGAGCAGTTCCTCGATGCGAGCAGGCGCTTTTCTGTGTCTGACAATGTCTTTGATATCGGCCCAAATCACTCAACTGAAACTCCGCACGTCCGTCGCTTGAAAGCGCTGGTTGACCGGCATCCGGACTTCTGGGCATTTGCTAGCGACTCACCACTAACAGAAATCGCTGCTGACCTTCTTGGGCCGGACGTCAAATTCCACTCCAGCAAACTCAATTACAAGTGGCCAGGCGGCGGCGAGATCGTACACTGGCACCAAGACATTACTGCCTGGCCACACACCAACTATTCGCTTGTCACGCTTGGTGTCCATCTTGATGACGTTGGTTACGAAGAGGGTCCGCTGAGCTGCATTCCAGGTTCGCACAATGGCGAACTATTCGTGCAGCGCGATGAGGATTATCGTTGGACTGGTTCGATCTCCGACAATGACATGGCAGGTGTCGATCTTGATAGCGCTGCCGACATGCAGGGCGGCCCCGGAACAGTGACTGCTATCCATTGTCGTACCATTCATGGCTCACGCGCAAACCTGACGAAGCGCGTGCGTGCACTGCCGCTGTTTGTGTTTGCTTCGGCCGATGCCTTCGCCTGGATGCCGCCGCCATCTCCGACGTCAAAAACCGGTGAGATTGTGAGAGGTGAGGCTGCCAGGTTTGCGCACTTTGATCCACGCCCCTGTCCGGTGCCGCCGAACTGGGCCATAGAGGGTTACAACTCAATTTTCGCCGCGCAGAAGTAGGCAAAGTCGTTCGGAGCAAGTTTGATGTACGGTATGAAAGAAGTTGGACCGCAGCGCTATCGCGAGTCGCTCGGGCGTTACTTCGAGGACTTTCAAATTGGCGATGTTTATGAGCACCGGCCAGGGCGAACGATCACGGAAGCTGATAATTCATGGTTCACCCTGCTGACGATGAATACGCACCCGTTGCACTTTGATGCCGAGTACGCAAAGCACAGCGAGTTTGGCAAGCCGCTCGTCAACAGTACATTCACACTGGCCGTGGTGACTGGTATGACTGTTTCCGACACCAGTCAGAAGGCAATTGCGAACCTTGGGTGGGACGGCATTAAACTAACCGGGCCGGTATTTGTCGGTGACACGATTTACGCCGAGTCCGAGGTTCTGGATAAGCGCGAGTCGAAGTCGCGACCCAACCAAGGCATCGTCATCATCAGCACGCGCGGCCTGAAACAGGATGGTTCTGAGTTCATGTCCTTTACCCGGAACATGTTGATGCCAATGCGCGGACATTCAGTCGAAGACAAAGTTGAGAACTATTAGTCGTTGTTGGGATCGGGCAATGAACACTACAAGAAGTAGGCGGGAACCCAGGCAACCTCAATATCTCAGCGCTCGAAAAGCTTGTCGCTTGGATCCCCACCTGCGTGGGGATGACGAAAGATTTGCTCAGTTTCAATAGATGAAACTGAGGCGTCAGAGTATTTCTCTTTCAGGGAAAAAGGGCGCATCTGAAGGTTAAGGAAAGTAGATCATGGACGGACATCAATCCCCTGAGACCATCGAAGTTGAAACCCAGATACTGGATGTGGTTAATAAGTTTCTCGTCCGCGAGGTCGAGCCGCACGTGATGGCATTGGAGCATGCTGACGAATATCCGGCCGACATGGTTGAGGGCATGAAAGAGTTTGGCTTGTTTGGCTCAATCATTCCGGAGGAATACGGCGGGGTTGGCCTTAACGTGACGACCTACGCCAAGATCGTCGAGCGGGTTACCGAGAGCTGGATGTCATTGTCCGGAATCTTCAATTCGCATCTTATCATGGCGAATGCCGTGATGCGGTTTGGCACCGAGGAGCAGAAACGAACCTGGTTGCCAAAGTTTGCAACCGGCGATGTCCGCGGTGGCCTTGCGCTCACAGAACCCAACTGCGGTACAGATCTGCAGGCGATCCGCACATCAGCCAAACGCGATGGAAATGAATACGTCATCAACGGCACTAAGACCTGGATATCCAACGGCATCCACGGCTCGTGCTTTGCGTTGCTCGTTAAGACAGACACGGAGATTGAGCCACGTCACAAGGGTATGAGCCTTTTCATTGCGCCAAAGGGTGAAGGTTTCACTGCAAGCCGGAAACTGGAGAAACTCGGCTACAAAGGCATCGATTCTGCTGAGCTGGTATTTGAAGATTACCGTTTGTCAGCCGACCACCTCATCGGTGGCACGGAAGGCATGGGCCTGAAGCATGCCATGGGCGGACTTGAACTCGGTCGCATCAATGTTGCCGCTCGTGGTGTCGGTGTCGCCAAGCGCGCGCTCGATCTGGCCGTCGCCTATGCGCAGCAGCGGGAAACATTCGGGCAACCAATCGCGCAACACCAATCGATTCAAATCAAGCTCGCAGATATGGCAACCAAGCTTGAGTCATCGCGTCATTTGACTCGTGCGGCGGCTGAGGCGCTCGATGCCGGTGAGCGCTGCGATATGGAAGCTGGCATGGCCAAGCTGATGGCGACGGAAACCGCACTGTTCAATGCCACCGAGTCCATGCGCATCCACGGCGCCTACGGTTACTCGAAAGAGTTTGAGATCGAACGGCTCTATCGCGATGCGCCCTTGTTATGCATTGGTGAAGGCACAAACGAATTGCAGCGCATCATCATTGCCCGTCAGTTGGTGGCACGCAATCCAATCTGACCTGGCCCACGATCGGAACTCTCTCAATGAAATTTCCACTCGAAGGCGTGCGCATCATCTCGGTCGAGCAGTATGGTGCCGGTCCGTTCGGAACGATGCAGCTGGCCGACCTCGGTGCAGAGATCATCAAGATCGAAAATGCTTCCGAGGGCGGTGATGTCGGGCGACACGTCCGGCATCCGGATGATCCACTGCCGCAAGGCGACAGCATGTTTCATCAGGCGTTCAACCGGAACAAGTGCAGCATTACACTGAATCTGAAGAGCGATGAAGGCGCGGATATCTTGCATCGCTTGGTGAAGACGGCTGATGCCGTATTCAACAATCTGCGCGGCGACCTGCCAGCCAAGCTTGGCCTCACCTACGATGACCTCAAACACATCAATGAAAAAATTGTGTGCGTGCACTTGTCTGCATATGGCCGGAATAATGAGCGCGAGGCTTGGCCGGGTTACGACTATCTCATGCAGGCCGAGTGCGTCTATCTTTTAGTAACCGGCGAGCCGGATGGACCACCTTCGCGGTTTGGCTTGTCGCTCGTCGATCTATCAACCGGGTTGCAGGCAGCCATTGCACTGTCCTCCGGCATACTTGGTGCACGAACCAGTGGCAAAGGTGGTGACTACGATGTCAGTCTGTTCGATGCTGCCACCGCCAATATCTGCTACGTCGGAGCATGGTATCTGACCGCGGGGATCAACACGGGCCGCAGTGCTCGCTCCGGACATCCTAATCTCACACCCAGCCAACTCTACAAGACGAAAGACGGCTGGATTTTCATTATGTGCAACAAAGAGAAATTCTGGCCGGTGCTGTGCGATGCGATTGGTCGGCCGGAGCTTGGCTCCGATCCAAACTATGCAAGTTTCGCTGACCGTCTGCGCAATCGCGACCAACTCACCGAAGTTCTGGATGATGCGCTTTCAACGCACACAACGGACGAGTGGATGGAGAAGTTTGCCGGTCGTGTCCCGGCAGCACCTGTCAACGATATCGCCAAAGCTCTCGAAAATCCGTTTGCGCGCTCAACTGGTCAGATCATTTCCTACGATGCACCTGATGGCACAACTGTTACGTCGACAGGCCCGGCGATCCGAATTCCTAGGCAGGTTCCTCTAGCCAAAGGTGCGCCGGCGATGGCGCAAGACCTGGATGAGGTCTTGTCAGAAATTGGCGTGAGCAGGGAGCAGCTTGAAGAGCTCAAGGCTCGCAAAATCGTGTAGAGCAATGTGCTTCCAGTTGAAACCAAATGCCTGATTCCAGCTTCACGCAGGATGATCTAGAGCAACAATCGCATATGAGAAGGCCAATCGCTTGCGACTACAAATCCGCTGCGCCTACACTCCAGAAAACCAAGAACCGGAGGGCGTCCTATGGTCAAGGTGCATGACACAATTGATTTTGATGCGGTTGAGTGGCGCCACGTTACGGATCCGAACTGCAAGGAATTCAAGATCGACTTCGAATACAGCCTGCTTGGTTACGATGAGCCCAGTGGTCGCCTCGACATGTTGTTGCGCTATGCGCCTGGCAAAGGCCATTGCCGCCGGCACCGCCACGTGGCTTCGACGATGACACTCGTCCTCGAAGGAGAACAGTTCCTCAGCGAAACCCAACCTGATGGTTCAATGAAGCACATCCATCGTAAGACTGGTGAATACGCACTCGCTAACCCCGATGCCCTGCCGCATCTCGAACATGGCGGCGAAGGGGGCGGTACTGTGCTGCTCTCGATGTATGCGCCTGACGGAATCCTCTTCGAATACTTCGATGAAAACATGGAGAACGGCTGGACCGTCTCGATCGCTGAGTACATCGAGAGCTGGAACAGTGGCACCATCCACGGCGCGGTGCCGTCAGCGGCCTGAGCGACGACAGATTTAAGGGAGCGTATGATGTCCATTTTAGCAATCGGTGGTGCGGGTTTTATCGGTCGACGCCTGATACCAATTCTGGCATCTGCCGGCCATGAGGTAACCTGCATGGACATCGATGTGGCTAGTGCCACAGCTGCCTTCTCCGAGCTGTCGGATAAGGTCACTGTCGTGCGCGGAGATGTGACGCAATTCGATGATGTTATCGGCGCCATGCAGGAATCAAAGGCCGAACGCGTCGTAAACCTGTCCTACTTCATCGGTGAGTTGGCACCGCATGTTGCTTTCAAGCTTGATATCCAGGGCATGGACAATTGCTTCGAATCGGCCCGCCGGCTTGACGTTAAGCACACGGTGTTTGCCAGCTCTCTCGCAGTATCCGGGTCGCAGTCGAATTTTGGCGAACGGTTGGTGACTGAAACCGATGTAAGGCACGGCGAAACGCAATATGCAGCCAACAAGATCTACAACGAATGGCAGGCCCTAGATTATCGCCGCGCCTATGACATGACGATCACCTGCATCCGCCCGGCCAACGTGACAGGGCCCGACAAAAAGTTTGGCTCAATCGATCACGTCAACTGCATGTGCCAGCCGGCGCGGGGCAATATGGTTGAGTTCCCACATTCGGATGCGATGCGATGTGTCATCCACGTGGAGGATATGGCGGAGGTCTTTGCAAGAGTTCTGCTCTCAGACAAACCCAAACAGGAGACCTATAACTCCGGCGGGGCGTCAGTCAGCATGGGGGAGCTGGCGGCGCTGGTTCGCGAATTCCTACCGGATGCCGACATTCGCTTCGGTGCAGAATCGGGCGGGCGCGCGATCTCCAGCAATTTCATGATCGACAACAGCCGCGTCGTTGAAGAGTTTGGCGTCCAGTATGCGCCACTGCGGCAGCGGGTGAAGGAAGTCATCAACGATATCCGCTGCGAGGAAGGCCTGTCGCTTGTTGACTGATTGGACTTACCAACTGCGGTTGAAGCCCTCAAACTGCATTGGGATCCTCTTGATATCCTGCAGCACATCCTTCGGGATTGCCGGACGCTTGTCGGCTGATGTGCTGGCATAAACAGCATCCGACACACCGCCAAACCGCTCTTGGATGGCTTTCGCAACCTCATCATAGCGGCCGACAGCGGTGAACAGGCGCACGACGTCGTCGCTGATTTCACCGGCGATCTTGTCCCACTGACCATCCTTCGTCATTTGATTGAGCTTGCGACCGAGATCACCGAGGCCATGGTGCTCCAACACCGGCCAGTAACCCGGCGTCGATCCGTAGAAAGCCACCCGGTAGCGAACCCATTCAACCATTTGCGCGACGTCATCATCGGTTTCACCGGTAGCAATGAAACCACCACCTGTGACTTCGAAGTTTTCCCGCTTGCGCCCAGTCTTTGCCATACCCTGTTTGATAAGTGGCATGGCGATTTCTTCGGCATAAGCGCGTGTGCAGAACGGATGCAGCCTAACGCCATCGCAGGCCTCACCGGACAATCGCAGCGAGTGCTCGCCAACCGCTGCAATGGTAATCGGCACGGGTGGCTGTGCCGTGGAAGGCGGCACAAAATTCGGGATCATCAGAGTGAACGTGTAATGCTTACCTTCGAATCGCAGTCGCTCACCTGTCTCCCATGACCACCAGATGGCGCGCAGAGCATTCACATATTCACGCATTCGCGGAACTGGTGGTGACCATGGCACAGAGAACCGTTTCTCATTGTGCGGTTTGATCTGCGGTCCGAGGCCGAGCACAAAGCGCCCCTTACTTGCCAACTGCAAGTCCCAACTGACATTGGCAACCACCATGGGGCTGCGCGGAAAGGCGATCGCAACCCCCGGGCCGAGTTCAACCTTCTCAGTTGCAACTGCTGCAACGGCCAAAGCTAGGAACGGCTCATGCTTGTTCTCCATGGTCATGAGCATGTCGAAGCCCGCATCTTCCGCAGCCTTGGCGGCATTCGGTACAGCGCCAAGATCGCTCTGCGGCAGGGTCTGAATGATCTTCATTTTCTTTATCCCCTCGTCGGCGGTTCTTCATGCGTAATTAGCTGATTGCGTTCCAGCTCGTTGATGTCAACATCAGCAAAGCCGCTTTCGCGCAGGATATCGGCGTTCTGCTCTCCGAGCAGGGGCGTTGGCAGAATACCCGGATCATGAAATTCACCCTGAGCGGTGTAACGACACACCGCAGTCAGCCTACCTGCCGTTGCATGAGGTTTGGTCGCTGCCCATCCATTCAGCTTTGACATTGGGTCGTCGAAGAAGACTTCGCTTTCAGCAGCAGCGACAGGCGCACACGGAACGCCAGTTGCAACCATCCTCTCCTCGGCCGCACTGGTTGTTAGCTCTGCGAATCTGGATGCCACCAACTGAGCTGCTTCCGAGTCGTTCAAATGTCCATCGGCTGACTGCACAAGCACTGCAACATCCAGTCCGTCACAGGACAATGCCTTCAGCATGGCTGCCTGTGTCTCTTGGTCGTCCGCTGATACGTAAATGAAACCGTCGACCGTTTGATAGATCCGGTGAAATGGGTTTGGTCCGAACTGCTGTTTGTCGGCGAGTTCGCGCTTTGGCCGTCCACTATAACGCGTGAACCATTCCGAACTCAGTAAGATGCCGCCGTCGAGCAGATTAACCTCAACGCGTTGTCCCTTGGCAGTGCCTCGGGCGCGGGCAAATAATGCCAGGACAATGCCAAAGGCCGTCATGGTTCCGGTGGTGAAATCTGTCGGTGCCAATTGAGCGGGAAACGATGGCGGGTTGCCCTGACCACCTTGCGCTCGTTCCAGCCCCATGTAGGCCTGGGCCAGAGGATCAATACCGGGGCGGTGGGCGTAGGGACCGCTGAAACCGTAGCCACTGATTTGTGCCTCGATAAGGTTCTTGTCAACCTCGTTGCCGATCCCCATGCGCGCCGTTGCGCCCGGCCGCAGATTGGCCAGCATGGCATCACACGTCACGGCAATCTTCTGGACGATTTCCTTACCTTCGGGCTTGGATGTATCAACGGAGATGGAACGCTTTCCGTAGTTGACACTGTAGAAATAAGTGCGTCCGATGGGGCGAGAAATATCACCAGTCGGTGGTTCCAGTTTCAAGACGTCAGCGCCGAGGTCAGCCAGCAGCCGCCCTGCAATGGGACCGGCAATGAGATTGGTGATTTCCAAAACCCGGATGCCGGATAGCGGCAGCGGGAGGTCAACGTTACCTTCAGAGTTCTCGATCTGATCCGACCTGGTTTCGAACCAATCCACCGACGCGTCTGCTACTCCAGCTCGCGCACCAGCCACTTTACCTGGTGTGGCACTAAGTTTAACGGGCACGCCCATCTGCTGGATGGCGCCCACTTCTGGATCATCCAGCTCGACCACCATCTCATTGTGGCGGACCTGTTGATCGTCCATGCCATCATCGGTGGTTTGCGAGCGCGCAAATGGAACATCATTGGCTTCAAATTCGGCTGACCATTCTGTCGATGTTTGCGTCAGCATCATCTCCGTGACTTGCCTGCGCAGATAGGCATCGGCTTCAACAGTCTTCGGGTTGTGACCCTGACCATAAACTGGGTCTTTGATGAGCTCGCCCAACCTCATCAGGTCCGCTGCCCTAGCGATAAAACCAGGATGTACACAGCCGAGCTGAATCCATTCCTGATCCGAACATTCGTAAACGCTGTAGAACGGCGCGCTTCCGAATGGATTTGTTTGAAAGACGTGCGGGTCCAAATGATCACTCAATACCTTCGGATGATAGAGCAAGGCACCCGAAACAAGAGACGTCGAGACATGCCGCCCTGAGCCAGTCAACTCTCGTGCGTACAAACCAGAAGCAACGGCCAAGGCAGCCAGCACACCTGCGCCGGTGCTTGGCAGTGGATGGATGCAATGCACCGGCGGCGCTCCGCGAAATGCTGGCAGCCCAGAGAGAACACCCGTACGTGCAAGCACCAGATCATCAATTTGCGGGTGATCCCGCAGTGGCCCGTGCTCGCCATAAGCCGTGATCGAGCAGGCAATGATACGTGGGTTCATCTGCTCCAGAGTTTGCCATTGCAAATGACCCGGCCGTTCGCTCGGTGCGCAATCTTCAACAATGACGTCGGCCTGTCGGACGAGCTTGTTGAATTGCGTTGCCTCTCCGCTTTCATCGAGAACAACACGCTTGCCACGATCCCAGACGCGAAAACCAGCGCTTCGATGCAGCTGACTTTTATCGTCGATTACGCGGATAACATCGGCACCATGGTCCGCTAGGAACATAGCCGCTAAGGCGCCGGCGCGATGCCTGGTCAGATCAATGACGCGTGTGCCGTCCAGTGCGCTTGCCATCAACGTTTGTGTTCCCGCTTGAGGCGCAATCAGCCTATGACTGTTTCTGTTTTTCTTCGTAGAGGGCGCGGACATAGGAGTACGCACCGGGAGAGCCGTCTACGAGAATACTCTCTCCACTCAGGTAGCCAGCACAATCCGAGGCTGAGAAGGCAATGACATTCGCGATCTGTTCTGGCGTGCCCCATTGCGCACCGGAGGGTAGTTTTTCGGCCTCCAGCTTATCGCGCACTTGGCTCGCTTCCTGCACCTCGAGCTCGCGACCATGGGCTTCGCGTTCCCATTTGCCAAACCGGTCCGGCGTCATCACAACACCGGGGACGATACAAACAACGCGGATGTTATGCGGCTTCAGTTCCTCGGCGAGATCGGCGGAAAAACGAACCTCCGCTGCTTTGGCTGGACCGGTGCATGTCGATCCTGGCGGGTACGCGGTGCGAACGGCCGTTCGGCCGGACACATTGATCACAACGCCGCCACCGCGCTCGATCATGGATGGCACGATCCGTTGCGTCAGCCTGAACTGGGCAAAGAAGTTGATGGCCATGCCGTGCAACAAGTCTTCGTCTGTGACTTCGAGGAATGGTTTATATGTGCCGGTTCCTGCATTGTTGACCAGAATATCAGCACCCCCGTACTTGTCTTTGACGTGGGCTGCCAGGCGATCAAGATCTTCCAGCCTAGTGACATCGGCTTCGACCGGATCAACGCCGATACTTTCAGCCGCCGTCTTGAGGTGTTTGGGTCGCCGCGCAGCAATCACCACATTAGCGCCCTCTTTAGCCAGCAATTCCGCGGTTGCAAGTCCGATGCCTCGGCTGCCACCAGTCACCACCGCGACTTTGCCTCTCAAGCCGAGATCCATTGCCTGCTCCCTCTCATGCCAACCTTGTCTTCTTTGGCTCCTTGAACCATCCGTTAGGCATGACATGCGTTCAACGTGAGATCATTCGAATTCACATTGGTGATGTGGAAGATCGGCAGATGGTGTCATGCTGTCGATCGGTGCGAAGATGCTAGCAAACAATGCGTTGTGGAGGCTGGGATGAGGTTGAAGGGGAAGGCGGCTCTGGTAACCGGGGGAGGTGGCGGACTTGGCTCTGCCATTGCTAAACGTTATGCAGATGAAGGTGCATCAGTCCTATGCAGCGATCGCAATTTGGATGCCGCAGAGAAGACAGTTACGGCCATAGCGTCAGCCGGTGGTGAGGCTCATGCGTTTTGTGCCGATGTTGCCGAACCTGACCAATGCGCAGCGCAGGTTGACGAAACTGTTCGCCGCTATGGCCGCATTGATATTCTCGTAAACAATGCGGGCGTCTCGCTTCATCGCCTCGCTTTAGATACCGACGTCGATGCCTGGGAACGCGTGTTGCGGATCAACCTGACCGGATCATTTCTAACGGCACAGGCCGCCGCCAAACACATGGTTGACCAAGGCGGCGGGCGGATTGTGCAGCTTGGGTCGATTTCCGGACAACGTGGCAACATGGGCGGGATTGCCTATGGAGCGTCGAAGGCGGCCGTCATGCACGTTTGCAAAGTGCTCGCCGTGGAGCTCTCGGGGAAGGGCGTTATGGTCAATGCGATTGCTCCAGGTCCGATTGAAACGGGTCTAAGCAATCACGGACCAACCCGACGAAAAGGTTATCTTGATCGTATTCCGACGGGAGACTATGGCACGACAGATGCCGTCGCTGACGCAGCCCTTTTCCTGGCGTCCGAAGAATGCAGGTGGACGACCGGCGCAGTACTCAATGTCGATGGTGGCTATGGTGCAGCCGGTCTCAGCTATGATCCGGCGGAAGTCGGAGGCGGTTAAGGGCCTCCGACCTTGAGTTTCTCGATGTTACTCGGCAGCTTCTGCGGTGATTGCTGCCAGCACCTTTGGTGGCGACATTGGCAGGCTGGTCATGCGCAGGCCAACAGCACCTTCGATGGCATTCGCGACAGCGGCCGGTGTTGGCACGATCGGCACTTCACCCACGCCGCGGATGCCTTGCGGGTGCTTGTCATTTGGAATTTCGAGGATGACAGAGTCCAACATCGGCAGGTCTGAAGCGACCGGGATGCGGTAGTCCAGGAAGCCAGGGTTTTCGAGCTTACCGTTGGAGTCGTAGATGTACTCCTCGTTCAGCGCCCAGCCGATGCCCTGCGCGACACCACCTTCCATTTGGCCTTCGACATAGCTCGGGTGTATGGCGCGGCCAGCGTCCTGGAATGAGGTATAACGAATGACTTCGACGTGTCCGGTCTCCGGATCAACCTCGACGTCACAGATGTGCGTCGCGAAACCACCTTCTGCGCCAGTCGTGTTGAGTGACTGCTTGCCAGTGATCGGACCACCGGTTGCGCTCGCCTTACCGGCGATGTCCTTCAACGACAGTGGGTCAAAGTCACCGGCATTGGCGCCGGCTGGTCGTGCATGACCGTCTTCCCATTCGACGGCTTCGGGTTCGATGCCCCAGATCTTGGCGGCGCGTTCGCGCAAGGTTGAGATGACCTGCTCGGTTGATTGTGTCACAACCATTGCCGAGGCAAACGTCACGCGGCTGCCACCGGTGACTGCGCTGAAGCCGACGGAACTCGTATCGCCGATCAACACCTGAATCTGGTTGATGTCGATACCGAGCAGTTCAGCTGTGATGTTGGCAATCGATGCTCGTGAACCACCAATATCAGGGTGACCGGTAACGACAACAACCGTTCCATCTTCATTGATGTTGACCTGGGCGCTCGAGTCACCGCCAGCGTTAAACCAGAAACCACTTGCAACGCCACGACCCTGGTTTGGTCCCAACGGTGTTTTGTAGTGTGGGTGCTCCAAAGCGGCTCGTACGGTTTCTTCGTATCCGATCCGATTGTAGACCGGCCCGTAAGCTGCCTTGGTGCCTTGCTTGGCGGCATTCTTGAGGCGCAGCTCAAGCGGATCCATACCGATTTCTCTGGCGATAAGATCCAGCGTGCTTTCAGCTGGAAAGGCCCCAATAGGTGCGCCGGGTGCACGATATGCGGTTGCCTTTGGTCGATTGCAGACGACGTCGATGCCGGTGACCTTGACGTTCTCAATGTCGTAAGGCGCGAAGGCGCAACCAGCTGCGCCGCGCGTTGGCGAGCCTGGGAATGCACCAGCTTGCAGGCAGAAGGTCGCCTCAACTGCTGTGATCTTGCCGTCTTTGGTTGCACCAATCTTGACCTTACTAGACGAGCCCGATGTCGGACCTGATGCACGGAAAACGTCTTCGCGTGACATCTGCATCTTGACTGGACGGCCAGTCTTGCGTGAAAGGACGAGAGCCAAGGGCTCAAGATAGACAATGGTCTTGCCACCAAAACCGCCGCCGATTTCTGCAGGAATGGCTTTAACGCTGCTTTGCGGAATACCTGTTAGGTGGGCGCACATCGCGCGCACCATGAAGTGGCCCTGGCTGCTGCTCCAAACGGTAGCTGCGCCGTCCTTCGACACGCTCACAAGGCAGGCGTGCGGTTCGATGTATCCCTGGTGGACCGGCTTGGTCTTATAGCTGCGCTCGACAATAACATCAGCAGCCGCGAAGCCGGCTTCGACATCTCCGAGCACGTGCTCAAGCTTGCCAGAAATGTTGGATGGCTTGCCGGACTCATCGCCGGGTGCGCGGACATGATCATGCAGGATCGGTGCGTCCGGCTGCATCGCTTCTTCAACGTCGATCACGTGTGGCAGAACTTCGTACTCGACTTCGATCAGCTTTGCTGCTTGCGCTGCGATCTTCTTTGAAGTTGCTGCGACGGCCGCCACGGGGTGGCCTTCGAACAGCGCCTTTTCGCGTGCCATCACGTTACGGCAGATCCAGCGCATGTCTGCAATGCCAACCAGAACCGGTGGCTCGGAAATCGGGAATTCAACCATGTCCTCGCTGCTCATGATAGCCTTGACGCCGGGCAGAGCCAGAGCCTTATCGAAGTTGATTGATTTGATGCGGGCGTGCGCATGCGGTGAGCGCTTGACAGCACCCCACAACATGTCGGGTTGAACGAAATCCGCGCCGTAAGTCGCCTTGCCAGTTACCTTATCAGCGCCGTCAGGCCGGATCGTGCGCTTGCCGATGTATTTATGGTCTTTGCCGTTCTCTGCCATTTGTCGTTCCCCTCATGATCGCGACCAGCAATCGCGCCTCTGATCACCAGTTCCCGAAAACATGTTTGTAGTTTAGCACGGTTTTGAATTGTGCAAGTCTGCCATCTTCAACCTATTCACGGTCCGCGCTGGAGGCCTGCAAGTAGCGTTCCGATCAGTTTAAGCTGTTTCGTTCAATCATCAAACTTGCCAGGGCATTTTTCGACTATGTGATCACAATAGCAGCGCGGGTCGCACCAGAAAAGACAGGATTAATATGGCAAAGACTTATACGCCGGAAGAAATAGCCGACATGAACATTCAGTACTCGCCGCGAACGAGCGTGCCGGATGCTGAGGATTACCTGGCAAAAAACGCTGAAATGAGCGCTGCTGTCCGTGAAAAGCTCGACGGCACCTTGGACATTGCGTTTGGCGAAAGCGAGGGGCAGAAACTGGACGTTTTCCCGGCAGCAAAGGCCAATTCACCGGTCCATTTGTTTATCCATGGCGGCTACTGGCGGGCACTTGACAAAAGCTTCTACAGCCACACGGCAGCGCCATTGGTGGTGGCTGGTGCAACCGTTGTCGTGGTTAACTACGATCTCTGCCCAAAAGTGCGGGTGACGGACATTGTTGAGCAGATGCGGCGATCGCTGGTCTGGACCTATAAAAACGTATCAGATCATAACGGTGACCCAAACCGTATCCACTTGTCAGGGCACTCAGCCGGAGGTCATCTCAACGGCATGATGATCGCCACCGACTGGCAGGCTTTTGCCGGGCTGCAAAATGATCTCATCAAGTCCAGCGTGCTCCTCAGCGGCCTCTTTGATATTGTACCGCACCGTTTTCTTGACGTTCAGGCCGACATCCACCTGACAGAAGATGAAGCGACCGCCATGAGCCCGATGTTCAAGCCACCAATTGCCAAGTCCAACGTCATTCTCGGGGTTGGCGAGAACGAGCCGCATCTGTTTCACTGGCAGTCGCTTGCCTATGCGGCTCATCTCAGAACTCATGGCGTGAAGGCGGAGTACATCTCAACGCCAGGAGACAATCATTTCAGCATTACGGATCGCCTCGCCAATGGAGATGACTTCCTAACGAAGATGCTGATCTCGCAGATGGGACTGTAAGCTCGATGTCCGGCGACATCGACGAGGCAACGGCTACAGGTGAAGTTGCAGAGATTTTCGCTGAAGTGCGGCAGCTGTGGGGCGTGCCTTACGTCTCAGCGATCCATCGCTTCATGGCCGCACAGCCTAGTCTGCTGGAGTGGTCGTGGGCGGCTGTTGCACCAGCTTTTCACAATGGTGTCGCTCAGAAGGCTGCTGACCAGTGCGCTGAAGGTTTGGATCTGAGTTCGATAGATCCGATCCCAAGCGAGGTTCTTGCTGCCTGGGACATGTCTGAGGCAGATCGCAAGGCCGTGCTCGATATCTGCGCCAGCTTCATTCGCGTGTCTCCGATCAACATGATGTTTGCCGGATTGACGGCGACATTGCTGACCGAGCCTTCCGTGCCAACTAAAACGACGATTGAGCCCGTTGACCTGCCAGCCAGCCTGCCGCCTTTGCCAGAAATGGCAGACTTGACTGGACTGCCGTCCGGGCAAAATGATGCGCTGCATCTGTTTGCCTCCGACATGGTCGGGAAACCTTTCGTCCCTGGTCTTTACCGCATGCTTGCACACTGGCCGAACTTGATGATGCATCTCGCGGTCGTGTTACCGCCGCGCCTGGCGGATGATCGCAGCGTTGCCGCCTATGATGAATTGCGCGCCAGGATCGATGCGGCTGTCCCGGGGGTCCGTGCTACACTACCGCCTGAACCGCGATATCCTCCACGGCCTATCGACGAAGCCGGTCAGCACTTTCTGGAAATCATCAAGACATATCGCAAGACCAGCCCGGAGATGGTGGTTGCGAGCAGCATTATTCAAGCTGCTATCATTGGCGCACGAAACTGGACAATCACTCACAGCGATCGGAACCCGACATGACCCAAGCCACAATCGATCTCTATTTCTGGCCAACGTCCAACGGCCACAAGGTCACGATTATGCTCGAAGAATGCGAGCTTCCGTACAAGATCCAGCCCGTCAACATCGGCAAAGGTGACCAATTCGAACCCGACTTCCTGAAGATTGCTCCAAACAACCGCATGCCAGCCATTGTAGACCCTGATGGGCCGGGCGGCGAGCCAATTTCAATTTTTGAAAGTGGCGCCATCCTGCAATACCTGGGCCGCAAGACCAGCAAGTTCTACCCCAGCGACGAACGCCAACGTACTGAAGTCGAACAGTGGGTTTACTGGCAGATGGCAGGCCTGGGCCCGATGGCAGGGCAAGCCAATCACTTTCGCAACTATGCACCTGAAAAAGTCCCTTACGCTGCCAAGCGCTATACCGACGAAGTCAATCGCCTTTACGGTGTGTTGGACGGTCGGCTGGCTGGACGGGAGTACATCTGCGACAAGTACACGATCGCAGACATCATTATCTTTCCGTGGATCCGTCGCCACGAACACCAGGGCCAGGATCTGAACGATTTCCCCAACATCAAACCCTGGTTTGAGCGCGTCAGTGCGCGGCCGGCAGTCCAGCGCGGCCTGAAATCAGGGGCGGATCTCAGGCCCGAAGACTATAACCTAGGTGATGATAAAGAGGGTCAGAAAGTTCTATTTGGTCAGCGCGCACGCTAAAAGACACCACGAGTTTCCAAATTTAGAAATCCGAACCGGAGCCAGACATGGAAAAGATCGAGATTCAATTCACGCTGTTCTCAGCATTCTACTCGCCTCTGATTTCTGCCATGTCCGGCGGTTTCCTCACAGAAGAAGGTCTTGACGCGAGCTGGTCCGTTGCCCCGCCAGGTGTCTCGGCCATCAAGGCGCTTGAAGAAGGTAAAGCCCAAGTCATCCAATCAGCACTTAGCCAGGGCTTCACATCGCTAGGCAAAGGTGAGACGCCGACGGCGGTCCACTTCGCACAGATCAACGAAATGGATGGCTTCTTTCTGACCGCTAGAGAACCTGACCCTGACTTCAACTGGAAGAAACTCGAACGCTCCGAGGTTGTTCTGTTCGGCGGCGGGCAACCGTTGGCTATGTTCAAGTACGCCTGCGACAAAGCCGGCATCGACTTTGACAAGCTCAAGGTGATCAATGTCGGTGGTGCTGCCGACATGGACAAAGCCTTCCGCGATGGCCAGGGAAACTACGTCCAGCAGCAGGGCCCGTTCCCACAACAGCTGGAGAAGGACGGCGTTGGACATATCGTGGCAGAGGTTGGCAAGCAGATCGGTCCGAATGGCTTTTCAAGTCTTGCTGCGACGCGTGAGTGGTTGGCAACAGACCAAGCGAAAGCCTTCACGCGTGCCTACAAGAAAACTCGCATCTACATGAATGAGACGCCAGCCGCTGAAATTGCGAAGGCGGAGAAGTCTTACTTCCCAATGATCGACGAGGATGTTCTAGCCAAGTGCATTGAATCCTATCAGAAGCTGGGATGCTGGACGCCGCATATCGAAATCACCAAGCCAGCGTATGAAGTGACACTCGACGTGTTTGAACACTTTGGCACGTTGAAAAAGCGCTATGCCTACGAACAGGTCTGCACGTTGCCGCCTGAGGTTTGATTTATTGTTTTCCTCTCCTCGCCGCGGGGAGAGGGACATCCATTCACGCTCCTACGCAAAGACTATGGGCACTGAACTTCCATGAACACGCCTGAATATGAAATTTACGCCATCAAGTACGCCGAGCGCATGGGGACGCGCGGCTCAATCTTCATCGGCGGCGACCCGCATGATGCACCATTGGCAATGGACTATTTCGTCTGGGTGATTAAATCAGCAACGCGTGCATTCGTCGTTGATGTTGGCTTCGGGCAAGCAGAAGGCGAGCGGCGCGGGCGAACGTTTCTGCGTTGCCCGGCTGAGAGCCTCAAGCTTGTTGGCGTTGATGCCAACGATGTGGAAGATGTGATCATCACACACATGCACTACGACCACGCCGGCAACATCGACAAGTTTCCCAAGGCGCGCTTCCACATCCAGGATGCTGAGATGTCATACGTCACGGGTCGGGCTATGACTCACAAGGTTCTGCGTCATTCATTTGTTCTGTCCGATGTCACTGATATGGTTGGGATGGTCTTCCATGACCGAGTCGACTTTCATGATGGCGAGGACCGCATTGCTCCGGGCATTTCCGTCCATCACGTGCCAGGACATTGTCGCGGGCTTCAATCATTGACCGTCAATACGGCACGAGGCACGGTTGTTGTCGCGTCTGATGCCGCGCACTACTACGAAGGCTACCTCGACGAGATACCATTTTCGACGCACGAAGACTTGTTCGGCATGCTTGAGGGTTATCGCAAGATCCGTAAGCTTGCGGATAGTGATGACCACATTGTCCCGGGACACGACCCAAAAGTTCTAAAGCGCTACCCCGCTCCATCGCCGGATCTCGAAGGCATCGTTGCGCGTGTCGATGTTGCGCCAACTAGTTGATCAATGGGAGAGCACCTGATGTCTACTGCTGAGGCACTCAAGTATACAGTTGAGGCTTACAATCTCTCACACGCATCCGAAAACAAGATCCACGACGATACGATTGCACAGCAGTTGGGCTTCACTGGCGGACTGGTTCCCGGTGTTGAAGTGTTTGCATATGCGACCCATCCAACCGTAGCGCATTGGGGGGCGGAGTTTCTTAAGCGGGGCCGAATGCAGTGCCGATTTGCCAAACCGGTCTACGATGGCAGGATGGCAGAGATCGCCGGCCAGGCTGTAGACGGGAATGCCTTGGAAATTACTGTCGAAAGCGACGGTGTGTTGTGTGCCACAGGTAGAGCAGAGCTGCCCAAAACGAAGTCAGCGGCGCCAAACCCTAATGACTATGTCAGCAGTGTACCACCGACTGACAGACCTCTCGCGACTGAGGAAAGTCTGGCGGTTGGCACTGTGCTTTGCATTGCACCGGACGTGCTGACGAAAGACATTGCCGACCAATACCTCGCTGACGTCCGGGAGAAATCACATGTCTACAGCGAACTAGGTCTTGCCCATCCCGGCTGGCTGCTGCGGTTGTGCAATCTGGCTCTTAAAGACAATGTCCTTCTACCACCCTGGATCCACGTCGGTAGTGACATTCAGTTCTTCTCACATGCCAAAGTGGGCGAGGCGCTGTCGGTGCGATCGACTGTGACTTACAATTACGAACGCAAGGGCCACCGCTTTGTCGATATGGATTGCCTGGTGCTCGCCGACGACACCCGCCCTGTCGCGCAAGTCAAGCACACGGCGATCTACCAGTTACGACACATGGCGGTGAGCTAGGCCAGATTTCAATCGGTCATACTTATCAAAGCCCCGCACCCAAACGATTTTAATCGACGCATGCGCTTCCGTATATCTAGCTCACAAAGAGCAAAGAGAAAGGAAACGCACAATGTTCGGTCGTATCATGTCGGGACGAATTGAAGCCCTGGAAGCCAAGAAGGATATTCTGGACGCACGGATTCAGCAGGAACATGCGCGACCGCAGCCTGATAGCATTCGACTGCAATCATTGAAGCGTATGCGCCTCAGATTGAAAGACGATCTCGTCCGGATGCAGCAGCGCGCCGCCCGCGCGATCCGCCAGGGCAGACATGCTCGCGGCCAACTTACCGCTGCCTTCTAAGTCAGGATTGGCGACCTTATTCGCATTAGCTACATAGTGACAGCCGTGATCGACCAGCGCGCATACCAATGCAATCACCGCAGGAGCCTTGTTCTCTGGCGAGGCAAGCAGTGGTCGGTCACGAGCAATGGAATTGAGACCTCGGACGAGAGTATTCCGCACGTGGTCATCCCTTCGCATGACTTCGATAGGATGCAGGACATTCTCGATGGGCACTACTCGCCGATGCTGCCGGGTAACGCCACTTGGTTCGACCATCGCGATTTTACGACTGTGATGGCGCAAGCCAGGATTATGCTGCAGCGGTAAGCCGGGGCGCTAAGCCGGTAGCTTGATACCCGTCGCTGTCTCCCAATCCTCTCTCGTCAGAGTATAGCACTTCGTCATCGCCGGGCTTAGCCCAACCTGCAATTCAGCATCATACGCGAATTTGGCACCCAATCGTGTTGTTGCGATTTGTGAGCGCTGATTGGTGGGCGCGATGTGGAACCAAACTCGCTCGAAATGTTTGAGCGCATGGCCTACCATCAATTCCTTCATTTCCTTGTTCCAGCTCCCTCCCCAGTGAGAGCGCGCAAGAAAGGTGAAACCAATCCCATACTCTCCAGGATGATCGGGGACCGGGTAGAAACGGGAGCAACCGATTACCTCGCTGGTATCGCGCACGCTAACAGCCAGCGTGCCGCCTGAAGCCAGCCGGTAGTCGAAATAGGGATAGAAGACTTCCTGCTCATGACGGTTTGAGGCCGGATGTTGCGCCCAGGTTTCAGGATCGCTGGCAGCCGCGTAAAGCGCATCACGGTCTGATTCCTGAAGCGGGCGCAGGTGGAGGCGATCACTGACGAGCGTCGCGTTCGCATCAAAAGTTGTCATTGCTTTGGTCCTCTTTGACACGGGGCCGCGACACAGTTTTCGTGAGCAGCATCAGGGCTCCGGTTCGAAGCAGCTGTCAATGCGGCGCGAGTCAATGTTAAAAGATTGCCCAGTGGCGCGGCTGCCCCTTGCTCTAAGGCAAGCTCGGCGATCGTTCTGGATGCTGGGGCAGACCGTCATTAAGCTCGAGCCAAGCAACCTTTTCTGACACCCAGATGTGCTCGGTTGGCGAGAACAGGTCGCGCTCTTCGAAGGCGGATAGTGCAATTCCCATGAAGGTGCCGTTGGTGCGACGCGCCCATAGTCGGGTTCCGCACTGCGGGCAGAGCACGCGCTCAAGCGCAGTGAAGACAGATGCGCGGCAGTGGTGCCTGTCACCTTGACCTTGGCCTGTTCAAACAGCGCACGCGCAAAGAATGGCGAGGAGAAGGCTGACTGGCGCTGATGGCAGTGACATGCCCTGATATTGATCGGATCGCCTTCCGCAACGAATGTGACTGCTCCGCAGGTGCACTTGCCTTTGTGAGACATTTCTGAGCTCCAAACCTTGAACAACTTGGTAAGCAGGCTTTAAAGGGTGCCCAAGGCTTAGACTTCGTATGATAATGGCGCAAGCAGTTGGTATCTGGTGGATAAGACATATGGGAAAGTTCTTCGAAGAGTTCGCTGTTGGTGATCAATACGTAACGCCCGAGCGGATCATCACGGTAGAAGACATTCAAGCCTTCGCGAACCTGACGGAGGACCACAATCCAATCCATGTCGATCCTGAGTTTGCAGCACGAAGTGTGTTTGGAAAATGCATTGCTCATGGTCCGATGATGGTTGGGATCACATTCGGCCTGCTCAGCAAGCTGGATCTTTTGGACGGAACAATAATCGCTCTAAAGGGAATTGAGTGGTCGTTCAATGGGCCGATCAAGGCTGATGACGCGGTCCGTGTCGTGGCTGATGTCATCGAAACGCGCATAAGCAAGAAAGTGCCAGACAGAGGCGCAGTGACGTTCAAGATTGCAGTGCTCAATCAAGACGGCGATCAAGTACAGATTGGTTCAGCGACAGGTATCATGATGACGAAGGACAATCCAGCGGCTTTGCCTCAGAATGCCTCCTGACCATCATTCACCGGAGACGCACTATGCAAGACGAAGCCGACTGCGATTACGTCATTGTCGGAGCAGGTTCAGCAGGCTGTGTCCTTGCCAACCGCCTAAGCGCCGATGGCGCCAAGGTCGTCTTGCTGGAAGCGGGGCCATCTGACTGGCATCCGATGATCCATGTACCGGCCGGAATTCTGAAGCTTCTCTACAACGAAGCGGTCAATTGGAAATACGAAACCGAAGCGGAACCCAATGCCGGGGGCCGCCAGATTTACTGGCCCCGTGGCCGCGTTTTGGGTGGATCCAGCTCAATCAATGGCATGCTGTTCGTGCGCGGCAATGCAGCCGACTACGATGGCTGGGCGCAAATGGGGTGTACCGGTTGGTCTTATGAAGATTGCCTCCCGCACTTCAAAAGCATGGAGAGCTACGCGCCGGGCGACGATGCGCATCGCGGTAAGAATGGCCCACTCAAAATTGAAGACTACCGAACAGTCCTACCCCTCACCCATCACTTTGTTGAGGCGGCGCAAGCAGCCGGATTTCCATTTACGCCTGACCTGAGCGGAGCCCAGCAGGAAGGTGTTGGCTACTCGCAGATGTCGCGCAACGGACGTTATCGCGGTTCAACAGCACAAACCTTCCTGGCTGAGGCGCGGAAACATCCGAACCTCAAAGTCGAAACGAATGCCTACGCAACGAAATTGCTGTTCGATGGAAAGCGCTGCACCGGCGTCGCGTTTAACCAGAAGGGGCAGCAGCGCGAGATCAAGACGTCGCGTGAAGTCATTGTCTCTGGCGGCTCGGTGAACTCGCCACAGCTCTTGCAGATTTCAGGCATTGGCCCGGCAGAGCACCTGAAGAGTATTGGCGTTCCGGTTGTTCACGATTTGCCGGGTGTCGGTGCCAACTTGTCAGATCACTACGTTGTACGCGTCTCCTACCGCATTAAGGAACTCCTCTCGATAAATGAGTATTCCCGCGGCATGCGGCTTGCCGGTGAAGTAATGAAGTGGCTGGCGACGGGTAAAGGCGCGTTGACCTTCGGGGTTTCCAGCGCTCAGGTTTTTTGTCGGAGCCGGGAAGGGCTCGCGAGCCCCGACATTCAGCTGCTGTTTTCACCGGCAAGCTATGACGAGAAGGTCTTTGGTGCCCTCGAGAAGCAGCCTGGCGCTACCATCGCTGTAAGTATTGCGCGCCCCGAGAGCCGCGGTAGCATCATGGCAAGATCGGCCGATGCTGCCGTACGCCCTGCGATCAAGCCTAACTATCTCGATGCACATGGTGACATCAACGTCCTTCTAGCGGGTATCTGGCACGCCCGGCGCATCTTTGCCTCTTTGTCGATCTCCAAATATGCGGCGCACGAGGTTACACCTGGCCAAGATGTTCAAACGGAAGATGAACTTGTCGAACACGCCCGCAATTTCGGCACGACCCTCTATCACCCGGTCGGTACCTGCAAAATGGGGACAGACCCGATGGCGGTGGTTGATCCGCGGCTCCACGTGCATGGGTTGCATGGGCTACGCGTGATTGATGCGTCTGTCATGCCGACGGTCAGTACCGGCAACACAAATGCGCCGACAATCATGATCGCAGAGAAGGGCGCATCTATGATTTTGCAGGATAATTCACCGTAGTAGTCGCCTGTGGCTTGCGAAACCACCCTAACCAATTGAATGAATTCTGCTTTTCCCAAGAACCTTTGACTGGGCATACTGATTAATCCAGTATTCACTGAGGCTGTGCAATTGGTGCATACGTAGAAAACTTAGATTGACTGTCCCGATTCCAGAGATTTTTGCTCCAATCATGAACCTTTCCCGAAATCACGGCGACCTACTCAACGGATGGCGCCGAAACAGCGCCGAGACCTGACGATGAGCGGACCATCAGACACCGATCTCATCAAACGTATCGCCAACCAGGACCAGACTGCGGTCGAAGTTCTGTATGGGCGATATCAGGTCCGGGTGTTCCGGTTCATCCTGAGGTTGGTCAAATCCGAGGCTGTTGCCGAGGAACTGGCCAACGAGGTGTTCATGGAGGTTTGGCGCAATGCATCGCGCTTCGAAGGACGATCATCGCTGTCGAGTTGGATTTTGGGCATCGCCCACAATCGCTCTATCAGCTCGCTGCGTAAGCGGCGTGAGTCCGAAATGGATGACGATGCAGCGGGCGCCATTCCTGATGATGCAGACAACCCGGAAGTCGTCGCACAGAAGACCGACAAAGGTGCACTCCTTAGGGCGTGCATGGAGCGGCTCTCAGACGAGCACAAGACGATCATTGATCTCGTTTACTATCACGAGATATCGATTGCCGAAGTGTCCGAAACGATCGGTATCCCACAGAACACCGTCAAGACGCGCATGTTCTATGCGCGGAAGAAGTTGTCAGAATTCTTGATGGAGGCAGGTGTTGACCGCGGCTGGCCATAATTGAACGTAAGATCAAATGGTTGCCGTTGCACACGGAAGCGCAATGACCGATACGATCGAAAAATTCTCCGAGCGCGAAGAGATTGAAATGCTCTTGCCATGGTACGAGTCCGGCACACTTGATCCTGCCGACTTCGAACGCGTGGAACGCTATCTCGAGGCACATCCTGAGATGCAATCACAGCTTGAGCTTGTCGGGGATGAGCGGTTTGAAACGACCATTGCCAACGAGATGCTGGGTGCTCCATCACCAGGTGCGCTCGACAAACTGCGCGCATCCATTGCAGCTGAAACGCCTGCACCATCTCGCCTTGCTAGTGCCGGCAAGAGCATTTGGCAGGAAATTGCAAACCTATTCACAAGCCCGACTCCTCGTGCCGTGCAGTTTGCCGGCATCGCGGCCGCGCTGGTTCTGATGCTTCAGGCCGGCGTGATCGGTAGCCTCTGGCAGACGCCAACGAGTGGTGGTGCTCCGCAAGGGACATATGCAACCGCCAGCGGTGAAGAAGGCAAAGGCTTCAGCGTGATTGTGCGATTTGCACCGACGGCCACGACTGATGCAATCGCAAAAGCCCTCAGCCCCCTGAGGGGTCAGATCATTTCTGGTCCTAAACCAGGCGGCATGTTCGAAGTCAAATTTGAGCTGGAAAAAGACAGTAAAGAAGCTCGCACTGCTGTAATCGAACAACTCAAGTCGAACAAAACATCAGTCTTGCTCGTTTTGCCGAAGGGTTAACCTTCCTTCGCGATTATCTGGTAAGATTTTTTCTGTTATGATGGAGAATATTCTGTCGTATTGATCAGCGAACGTATGTTTTGCAGCACAATACGGTAGCCCAGGCCCATTTAACGAAAGTGAAGGCCATGCGTCAGCTCAAAGCCATTAGTTTCAGTGTTTTCGTTCTAGTTGCCACTTTGATTTGGCAGGGTAGCGCAATTGCAGCCGTCACAAACCGCACTCCGGACGGCATTGCTGCAGAAAAGATCGGCTCAGTAAGCCCCTATCTCAAAATTCTTGAAAGCAAGACTTCGAAAGAGAATTTGGTCCGCGTCGCTGGCGACAACGGCAGATATGGCAAGTCCGGCGGTCGAAGCGGTGGCGGCGGCGTCGCGATTGGCGTCGGCATCGCCGTTGGCATTGCTTCTATCAGCGCCATCCAACGGCAGAAAGAGGCTGAGCGACGCAAGAAGGCGCGCGATCGCCGCCGTGCCCGCGCAAAAAAAGCTCGGGAGAAGAGGCGCCAGCAGGCTGCGCGCAAAAAGAAGCGCGAAGAACAACGCCGCAAGGCCGCCGCCAAGCGTAAGCGTGAGCAGGCTAAGAATCGCCGTCTCGCTCGTGAACGCGCACGCAAAGCACGTGAGCGGAAGGCACGCCTGGAGGAACAGCGTCGTCAGCGTGAAGAACAGAACAGAGTTGCAGACCGCTACCCTAATGACAAAGAAACGGGTCCGGAACATAAGGGTGAAGACCGCAAGCCGGGCGTACAAATAGGTATTACGGTACCGGTGGTCCCGCTGCCTGGTGTTGATACGCGTGAACCTGTCATTCCACCTGAAGATGCCAATCCGCAAAGTCCTCCGCGCAAGTTTGGCCAGAACCCACCTGCGCGCCAGCAGCCGCCATTGCGGTCTCCGCCGCCGGCTCCGGCTGTTGCTGCCGCGAACGATCTTTATTGGCCGCGCGAAGTCGTTGTCGAAATCGACCGGTTCCAGCCCTCATCGGCCGATGAGGCAATTGCTCAGGACTACAGCATTAGCCGTTTGTCCAGTGACACAAATGCTTTGATTGGAAGTCGGTTTGTTCACTACCGGATTCCCGATAGCCGGACAGCTGACAGGGTGATTGCTGCTCTGCTGAACGATAACCGCGTCTTGTTCGCTCAACGCAACAATCGCTATGTGGTGAACCAGCAGGGCTATACAAAAACTGCAGCGTCTTCAGGCCTGCAGTACGCGCTGGCCAAAATCAGACTGGCAAGCGCGCATGCGGTAGCACAAGGCCAAGGCGTTAGAGTTGCCGTTATCGACTCAGGCATTGACCGGGAGCATACGGATCTTAAGCAAGGAATTACTGCTCACTACGATGCAGCGCCTAAGAAAGGCGTCGCCATCGACGCGCATGGTACGGCTATCGCCGGCATCATTCGCGCCAATGGTCTGGCCAAAGGTGTTGCGCCGCAAGCCGACATCCTATCTGTACGCGCTTTCTACAAAGAGGCCAGTCAGAAGTCAGCACATTCGAGCACAATCATCCTGCTTCGCGCGATGGACTGGGTCGCCGCCAAGCGCGCGAATGTGGTCAATATGAGTTTTGCCGGTGCGAAAGATCCGTCACTTGGACGGGCTATCGACAAGCTGCTTGAGCGCAAGGTTCATCTCGTTGGCGCAGGTGGCAACAACGGACCTGACGCACCAGAAGCATTTCCAGCTGCGTATGATGGTGTGATTGCGGTTACGGCGACAGACACAGACGACAAGCTCTATACAAAGGCCAACCGCGGTAAGTACATCGAACTTGCAGCTCCCGGCGTTGATGTGTTCGTTGTTGCACCTAAGGGCACCCACAGCTTCTCAACGGGTACGTCCATGGCAGCGGCGCATGTGTCAGGGCTTATCGCGCTTATCGTGCAGCAACGCCGCAATATCGATCAGCAAGCGGTGAGAAGCATTCTGACCTCCACCGCAATAGATCTCGGTAAGCCTGGTTATGATGCCGAGTATGGTGCTGGTCGCGTTGATGCGCAGGCGCTGATACAGGCTGGTACCAAGACGCTGGCTGGCAAGTAATCGATATTGTCGCAGACCGCGTCAAACGATGCTGGGCTGCGATGGACCGCGACTAGAAACCGGTCCTGAGCCCGTCGCGCAACTGTCTCTCGCTTATTGTAATTCCTAGATAATTTTGACGACTGCACCAGCAAACAGTCGAACCGTATTCGCTTGGCATTTACGGTAAAAGTGGCCTGCAACCAGGCAATGCTTTCCGCGCTCACATTTTCTTGCTGAGGCGTGAACCTTTTTGGTGGTCAGGGCTACCCATTTACGCAATGCAAGCAAGTGTTTCGGTTTCCTCCCGCCATGAGTTTGCAGCCACCGACCTAAACACTCCCTCCCCGTCGTGGTCGGCGGTCGCCTGAAGACCTCGGTGGCCAGCTCCCCTCCCCGCCACCGGGTCCATTTTTTCTCGCATCCCGCAGCATTAGTTTACGTGGTCGTGCCGTCGTCAGGGCCTTAGCTCTTTCGCGAACTCACGAACCTGGCCGCCTGCTTCAGGATTTCGGCGCGCTCTCCGAATTCCGCAACAGCGGCGAGTGCTGATGCCTCTGCGGCAGCCAATTCGGCTCTGGCCTGATCGATACCGAGAATACCAACCAGCGTAGCCTTGCCAGCATCGGCATCCTTGCCGGTTGCTTTGCCCACGACCTCAGGATCGCCCTCGACATCGAGTAAGTCGTCTGAAATCTGAAACGCGAGGCCGATATGGGTGCCATAGTCTGTCAGCGCGGCCAGCTGGCTCTCATCGGCGCCACCAAGAATACCACCTGCCTCACAAGCGAACTTGAGAAGCGCGCCAGTCTTCATACCCTGCATGCGGCGGATGTAAGCATCGTCAGGCTGGGCTGGCTCACCTCGCTTGTCGCTTGAGAGATCAAGGTACTGTCCACCAACCATGCCGACTGCACCGGAAGCCACGGCCAATCTTGAAACAAGCTTTGATTGTATCTCCGGTGCTGTGCCGCTTACGGGCCGGCTGATAATCTCGAAGGCCAAGGTCAGCAGTGCATCGCCGACGAGAATTGCAGTCCAATCATCAAATTCAGCCCAGACGGTAGGCTTACCGCGCCGCAACTTATCGTTGTCCATAGCCGGTAGATCGTCGTGCACCAGCGAGTAGGAGTGCAAGCACTCCAGCGCAGCGGCCGCGGGCATTGCAGTTGCTTCAGCGACACCAAAAAGTTGCGCGCACTTCACAACCAGAAATGGACGGAATCGCTTGCCGCCCGCCAACAGACCATGTCGCATCGCATCGGCCAAGCGGGGCGGGACGCTTGGCATACTATCGATCTCGCGCGCAAGCACCGCTTCGGTCCGATCAGCCAACAATTGCAACTGAGCTACGAATTCTGTTGTCATGCCTCTGCCTGTCGTTTGGGCCTGTCGTGTGGGCTGCCGCGTTTTCTCGCAAGAGCCAGAATGCAGAAGGTCTGCTAAACCAACAAGGCTTCGTCGAGAGCCTGATCGTCTCAGCTGGCAACACATTCTGGCTTTGACTGCATACAGCGGCGCTTGTAGGCAAACCGCGTGGATGACTTGAGAGTAGGTAGTCGGGCTGTGAACTCCGCCGATAGGCAACAACCAACCGGAGCGATCACCTTTGCAACTAGCTGCCTGGGTGACGCCATTTACTACGGGAGCCGTTTCCTGATCATTGCGGGTACTGTCTTTGTCGGTGCTGTTCTCGTCCTATTGCTCGTTTTTCGATTTGTTGACCCGCCAGCATCGTCAGTCATGTTGCAGCACTGGCTGAGTGGCCAACGCGTGCAGCAGACGTGGGTCTCGTTGGATCGTATCTCGCCTAATCTGCAGCGCGCAGTTGTGGCTTCTGCAGATGCCAAGTTCTGCAAACATTTTGGCCTCGATCTGGGTGAGCTAGCATTCGTTATTCGGCAGGCAAAGAAACGGATCGTTGGATGTGCGCGGCGCAAGCACCATCACAATGCAGGTCTCACGCAACCTTTTCCTGTGGCAAGGCAAATCGTTACTTCGGAAGGGGATGGAAATCGCCATCGCTCCAATGATGGAATTCGTCTGGCCAAAGTCGAGAATTCTTGAGGTTTACCTCAATATTGCCGAATGGGGGCCTGGGGTCTATAGAGCGGAAGCAGCAGCCAATACCCACTTCAAGAGGACCGCCCGGCAACTCAACCGGTCGCAAGCTGCCTTAATGGCGGCGTCTTTGCCCAATCCACGGCTCCGACGGTCAAGTGCGCCCAATTCGTGACTCAAACGAAAATCGCGGCGTCTGCGTAAGCGATCCGCAGCACTCTCATCTCTGATAACGTGTTTAGAAGAGCGTTCAGGTCGCGGCTCGTAACGTCTGGCATTTTTTCCAGAAAACCGGTATAAGCCCGCAAAGTCTAATCATCGAGATCATAGGATCCACACGTCCACAGATCCCGACACCGTTAATCAATCGACGAACCCATCTGGATCGCGTCGTACAGGAACCACCTGGAAGACCGCCAACAGATGTTAATATATCAATGGGTTAGTCACCAGAAGACGAGAATAAAAAATGGCTGTTCCTAAGCGCAAAACGTCCCCGATGAAACGCGGCTTCCGCCGCTCCGCAGATGCTCTAAAGCAACCCACATATGTAGAAGATAAGGAAAGCGGTGAGCGCCGCAGACCACATCATATCGACCTAAAAACTGGCAAATACCGCGGCATGCAGGTTCTGGAACCGCAGGAAGACGCATAATTATTTGCATGAGATGAGCAAAAGATCGATCGATCTGCGCCACATTCGAAGATTACCCAACATTAGTCCTTGCTAGACCAGAGGTAAGAAATGTCGATCCGAGCCATCCCACTGCTCATCTTTGTATTCTTGTCCTACAATGCCATCGTACTAGCCGGCGGGTCCAACCCGGACGAAGTACTGCGCCAGGTTGTATTGCCTATTCCGATGCTGAACGGTCATGTCTGGACCTTCAGTTGGGGTGACCTGGTGATCCTGCTCTTGCTCATAATGCTGTTCGTTGAGCTGCTGAAGGCGACTTATACGTCTTCGGCCTCACTCCTCGATCATGGCCTATCGATGCTTGTTTTCGTCGTTTGTCTAATTGAGTTCCTGATGGTGCGTCAGGCGCAGACTTCAGTGTTCTTCTTTATCGTGGTCGCGACGTTGATAGACGTGATTGCGGGCTACACGATCGGTATTCGCGTGGCGCGACGTGACCTATCTATCGGCGGCTGATCTGGCCGGATAGAACGCCGAGACTTGTAGAAAGTGGAGACTTGGCCAATTTGGCCAACTGAATTAGGCCCGGCTGAAGAGCTGGGCTTTTTCGTTAAGGATCGCCGAACTATATTGCGCAGTGTTATGTTCCAGAACGGACCTATTCCGTTGCATTGAAATCAAATTTTATGCGTTGTTAGGGTTTGCACCACTACCGTGTTTCGGGAATGACCGCGGCCTGTGTTCGGAGGATTCTGCGGTAACTCAATTACACTGTGATGGGAAATGGTAGATAGTCTGCCCACGATCATGGCTCTCTGGCAGGGCACTTTGGCTGATGGACAGGTTAGGGCAACCGCAAACGTCGTGTCGAAGTCCTCAAGGCAGTCTCAATTGGAAGAAGCAGACGCAAAGACTTTGAAGATCATGGCTGCCAGCGATGCGATGAAGCTTGCTGTTGAAGATGCCCAGCGCGCCGGGCCCAAGCTTCATGCTTCTGAGGCCGATGTCGGGATCCCGATTGAACAAGCACGCTCTGCGATCTCAAGCGATCGCGTCCACATGGCTCTCCAACCTGTCGTCGACAGCATTACCCGGCAACCTAGGTTCTATGAGTGCCTGATGCGGTTTGAGGGTACCGATGGACGATATCATTCAGCCGAGAAAACCATTCAGGCAGCTGAAAGCGCAGGTGAGAGTGATCTCGTCGATAAGCGCAGTTTTCAGTTTGCAATGGAACTTCTCGATGCCCATCGCCACCTCAACTTGTCGCTCAATTTTTCCAGCCCGACATTCTCTGATCCGCTGGCACTCGCCAAGATGTCAGAAACGCTGTCACGACGACCGGAAATAGCCAAGCGTTTGATAATCGAGGTTACGGAAACAACGGCAATTCAGGATGTGGAGCAGGCGACACGCTTCGTTACCACGCTTCAGAAACTTGGTTGTCGCCTCGCAATTGATGATTTTGGCAGTGGTTACACGTCATTCGATATTCTGCAGGCCCTGCCGGTCGATATTGTGAAAATCGATGGGAGTCTGGTTGTAAACATCAACAAGTACCCGTCACAGAGTGCATTTCTTGAGCGCATGGTAGAGCTGTCGCGGCAGTTGGGCATGGAGACTGTGGCAGAGTGGATTACCGACGCGGAGACGGCCAATACACTTTCGGCAAGAGGCGTTGACTACCTTCAAGGATATTACTTCGGCGAACCCGTCGTTCCAGACTGATCACCAAGCTCTTGGCGCGCTCGATGGATCTGTGAACCCACGCAAACGAGAAATGCCTCAGTTCATATGACCGGATTAACTGGCGCCCTCGTCCATCTGCTTCACACTACTCTCGATTGTGCGCAGCCACGTCTCCACATCCTTGTAGTCGGGTCGTGACCGGAAAGCTGTGCTGGGCTCAAAGCCCTCGCTTTCGCTGATCGCTCTGGCTAAGAGCACTCTGAATTCAGGCACCTCAAAATATGACGTGTGAATGAGTTCCTGCCAGGTCAAATAGTTGAGGACGCTGCCGATCTGGCCATCCGTTCCCTCATGCAACGCAAATTCACTGATCGAATTCCGGATCTTCTCAATTGCGTGAGACATTGCCTGATTGGAGTGAATTGCGATTGGCTCTCCAACTGCAGACGGCAGAAAACCTGCTGACTTATTCTGCCAGGATGGCGCCGGTGCAGTACCAACAGCGACCTCTGCTTCCGTGTCGTTACCGAGTGCGGTTCTGCGAACTTCGAACCATGTCTGGCTATCAAGCCATCGGCTTATAGCGCTACTGAATATTCGGGCGAGAAACTGAACCAACAGCACCAGAAGGATCGCGGATAGGCCAAAAACCAGAGGAACCAATAGGACGGGCACCGCAGATCTCAGCAGTCGCCCCCAAATCCCACGACCGGCAGACTCGTCAAGCGTCCAGCTTGCAACCTCATCTGTCACCAGGTGGAAGAGTAATTTGGCATTCAGCAGAATGTCTTGGCCTTCGCCACAAAGATTGCCACTAGCGCAGGGACGTCGCTGACCATTGACCCGCTCTTGCAAGAAGCGGCGTTCAAACCGCTGGGCGCGCTGAATTGCGGTCGCATCGGGATATTTCTTGTCCAACTGTTGGCGTAGATCGAGCCGCTCTTTGCGCCAATTTCTGATTTTCGATTGCTCCTCCAACCGGTCTCCAGGTTGGATATCAACGTCGTCCAATCGCTTGCGCGCCTGCTGGATTTGTCTTGTCCGCTGTCGAATCGAATCGAGCATACCTTTCACGCCAGCCTCCTGACCGGCATAGCTGTTGATCTCGTAGACCTCCGTCTTCAGGTAGTTCGCGATGGAGACCATCAGCGATGGTGAAAACAAGACGTAGAGATACAACAACGGCAATATGAACACCGACATCAGGCTGAGGACAGGGACAGCAAACGATTTGCTGAAGATCTGCATCCTTATTTGGCGGAGAGAGCCAAGACCACGCACCGCTTCGTCGTCTTCGTGAGACAGGGGTAGCCACCGATCTCCGAAGAGATGACGGGCTTTTTCCTTGTTACTTTTGCGATAATAAAACAATCGCCTTCGATCGAGTATTAAGGCGATGAGATAGAATACAATGAATGGGATTGCCGTCAGTGCCGTAGAGACAAGCAGTCGAATGAGTTGTCGTTCGTTCTCAATCATTCGCTGGCCATCGAGCAGTTCCCCGACGACATAGAAGAGATACATAAACAGCAGCATCAGCGATGCAACGAACATCGCCTTTAGAAGTAATGGCAGGCGCAAAAACAGAAACCGTTCACGGCGCATCTCTACAAACGGCGTACCTATCGTAATCCACTTCTGAAGGCCCTTGAGTTCAAAGCCACGAGAAGCAGCCTCTAGCAGTGCTGAAGAGATAACCGAACCACCATGGCTGTGACCGACAATGCAGTACTTTTCGTTGCGTGATTCAAGTGCCTGAAGATCTCTTAACAGCCGTGATCCAGCTTTGCGGCGTTCCCGTTCGCTGTTGTCGCCACTCCAAACGAATGGTTTGAATTCAACGCTGCTGCCAGGCTCGTTGGCAGCAGGATCGGGCTCAACCATATTCTTGAGACTGATCTCAAACGTACTGCCGGGCTGCCACCACTGTTTTTGTGCATCGCTGCTGCTGCCATCTGAGCCAATTTCAATGTGCGCAAAAGTGCCGTGGACGGTTACGATTTTAGCCATATGGCGTGCCCCGCATGCAAAAAAAGTACTCGCAATGTTGCCGGGCAGATAGCAGCCAGCCATGACAGTAATGAGATGATGGTCCAAAAAGTCAATTCAACAAGCATCTCAACATCTTATGTCATTGTGAAATAGTGTTATTTGAGACTGCGAACCGTACTGGCCTGTGCCTTCGCGCCAGACATCATGAACGCCATATCGCTGCCGGACAGGATCAATCTCGCCCCAATACCAATGTATTTCTGCATGAGTTCGGGATTATAGACACCGCCCATACCAGGGTGCTTGCCGTGCTTTTTGCAAGCTGCCACCATTGTCTCATAAGCAGCAGCGACATCCAGATGATCGAACTGTCCTGGAATCCCCATTTCCATGCACAGATCATTGGTGCCGATGAGCAGGGCGTCGACGCCAGGAACTGCAGCAATAGCATCGGCGTTCTCAATTGCCGTGGGTGTCTCAAGCATGAGAACGAGCAGTGTTGCTGCGTTTACTGCTTCAGCGACCTCGCCAAACGGATGGGATTCGAACGCGAGCTGCGGCAACGCACCAGTCATCGAACGCTTACCGACCTGCGGATAGCGGCAGTTGATGACCATTTGCTCCGCTGTTGCTGCGTCATCAACATGTGGCACGACGATCCCCTGCGCACCGCCATCGAGCGCCCGCGTCGCATGATGATGTTCAAAGCCTGGCACGCGCACAATTGGCGTAATGCCAGCGTCCTGGGCGGCGACGGCGATCTGGCAAGCCATATCGATGTCCATCGTGTTGTGTTCCATGTCGATGAACAGCCAGTCGAAGCCTGCTGTCTTCATGGCTTTGCCAATGTCACTGGTGCGTGCATTTCGGATCCCGACACCGAGCGATAGTTCACCCTTTTCGAGCATCTCTTTGGCGTGGTTCTTGACCTGAAGCATTGGGACCTCCGAAATCCTGATTTTGTTCTTGGAAGTTATAAACTAAATGCGATCGCTGGCTGCGACTTTTGGTGCTTTACCGGCGATCGTCGTGCGCACCATCAAACGACGTTGATTGGCACTATCGAATGGTGTTGCTCGGTGAAGCACCGCTCGATTGTGCCACAATATGAGATCGTGCGGCTGCCAAGCATGCGAATAGATGTACTTGGGCTGGTTGGCGAAATCCATGAGCGTGTCGATTAACTCGCGGCCTTCCTCTTCTGCATAGCCCTCGACGCGCGCTGCATGTGCGCCGAGATATAGCGACTTACCGTGCGGCCCATGATTTATGACCATCGCTTGTCGCACGGCTGGGACCGCCTGGCGTTCTGCGTCGGTCACAAGATGCGGATCAATCTTGCTGCGGCCGTACGAAAAGTCATGAATTGCGACGGCCTTGTCTGCTTTTTGTTTGAGATCTGCAGGAAGGTCAGCATAGACGGAACGCATGGAGAGATATTCCGTGTTGCCACCTGAGCTCGGGATTTCACGTGCGGACAGCATCGACGCGTATGCTGCGACTTCCTTGAAAGAGCTATCGGCGTGCCACTCCCGGTTTGCCTTGCCACTGAGAACCTGTTTATCCGTCGGCGGTACGATCTTACCCTCTGGCGAAAAGTTTGTGAGCGTTATGAGCTTGCTACCCGCACCCGGTGTCCCGACTTTTGTCGTCTCCAAGTCACCAAAGCGCTCACTGAACGCGATCTGTTGCTCGTCAGTGATTGGCTGGTTGCGGAAAACCAGGACTGCGTACTTTTCGAACGCCTCATGAATTTCACTGAAGGTTTCTCTATCAGGAGGACTGTCAAGATCCAGCCCGGTAACCTCTGCGGCAAAAAGGGGATGTAGTGGATTGATCTCCATACCGATGCCAATGCCTTTCGCGTTTCGTCCTTACCTTGCCGAGCGTTTTGTCGATTGAGACCAACAACGCGCGACGAGAGCCATGCAATTATGGCAACTGGGCTATGACTTGCCGTATGGGCCGCCTGCTTGTCACGCTCCAACGCGATCCGTAGGATGATAACGTCATCAACAGAGGCGGAGTCGAAGATTGGACATCTGGGCCGAGCGCATTGCCATGCTCGCAGCTGCCACAGCGGTGGGGTATCTGGCTACTCTTATCGGAATGCCTCTGCCCTGGATGATAGGACCTCTGCTACTCGCCGTCCTGATGGGCGTTGGTGAAGTCCATGTGCCACGCCACCGCCATTACCGCCCTGTCGGTCAGCTCATCGTCGCCACCGCGGTTGGCCTGTATTTCACACCGCAGGCACTGACAGAAACTATAAACAATGCCTGGTTTATGGTCGGCGCAGCGCTTTTGACGATTGCCGCCGGTCTTGTTACGGCGATCATGCTGCGCAAGCTGGCACACTGCGACGGAACAGTGGCGTTCTTTGCAGCAATGCCCGGCGGACCGGCTGAGATGAGTGTTTTGGCTGAGAAATGGGGGGCACCACCAGCTCCCGTTGTGTTCTCTCAGACGCTTCGTATCGTCTTTATTGTCCTCTTTATTCCACCGCTCCTGATGCTTGCCGGCGGCCATACCATTCCCGTTATTCGCCCTGCGCAAGATGTCGACCCTACAGGCCTGGTCGCGCTCTATGCCTTGGCAGCCGCGGGGACATTTGTGTTTCGGAAAGTTGGCGTTCCGAACTGCAACTTCCTGGGACCGCTGGCCATTGGTGCCGCGATTTCCGCACTGGGATTTCATTTCTCGGATGTGCCAAGGCCACTCCTTGCAGCAGGACAGATCCTGCTCGGCATCTCACTCGGCGCCCAGTTCTCACGAGAGCAGATCCGGCGTGATGTTCGCTTTGCCTGGGCTGCCGCGATCACAACATTGTTGCTCCTGGCTTTAACCGCCGGCGTGGCTTTCGGCCTATGGCTTGTCACCGACAAGCCTTTCGGTGGCTACTTCCTCGCGACTGCGCCGGGTAGCGTCACCGAGATGGCGTTGACGGCCAAGCTCCTCGGACAGGGCGTGGCGCTCGTCACCGCCTATCATCTTGTGCGGATCTTTATCGTTATACCGTTGGCACCACTGCTGTACCGGCTGTTTCGGTATACGATGCAGAAATATATCGATTTCGGCGGCAAAGCCCCTGACAAGAACATCGTCCCGGGCGAGTGAACGCTCTCGCGATCAAGTGGGCAGCTTCGGCCGTCGGGTGTGCCAATCCGTTGCTTGCTGATACGCATACCCTGCGCGCAAAAGGGTTGGCTCCTGCCACCATGCGGCTTCCAATTGCATGCCAATTGGCATGCCATCACTACTCACTCCGCAAGGCACGGATAAACCTGGGAGTGAGCCCAGCGCTCCCGCATACGTGTTTGCAGCGACGCGCGTGGTTGCCTCGTATAGCGACTTGTTGTCTTCGATAGGTGGCGGCGGATGCGGCAATGTTGGTGTCAGTAATACGTCGTGATCAGCAAACAAGCGCTTCAACGTACGTTGCCATGCCTCTTTCGCACGAAGTGCGCGAGCATAGTCCCGGCTTGTTTGTGCGAGGGCCATACGCATGCGCTCGATGGTTTGCTCGCCCCACTTTTCATCCTGCCCATCTAGTCGATCCTCATGCACCATACAGGCATCCGAATAGATGATGGTTGCGAGGTTCTCTAACGCCGTTTCGGCGCCGTCCAGTGTCACCCCTGTAAACCGGGCGCCAAGCTTTTCGAGTATTTTGATGGCCTCCTCGATAGCGCGGGCAACATCTGCATCAAGCGACTCGAAGTAGTAGTTGCGCGGCGCTGCTATTCGAAGGCCGCTGATTCCATTTCCGAGCGTCGGCAAGAAATTCTCAAGTGGACGATCTTCTGATATCGGATCGGCATCTTCATAGCCGGCCATAACAGCGAATAGACGAGCGACATCGCTCACGGTTCGCGCCATCGGACCGATGGTATCGTGTGTTGCACTGACCGGGAAACTTCCATGATTGGATATTCGCCCAACCGTTGGTCGAAGACCAGATATGCCGTTGATAGACGAAGGAATGCGCACTGAACCGCCGGTATCAGTTCCAAGCGCCATATCTGCCATTCCTGTGGCGACAGCTATGCCGGAGCCGCCACTTGAACCACCTGGTATGCGTGACGTGTCATATGGGTTTCGTGCCTGTCCGATCACAGGATTGAACGACCGTACACCGAAAGCAAACTCGTGCAATGTCGCCTTGCCGAGAATGACTGCTCCAGCATCACGCAGCTTTCGTAGGACAGGTGCATCTTGATTCGGCACATGCCCTTTGAAGAAGGTGGACCCGTTCGTGGTCTCGATACCAGCCGTATCGATGTTATCTTTGACCATGATGGTGACGCCGTGCAGCAAGCCGCGCCACTCGCCATTCTCAGAAGCTTTATCCAGTATTTCCGCGTCGCGTCTCGCCGCTTCATCGTTGCGAGCCATCATTGCGTTGACATGCGGGTTCCAACGCTCGATTGCCTCGATTTGCTTCTCAACTTTGTTGCTAGTTGATGGTGGAGATGTCGACATGAATAGGTCTTTCCTGATGCGTGCCGGACCGATATTCGCAACTGGCTTCGCACGAGACAAGTCGAGAGTTAGCCGCCGGTACGGCGATCCTTCACCGTTACTCGTTTTCTACTTCCTAATTGTGCTTGCTTACTAGGGGCGAAGAGTCCAAATTACCGCTATGTCGATGCTGGCAACTATGGATAGTTGGCATCCTCTTTCACGATAGAATGGTGCGCCAGATGGCAAGCCTAACAATCGCATTGAGAGTTAATTGCTGCCCAGAAAGGGCGCCTTACCTGGCAGATCCAATCTATTGGACTGAGTGAACAGGTTTGGCAGCAAGACTTTCCTTGCCCAAGACAATTGAGTTTGAAGCGTGCAGCCCAGAATGGATTTGAGCTGCGCTCGTTCATCTTCGAGGTGCCAGCCTGGAGATGATTATACTCATTTACGTTGAGGATGCTGAAGTCCCATGCAAGAAACATCTGCGCAGAAGAGCAAACGTCTCCGTACCGGAACAATTGTTGCGACCATGTCCATCGGCTGATGGATTTTATCAATCGGTGGGGTGATCTGGGCGATTGCCGCCCAGCAATAGTTCGACTTAGCCAGTTCGCCGAGAAGCACCTGCGCGACCAAATCCCCGGGTAGCACCTTTCCCGGCTCCCGACTTTTTGTCGTTGCCGTCTTCTTGATCTGACGACCGCTGCTGCTTCACTTGTTGCGTACGAAATGGCCCTAGATATTGAACATCAAACGAACCATCAGAGAACCACTGAACTTGGCAATCGACCGACGAAGTCTCCTGCGCCGATGAATATGTGAGGACCACCTTTTCGCCGACAGAGACTTCGTCGATGGCTTCGCTCACCCTGCTAGGAATGATCTCCAGTCTGGCACCGCTGGATGATTTGTCATGAACGTAACAAGGACGGAGATGGGTTGAACCTTCGACACTGAAGCCAGCCTAGATTCCAGAGCCGTGACGCTTTTCCTTGCGATCTTTCTTTGCCGCGGGCGAGCTCTTTCCGTCTACGTCGCCTGTTTTTTTGACGCGCTCTTCTCACCGTCTTGATCCGCTTTGGCCGGGGCCTTCTTCTTCACACGATTTACAATTACCGGCTTATACGTGGCATTGCGAAGGGCCATCAAACGCGCTGCGTCTTCGGAGACTTTGTTACCTGACTTCGCGCCCGACCTACCCTGATTACCTTTTTGAGCAGCTTTCAGGGTAAGAAGCTCCTGCTCGGCCTTGGCGGCACGCAAGAGGGCCTGATCGCGCTCGTCCTCCAACTCGCTGCGGATATCATCGATCTGCTGCTGGCTGTTCTCGAACTCGTCCTGGCGCTGTTTGAGTTCGGCTTCGGCAGCTTCCGCGCGCTCAATGGCTGCGTTGCGTTCGTTGATAGCCAAATCAAGGCCATCGGTATTTCCTGCCTTCTCTGTCAGGTGGCTCTTGAGCGCTTCCTTGCGCTGGTGCAGCTCAACTTCGAGAGAACCAATTTTCAGCTGCGCATTTTCGGCACGCCCCTCTGCATGGGCAAGCTTGGCATTCAATTCACTGCTTAAACGCTCCAGGTCACCAGCACCGGCTTCACTTGCCTGAATAGATTGCTTGAGTTCCGATTGGATCGACGCAAGTTGACGCTCGCGCTCTTGCAGATCGCTTTTCAGCGCAGCCAATCGACTCAAGGCTTCATCGCGCTCACTCGTGGCCTTCTCGATTTCTGCTTGCTGCCCTGAATTGGCTTCCTGCTCGTTCAGTTTCGCTTTTTCGAACTCGTCGATTCGAAGTTGTAGGATCGATAACTCAGCTTCAGCTGATTCAAGTTTCCTGTTGGCGTCATCACGTTCAAGCTCAACGGCCTCACGCTTTTCAGTCTCTTCAGAAATGGCTGCCGCATCGCTCGCATGCGATTGTTCGTCGTCGTCGAGGCGCAGACGAAGTTCTATCACTTGGGCCTGCAATGCCTCTGCGTTTTGGATTGCTTCGTCCCGCTCCTGTTGGAGGGCTTCTGTCGCCTGCGTGACCTGGAGATCGGCTTTGTTGCCGTCCTTCTGGAGCTGATCAAGCTTGGTGTAGAACTGGGTCCGCTCTATGTGTAGCTCGTCGATCTCTCGCTTAGCGTAGTCGCGCTCAGTTTCCAGTGCACGCAGCGCCTTTGTTTCTAACCTCAGTTTTGATTCAACTTCATTGCGCTGCTTCTGACTTGTTTCCAGCTCATCTCGTAGTTGCTCAAATTCAGCTTCCAGTGCACACTTGCCTGGTCATGCTCGGACTTGGCGGAGCTCAACAACTCATTCGCCTGCTGGAGCTCTTCAATTTTCTTATTGCTGTTCTGCTCTTGCTGCTCCAGCTTTGCCTTCAGCTGAACCAGCTCGTTCTTCTGCTCATCGATCAGGCCGTGCGCTTCTGAAACCTGGCTTTCCAGATCTTTGTGCTGCTTGACCCAGTTTTCACGCTCATTCTTAGCAGCCTGTCGCTGTTCTTTTTCTTCGCCAAGTTGATGCTCTAGATCTGCCTGGCTCTGTTCGTACTGCGCGATTTTCTGATGCAGCTCAGAGGTCTCATCGGTGAGGGCCTGAGCCTGCTCTGATGCTGCAGCGACTTCAGCCTTAGCCTGCTCCAATGCTTCAGCATGTTCGCTCTTGGCCTGCTCGTCTTCGTCTACTAAATTGCGGAACCGATTAAGCTCTGCTTCAGCTTTCTCTGCCAACTCCCGAGCAACATCGCGCTCATCATCTGCTGCAGAGAGAGCTTGGTTCAATGCTTCAACATCGGCTTCAAGCTCGGCTGACCTCAACTGCAGGTCATNAATTGTCTGCAACAGGGCTTCGTTCTGCGTATCGTCGGACGTTACGTCACCCNAGTTTCCCTGGGGCCGCTGTTCGGCCTCGAGTTCAATAATGCGTTGCNNTGTCTCTTCGGTTAGCTGAACAGCCAAGTCGCGCTGTTCTTGTACCTTCTGCTCAGACGTGCGCAAGCGCTGGATTTCTTTCTCNAACTCACCAAAGCGCGTCTGCTGCTGCTCGATTTCACGCCTTGCTTGCGCTTCGCGTTCTTTGGCTTCTTCTTCCTGCCTTTCGGCCAGCTCGTAGCGCTCGATCGCTATCTCGAGAAGCTCTAGTGCCTCGCTCGCATCCTGAATCTCGATTTCGCCGCCGGCGCTTGCCGTATCCAGAACCTGCGCTGCTGGCCCTTCGTCGTAAGCTTCTGGTTCCGGCTGATCTAAAAGNTCTTGCTCTGCTTCCGAAAGCTCATCGTATCGCTCGGTTTCGCCAACCGGCTCCTGACCGGCCAGCTGGTCGAAGGTCTCAAAATCCTCGACTGGCGAAGCTTTCTGTTGATCAACAAATGACGTGTCAATGACAACGCCCGGAGTCTTGCGCTTATAGGTATGCTTNTTNCGCTCGGAGGTTTCGACAACNGTGTTTAGCCGTGCATCGAGCTTGGCATTTCTGCGCCGCCAAAACAGTCCAGGCNCTGTGGAGCTCCCTAAGATGACACTAACCTTCAAGNTGGCACCTTAGACTGTAATAGCTAAATCGATTTTAATTTTCGGGGGCTTCTGTCCTCAGATTTACTAATTATTTCCTAAGCTNTGTGCGAAGTTGATCAGATTGAGCTCTCAAACGTTAAGCAGGTGCAAATGCATCCAACGCCCGCACGTCTGTACCGTTACTGCCATCAGGCGGAAATGCTTGGANGATAACCTGATCCGCCCCAGCNCGCTGATGCGCCTCGATGCAANTGCGAATCTCCTGCTCCGGACCAGAAACGACCATGGCGTCTTGAAAGCGATCACTTCCTTCNCCATCGAAGTCGTTTTCGGTGAAGCCTAACCGCAACCAATTATTCCTGTAGTTCGGAAGCACCATGTANCGACGCATATGCTTGCGGGCGACACTGCGCGCGGCCACCTTGTCTGAGGAAAGGCAGATTTTCTGCTCAACNCAGAGCCACGCATCAGGCCCCATGATNTCACGGGCCTCAGCGGTATGCTCCGGTGTGACACAATAAGGGTGTGAACCCTTGCTATCCGTTGCGGAGAGCTTGAGCATGTTCGGGCCAAGCGCGGCGAGAACGATATCCCGGTCTTCGCGCTTGATCGTTGGATCGATGATAGCCTCCGCCATAGCCTTTAGGTAAGCTCGCATAGTTGTGNCAGGCTTGTTGCTNTATATGTGCCCCCGCGCCTTCTCGACCAATGGGATATGCGAGACACCTAAGCCCAACACAAATCGATTATTGTACATGGCATTCAAGCTGTCATAGCCCTGCGCCGACGTGAGCGGATCACGCGCATAGATGTTTGCGATACCACTGGCGACTTGTAGGGTGTTTGTGTGACTGAGAAGAAAGCCTCCCATCGCGAACGATTCATAGGACAGTGACTCGGGATACCACAGTGTTGCATAACCGCGCTTCTCGACCGCCTGAGCCAAGTCAGCCAACTCCTCGCCTTTGAGTACATTTGTGGAGCACCAGATCCCGAGTCCGGTTGGCTTGGTCATGTTTCTTGTCCCTCTCAAACGACTTTTCGCGATCATCATGTGCATGCACCGCCGACCTGATCAATAAGCTTGGACGGTTGCGCTAGCGTGATATCCGCATCACGATGCTGAGCATGATANGAGACCGGCTCCGGAATGAGCCATNTGAGGAGAATCGCCATGACACGGCTGCCGCTTTCCCGCTTNAAGGTCCTGGATCTGACCGCCCATAGAGCCGGGCCGACNGCAGTTCGGCAGTTGGCGGACTGGGGCGCTGACGTTATCAAGATTGAACGGCCAGGCCCGGACTCCGGTGATGCAGCCGGGGGCACCAGCCATGGACCTGACTATCAAAACCTTCATCGCAATAAGCGCAGCTTAACGCTCAACTTGAAATCGGAAGAGGGAAGGGCTGTTTTCCTCAAGATGGCCGAAANTGCTGACGTCATCGTCGAGAATTATCGATCGGATGTAAAAACGCGGCTGCGCATCGACTATCCACACGTGGCCAAAATCAACCCNCGCATTGTCTACGGCAGTATCTCTGGGTTTGGTCAATCCGGACCGGACGCCACGCGTCCCGGCGTCGATCANATTGCNCANGGCATGGGNGGGTTAATGTCGATTACGGGCTTGCCGGGACAAGGTCCGGTTCGTGTCGGCATCCCGATTGCTGATCTGACGTCGGGTCTTCTTCTGGCTCAGGCCATCATGATGGCTTTGCTCGACCGCGAACAAACTGGCAAGGGCCAATGGGTGCACACATCCCTGATCGAGGCGATGATTTTCATGCTCGATTTCCAGGCATCGCGATATCTCATGAAAGGTGACGTTGCGGGCCAAGCCGGCAATGACCATCCAACGTCGATACCAACAGGTGTGTTTCCAACTTCGGACGGCCATATCAATATTGCCGCCTCGGGCGACGTTCTTTGGAAGCGCTGTTGCGAAGCGCTGTCAGCAAAACATCTTTTGGAAGATGAGAGGTTTTCGACCAAGGAGCAGCGCTTCTGCAAACAGGGCTGCTTTGAACGATGGACTTGCTGAGATCACGAAAGCGCAGCCGAGCGCTCATTGGATTGAAGCCCTCAATATGTCTGGCGTTCCTTGCGGCCCAATCAACACGATTGACAAAACCTTTGCTGAACCTCAAGTGCAGCACTTGGGCATTGCGCGCAAAGTTAAGCATGACCAACTGGGTGAGTACGGAGTCGTTGGCCAACCAATCAACTTATCGGACGCGCCGCAACCGAATTTTCTGAAGCCGACACCTGACACCGGCCAACACAGCGATGAGATCCTGACTGACCTCGGCTTTAGTGCGTCGGACATCTCAGAGCTAAGAGACAAAGGGGTCGTGTAGCAGCGATTAATTCGATTGCACTGCAGGTGGAATGAAGGCCGCGCGCGTTCCTCCATCCGCCGGGATTATCGCGCCTGTGACGTAGTTGGCTTTATCGCTTAGGAGGAACTCAACAACAGACGCGATGTCTTCCGGTGCAGCAACCCTACCCAATGGTGAGTTTCCACTTGGTCGATAATCACCAGTTTTGCTGCTATCGGACTTGGCCTGTACCATTGGAGTATCAACGGTGCCCGGTGCAACGGCGTTGACGAGAATACCTTCCGGTCCAAGCTCAGCAGCCATAACGCTCGTAATGACATGCAGAGCTGCCTTCTGCGCGCCGTAGGCACCACCGGATACCTTTGGTCTTATGCCCGCAATCGAGCCCAAAAACACAATGCGGGGTAGCTGGTCTTTATGTGGGCTTGTTCGCATCAGTGGAACGGCTGCGCGCGCGCAGAGCCATGCGCCCCGGGTGTTAACCTGATACAGCCAATCAAAATCTTCGACAGCCATTTCGCTGAGCGGTCCAATTTCTAGCTTCCCGGCTGAACAGACGATGGCATCGATATGGCCGTAGGACTTTGCGACAGCCGTAAAAGCCGCGGAAATACTGGCCTCGCTGGCGACGTCGCAGTGAAGCACTTTTAATCCTGCCGTCCCTTCGGAATTTGTCAATTCGGCTCCAAACGACAGATCTAAACCGACGACCTCCCAACCCGATCGAACCAACCGCTGAGCGGTCGATTTCCCGATACCAGACGCGGCACCTGTAATGACAGCAACTTTGCTCAAGTGTCTTACTCCCAATGCCTCTCAATGGTCGCCAGCCTTCACAATGCTCCGAGCCAAGACGATCGATGATGAACCTGAAAATGCAGCTTAACCGATTTTGAAACGCCCGCACCGGACTATCCAGCTACCTGCAATATAATCCCAGCAAGGTTGCGATTTCTTCAGATCGTGAAATCTATTATTCCGCATGCTTAGTGCATTGACATGGAATAGTTTTTTGCGTGACACTTGCTACCAAACTTAGTTTGGAGAACTACACTATGCGTTCGTTTTTGCGCCTCACCGTTACGGCATTCGCGATTTTTGGTTTCCTTGGCTTGTCGCTCACAAGCGTATCGGCTCAGAAGGCCAAGCAATCGGAAACTAAGACGAGCAAGTCCAAACCCACTAGCGCCAAAAGCAAGACTTCCAAAAAGGGTAAGTCTACTTCTGAAACCAGTAAGTCCAAAAACACCAACAAAAAGTCGAAACCAAAGTCACCATGCCAAGGGCTTGCGAAGTCAGCCTGTGACTGTAAGAAGGCGCAGTGCAGCTGGATTTCGCCAAAGAAGAAAGTCGACAAGCGCGGACGGAAACTGACGGCCTACTGCCGAAAAACTAGTGCCACCACCAAGCCAAAGAAGGCAGAAGCGAAAAAACCTGCTAAGAAGGCTGCAACTAAAGCGACTCAAAAGAAGAAATAGCGAGCTCAGACAGGTGGACCGGGGAACGAGAACTTGATCTCTGTCTCGTCAGGGAAGGTGATCGACATTTTGATCATACCATAGTTTGGCGTCAGCGACGTTTGTGAGCCATTCGAATTGTCCCAAGGCCACATCGGCGTCAGTGAATTTGCGCCCACCTGAGAGGCTGTTGATCCGCCCCAGGCTTGCACCCAGAAGTTCATCATTGCGAGAGGTCCGGCGAAAATTGGATTGGACTGTCCAAATGCCGGTGCTTGCCAGGCCCACGGCCCCATCATCGCGAACGCAAGAAACGGCGTCATCGCATTGTTCGGTGATGGCATCATAAACGGCCAGGTGCCTGAGAATGGATCGGGCGTAGGCGGCTTGTACCAAGACCGCCCAGGCTCAGGCCTAGGCTGCGAAGCCCTTAGCAAATCTGCATACAGATCGGCATAACTGGATGCAGCCTGTGTCAGGCTGTTCAGTATTTGAAGTTGCAATGCAAGCATCAGAGCCGTCCATGCCGAATTTCAGGGACTACCATCACCTACATGAGTAAACGAAGGGTGTCCGCAGGTACAGTCACAACCAGTGCAAATCGAGCTTTAGGCGTCAAACGTCTTAGGCTTGGGCTTGGTGGACGGAACTGTACCAGTCGACGGGGGAGAAGAACTAGAACTCCCTGAGCCAGCCGGGCTCCGCGGAATACTCGGTGGCTGACTGGACGCCTTCGCCTCACCTGATGACGGTGGCCTGGACCCTCTGGCGCGTTCGTCAGCGGCCGACTGTGGCGACACAGGTGATCTCTTTGGCGCATCTGATGGGCTGGCCGAGCCACTTGGAACCGAGCGGTCGGTCCGCGGTGGCGGCATATCATAGGCGTCATCGTCAACTTCTATTGACCGATAAGCAAAGCGGCCCGCAAACAACCAATATGTAAAGCCTGCTACAAGGCCAGTCGTCAGAAACGCTGCCATAGCATAGCTGTTAACGATTGTTGGAACGCCGTCTGCCTCGCCAGTCGTGATCAGGCCAAAGTCAGCAATAGCGATCGCGATACCCACAAAGCCGTGGTAAGCGAAGCTGCGAATGCCAAACCACTCACTGATCAATGCAGACACAGCGGCGAATGGTAAGGCGAAAACAGCAAAGATCGTGGCTGATTCAAGAACCCAAACGCCGCACTGGTTCCAATACTCCCAGCCCGCGTCAGCCAGTTCAGTCGGCGTGACTGCGAACAAGACCTGAACCGCACCGGCGGCCAAGCACAAGAGTACGAAACCTATAACTACGCGTAGTAGGCCGCCAAGAAATCCAACCATGGAGCGCCTCTAGAATGTATGCCCAAAGCGTTTCATACGCCCGGAAGCTTCCAGCATCAACGCGTTTCAGTTGGACTTGATTAATCAAATTCCGGAAAAAGCATATAAATCAGACAGTTCTGCCCGCAATTAACCAATAAGTAAATCCAGCCAGGAAGCCTGCTGTGGCAAATATCTGCCAAAGGGCTGTGCTTGGCATCTCCAGTCCGCCACTTATCCCTGCCTGAGCCAATGCGGGAATAGCAACGAGTGCCAAGCCTCCGCCGACGACGTAGAAAATGATGGATCTTATACGTCCAACTTCTCCGATTATAACCAACGCTAGGGCGGGGATTATGGTCATAGCAGATGTTAGCACCGCAGCCTGGCCGACCAGTTCGAAAGCGGCAGACAGTGGAACGTCGTTCTGTCCCTGAATTGCGTGTGTTATCTTCTCAGATCCCAGCGTTATGATAACGAAAAGCGCAACAAGAGACGACAGTATGAACCCGATCGGGACCAGAAAGAGCCGCCCAAGAAAGTACATCATCGTGCCATCTCCCGCGTTTCGTCTCCGCAACTTGTCATCGCGAACCATTTGCCTGTTGCCGAGGTAAGCCTGCGATGCCATTACGCGATTGGAACCGGCAATGAAACAACCTAACTAAAGGTCAGTACAGTTTAGTGGTTCTATGCGTGGCATAGACCACAGACGCATTGTAATTTGATGGCTTTGACATGGGTCATCCACCAACGTTCTGCTCCGTCCTCCCTGCTGTCAAAAGGGCAAATAGGAATTCCGTATGATTTTCTGGGCCTTAAGCGCACTGATAACCGCCGGGACGTTGGTTTTGATTCTTCGGCCGACTCTGGAAACAAGGCCCAAGACTGGAAGCAGCTCAGATGCAAACATTGAGATTTATCGTGATCAGTTGGCAGAAATTGAGCGCGACAAAGAACGCGGCATACTGAGCGACGACGAAGCCGCGTCGGCAGAGCTGGAAGTCTCTCGCAGGCTTTTAACAGCGGCGGACAAAGTTAAGACGCAGAACGAAGCCGAAACGGATCGCATGAATGACAACTCGCGGATGTGGGTCGCGAGCATTGCGGCCGGGAGCGTTACCATTTTTGCGATGGCAAGCTACCTTGCGCTCGGCTCTCCCGGCCTCCCAGCCCAACCGCATGCTGAGCGCGCCGGCATGGATCCTCGAAACCTGCCGGTTACCGAGCTTATTGCGCGGGTCGAATCCAGGCTGCAAACCAACCCCAACGACGCGCGCGGATGGGACGTGATCGCTCCGATCTATCTTCGTCGAAAAGACTATCGCAAAGCAGCCGGTGCCTACCAGCGGGCAATCGAACTCAATGGTGAGAGTCCGCGCCGCCTAGCCCAGTACGCGGAAGCGATCCTCGGAGCGACCAACGGCTTAGTGAACGATAACGTCAAATCGGCTTATGAGCGCCTCCTCAAACTCAGGCCAGACTACTACCCAGCCAAGTTCTGGCTGGCCGTGAGGCATGAGCAGGAAGGCAATCGTGGGAAGGCCGCTGAAGCTTACAGCAAGCTTCTCGGAGATACGAAACTGCCTGGTCAAATGCGCCCGATGATTAGACAGCGCCTGGCGGAGGTGAGTGTTGGGCAAGCGCCTGCAGCCAAACCTGATACAACTGCACCCAAAACGCCGGAGAGCAGTAACGCCGGGCGAGCGCCAGAGCTGAGCAAGGAAGCCCGCGAATCCATGGCGACACTCACTCCACAGCAACAACAGCAGCGCATACGCCAGATGGTGGATGGGCTAGCTGAGCGATTGCGGAGTGATGGCGGCGAGTTAGGTGAATGGCAGCGTGTTATTCGCTCTTATATTGTCCTTGGCGATCAAGCGAAAGCTGCCGAGGCTTTGAAAGATGCGCGCGCTGCACTAGCGGCCAAGCCCGAGGAAATCAAACAGCTCAATGCATATGCGAAGTCACTGCCGCTGAACTAGTTCAGCAAGGTGCGCCGGTCACATTCTCATCGTAATACCGTGGATTTTCCGGCCAAGCTGATGCAGATCGCGGAACGTACCCTTCATCCGGGGTGAAGCGCTCGATGCCAGAATTCTGTCCATGTAGTCAAAGTGGACGCCAAGATGGTTGGGACGCCGATCGCGCACATCACACCACCATTCCTGACGCAGCACTGGAATGGCCAGGCGAAAGCTGTCAAATGGCGGGGACCCGGACGCAAATTCCAGCAAGGCTCCGGTGGACGAGATATTGCGGACAGTACACGGCACGCGATCCCGGCCCTTTGGAAAGGCCCAGGCATGCATGACAGTGTGACGACGACCAAAATCGCGCCTATCATCGCGATTGGCTAACTTTTTCATAGATCAACTTCCACAAAACAATCTCATCGCGCGATGCACAATGCCAGCTTAGAATTGAAGCATTGCTAAATTCGGCAGAAAAAATTTGATTTGCATTGGAACTAGCACAACTTTCGTGCTGAAGATGCATGATGTGAACTAAGTTGTAGGTCGTTCGTCAAAATCAGACTGTTCGCTGATTGACCCTCTTGACCAATCGACATCACGAGTTGCGAACATGACAACCGCGAGCAAGGCGAACACCGATATTGAGCCTATGAGCATCGCGTAGTCTTCGACACGAAGTAGCAAGTAGAGCAGGCCGTAAATCACCGCGATGACGCTGCCAAGGTAAAGCCGACGACGATGCGAACGCACTACAGCCGCGAAGTAAGTGCCCACCAATATACTGGTCGCCAAGGCTGCGAACAGGTAGCCAAGATCAAAACCGATATGTTCGGCGGTTCCGATCAGGACGAGATAGAAAATCACCAAGGCAAGCCCGACGAACAAATACTGTATCCAATGGACGCGCTTCCGGCTCTGGATTTCCATAATGAAGACAGCCAGGAAAATTATGCCAATGAAGCCCATCGCGTATTTCAGAGCTCGCTCTGCCAGACTGTAAAACCGGACCGGTTGATAGAAATCAACGCCGAAAGATTTGCTCGTCATCAAGTGCCGGAATTGCTTCAGCCTGATTGACTGACCAATTCCCCTTGCCAACCTGGGAACTTTCCAATCCGCAGCAAAACCAGCATCTGAAATCTTTCGGTTTTCGGGCAGATACGCACCTGCAAAACTCGGATGAGGCCAGTCGGACTTGATGGCGACCGAGGTCTCCCCGCCGCCTGGGATGTAACGAATATGACTGGAGCCGTTTAGGCTCAGATCAAAAGCGAATGCGAATCCGCTTTGCGCCTGTTCGCCAGTCAAAGGCACATGAATGCCTGGGACCCGGCCATTTGATGCGACGCCGACCCCAGCCCTGAACTTTTCGCGTCCCGCTCCATTGTCGAGAATGAGCTCTGCCGTCTTCTTGATTCCGCGGACATCATTCAGAGTGACAACCAGCGCCGCTTCCGCCCACTCTAGTGTGAGATCAGGCTGTTGGAACGACCTCAAAACCGGCTTCTCGAAGCGGCCCTCAAACCGTGTTACGCTTCGGTAGACCGGTACATTGAATATACCTCTCCTGCGGACTTCACCCTCTACATCACTTCTGATGTTGAGTTCCTCAGGCAGAAAAACTGCAAACTCTCTGATCTTTCGCCGCTCCACGACATCTCGGTTGCGGAACTCTTTCTCGTAGGTCAAAGGCACGACGATATAGGGCCCTCGAATGGTCTGTTCGCGCCCCCACATCTGACCAACTTCGGCTCGCGCCTGGCGCGCATACGACTGCCGCTCCGCAACTAAAAGGTAGGCAAAGAGAAGTGGGATGGTCAGCGCAAGTATCAGAATGATGACGAGTACAAATTTGAATGCCGGTGAATTGAGGAGACGGCTTATCGTGTTGGTGAAACTCATTTGGGGCTCACAACCGGTTTTACTTTTGTATGGTCATTCTCTCAGAATTATTATGGAATTGAGGCGCCAACTCCGGAACTTTAGGCGTCAGATACTGACTGACATCATCTATCTGCTTCATATCAGACGCGAATTGCGGTATCCGGCGACGATTGACTATCATTAGGGTGTGATCATCCCTTTGGGCTAACCCGCACGCCAGCTGCATGCTTAACTTGTGCAAGCAAGTAGCCGGTCCATGATCTTGACAGGACACAAAATGAACGGTGCTGAAAGCCTTGTAAGGACGTTGCTGGCCGGCAATGTCAATGTCTGCTTCACCAATCCTGGCACGTCCGAGATGCACTTCGTGGCGGCGCTGGATCAGGTGCCTGGCATGCGTTCCGTTCTGTGTCTGTTTGAAGGTGGTGCAACAGGTGCTGCTGATGGCTATTACCGCATGAAGGGACGGCCTGCATCGACCTTGCTTCATCTAGGTCCTGGGTTGGCCAATGGCATCGCCAATCTGCACAACGCCAAGAAAGCCGGTTCCGGTGTGGTCAACATCGTCGGCGAGCATGCAACCTATCACATCGAACTTGATGCGCCTCTAACGGCAGACATCGAAGGTCTTGCGCGACCGGTTTCGCATTGGGTGAAGACGTCGAATTCGTCGAAGGACATTGCCAAGCATGGTGCCGAGGCCATTGCGGCTGCAATGGTTCCGCCTGGACAGATTGCGACGCTCATTCTTCCGGGTGATACCGCATGGAATGAGGGCGCGGGCATAGCTGATATTCCAGAGTTCGAACAGCGCAGCTCTGTTGACTCGAATAAGGTTGACCGGGCAGCCAAGGTCCTTAAGGAGGGCTCCAACACACTGCTGCTCCTCGGCGGGGCAGCACTCCGGGAAGAAAACCTGGTACTTGCTGGCAAGATTGCTGCCAAAACCGGATGCGCATTACTCACTGAGTGGTCCAATGCGCGCCTGGATCGCGGCGCGGGTCGAATTGAGGTCAACCGTATCCCTTACGTCGTCGAGAAGTCTCTCGACGTTTTGAAAGGCTATGACAAGATCGTGCTGATGGGCGCCAAGGCACCTGTCGCGTTCTTTGCCTATCCGAACAAGCCAAGCATCCTGACACAGGATGGCTGCCAATTTTTTGAAGTTGCCGGCGACAGCGATGACATCGCAAGCGCTCTTGCCGGCCTCGTTGACGCCGTGGGTGCCGAACAGACGGAGCCCAAGGGCGTTGTTAAGCCATTTCGTCCGGATGTTCCTGACGGACCGATTGATCCCGGAAGTATTGCGTCCGTTATCGGCGCACTTCTTCCTGAGAACGCAGTCGTCGTTGATGAGTCAGTGACAACCGGTCGTGAGTTCTTTCCACTAACGGCAGGCGCCGCACCGCACGCCTGGTTGAACAACAGAGGTGGTTCAATCGGTTATGGCCTCCCGGTTGCGACCGGCGCTGCAATAGCGTGCCCTGGACAGAAGATCGTAGCACTCGAAGGCGACGGCAGCGCCATGTACACCGTGCAGTCGCTTTGGACAATCGCTCGGGAGCAGCTCGATGTGACGATCATGGTTTTCTCCAACCGCAGCTACAAGATACTGCGCGGAGAGCTGACCAACGTCGGCGTCCAGAACCCAGGACCGAGAGCAGTTGATATGCTCAGCCTCAACCGTCCTGACCTGGACTGGGTTAAGATGGCCGCCGGGATGGGCGTGGATGGTTGCAAAGTCAAAGATGCCAAGCAGCTCGCCAAGGCTTTTGAATCTGGATTGGCAACCGACACGCCCTACCTCATCGAAGTTGAAATGTAGTGCGCGCTAGCCGGAGACCATGATGGCCATTCAACAAGTCGACGACTTTCGTGAAGAAGCCCGCGACCTTGCTAGTCTGCTGCAGCCACTTGAAGACGCTGAATGGGAACAGGAGACAACGTTCAAGTCCTGGACGATCAATGATGTCATCCAGCATCTCCATTTCAGCGATCATATGGCATTGCTTACGGCCACAGATGTCGATGCCTATCACGAATTTCGTGGGCGATTGACTACCGCCCGCGAGAAAGGCGGCACGATGCAAAGTCATACCCGCGAGATCTTTGGCCATATTCGCGGACAAGAGCTTCTCAAGACTTGGACAGAGGGCATGGAAGAGTTATGCAATGTGCTGTCCGACAAGAGCCCCGATGTACGCTTCAAGTGGTCTGGGCCAGATATGGGGCTCCGAATGTTCGTGACCGCCCGTCAGATGGAAACATGGGCTCACGGACAAGAGATTTATGACATCCTTGGTAAGAAACGGGTCAATACTGATCGTCTTAAGAACATCGCGGTGATTGGGGTCAAGACGTTTGGATGGACGTTCGCCAACCGGAAGCTCGATCCACCCGGCGAACCGCCTTATGTCCGGCTGGAAGCGCCGTCCGGCGATACTTGGGAATGGAACGAGTCAAACACCACGGCTTCGGTGATCGGCTCTGCTGTTGAATTCTGCCAGGTTGTTACCCAGGTCCGAAACATTGCCGATACCAAGCTCGACCTCAAGGGAGACGCAGCGGTGAAATGGATAAGCATTGCACAATGCTTCGCAGGGCCACCAGAAAATCCGCCGGAACCTGGAAGTCGGGCAACGAAAGGAACTTAAGAGTACCGTCTCTATTTGTGGATACTCGAGTAGGATGAATTTATTAGGTGGATTGTCTAGGCCCATGGACGGGTACATTGTCGCGGAATAGCATAGTGTAAATTTTGCAAGGAGAGGAGTGGATCATGACCGTAACGCTCGAATCACTGGCAGACGAAATCCGAACGGCGCTGACTTCGGATCCCGGCCCCGGTGGCAAGGACACCGTTTGCAAGATCGTCTCTAAGGCACTGCTCGACAAAGAATTCGTTGCGGCGCATCTGAAAGACCGGGCTGATGGAGAACATCCGCGAGAAGTCCTGTTCGAAGATCCTGACCTCGGATTCTGCATTTGCGGTCACGTTTATGCGGGCTCTGCGCATGGTGAACCGCATGACCACGGATCGAGCTGGGCCATCTATGGACAGGCAACCGGTGAGACCGAGATGACGGACTGGAAGATTGTCAAGCAAGGCTCTGACGCGCAACCAAAACTGGTAGAGAAAGAGCGTACCTACACGTTGGTTCCAGGCGATGCTCATTTCTATGATGTCGGCGATGTGCACTCGCCATCGCGTGAAGCTCCCGTCAAGCTGATCCGAATTGAGGGAGCTAATCTCGACGAGGTGCAGCGCTCAAACATCAAGGCCGCCTAGCACCAAAAGATCTAAGCAAGCCGTTAAGTCTTCAAAATCGCGACCTAGCGACGACGACGGCGTCGGGCATATCTTCTGCGCCCGCGCCGTTTTCGGTACCAGCGCCGCTTACGTGAGAACATCGGCTTGCTCAACAGACGCCCAGGCCTCGCGGTTCTGAGCCTGCGCCTCAGAAGAGGCATTACCCGGGCGATCATCTGCAAGTCGCGCTCTGAAATCAAACCACTTGCCGTGCAACCCTTCAGATACCTTGTTTGAGGCAGCATGACAGGTGCAGGTGCGCCCTCCTCAGGACAGCCGGTGTGTCCAAGTCCGAGAAGGTGGCCTACCTCATGATTGACCAAGTAGTTTCGATAGCCGGGAATATCATTGCCATTCCAAGTCTCAGCGCCTTCGAACCAGCGTTTCGCATTGATCACTGCTTTGCCGGAAATGGCACAGGACAAGGTGCCCTCGGTGGTCAGCGGCCGACATAGACGATCGACGGACCGCGGCTGCGCGAGAAAGACTGTGAAGTCCTCACCTTTTGTGACTTGAACAAAACTGAGTCCGGCCTGCATCCAACCCGTCTTGGATCGAAAGATACTGCCAACGGCCTTGGCAAAATCATTCGTTGCTGTGTCCAGCCCCTTTTCTACAAGCACCCGATAGCGAAATGTTGCATCGTCCAGTGGAACGACAGCCGGCTCATCGATCGGCGCAACACAAAACGCCAAGCGCCTCACGCGTGTATGATAGTCGCCAGAGCTGCACTGCACGGATGCAAAGTCAGGCTCCAGCTGCTCAGCCCATTCTGCCGCTTTGATGATCGGTGCCTTGACGGGAGTGACCTCGGAGGATGAGGCAGGTTCGCTAGCGAAAGAGACACTCATCACATGAGTGAGTGCCAACAGCAGCGCAGTGCCAAATCCTCTGCAATTGCCCAGCAACGACTGCCTCAAAAATTCTACCCCGCTCAAGGCTTGATCTTAGCACAACGTTGCGAGCTAACATTATGACAATCACCCATAACGTGGCGGTTTCCTGAATTTCGACTGCGACTCGTGGATCAATAGCCTCACTCCGCCTGTCGGAGACAGTAATGATCAATATGCAGTTAACTCAAATCTTTAACCATTGAGCTGACTTCTGCACTAACCGCCGGCGAGATGGAACATGGCTCGCTCTTGATCGTCCAGCTGGTCAGCCAAATCGACTTCCCACTTCAGATACTGTCGCGATGCGTCTTTGTCGTAACGGCGCTCGGCAGTGAAGAAGAGATGATCAATGCGTGCGTCATCCGACGGATTGTCCGGCGTCTCGACAATGGTAAGTCCAGCTGTTCTCCAATCATCAGGCGTACCTGACAGTCGTTTAACATTCGTTGCTCCCGATGCCGCTAGATCGCGCGCAGCCAACGCTGTCGCGGTTGGGGCTCCAATCAAGACGATTGTTTGAGAATTATCCAAGTCGAGATCTCCTAACCGAGGTCGGATGCTCCAAGTGGCACCATCGATATGGGCCTCCCGGTAGGCCAGACTTGACCGAAGATCAATCAACCGCGAAGAACCAGCATCGAGTGCCGATGGTTCCAGTTCAGGTACACTCTCGACGCTGTTGGTGATACTCGCAGCCGGTATGCTCAGCGCCCTTGCTGCTTCAATGCCCCCCTCAAGAACGGTCGCTTTGTGTCCCATTTGGCGCAACCAGTACGCTACCAATGGCGCGCGAACACCATCGTTATCCAGCAGCAACAGGTTGGCTTCACGGACTGCGATCCATTCATCCGTCGCTTGGACCAGCTGACCACCAGGCGCATGGATCGAGCCAGGCACTCCGTCATGAGCGAATTCGGCCTCGGTTCGGACGTCAAGCACGTAGTGTGTTCTCGACTTATCTGCTAGCCGCGCGTTGGCTTCGTTCGCTTCCAGAAACTCAACGCCGGCAATTTGGGCGCGGTTGCGCGCGACCGCCCGCCTATCGTCGGTTTCACTGTGACCGATCTCCTCCGGATACTTTCGCGTCGCGCCATGATCGATCGGTAGATCGACCAGAAACCATCCTTGCGTGCCGTTCTCCAATGCGTATATCGGGTTGGAAACGCCAGCATCGATCAGGGTCTGGGCGCCCAGAATCGAACGTGTTCGGCCTGCGCAATTCACAACGATGGTTGTCTCAGGACTTGGCACAATATCACGGATGCGCAGCGCTAACTCACCGTTTGGACAGCAGATGCCGCCGGGAATGCTGAAGTTGTTGTACTCCTTGTAAGGACGTCCATCGACCACGACGTGATCGGACTTCTCGTCCTGCATTCGCTTCAAATCTTCTGCACTGATACGTGGCGTATGGCGTTCGATCTCCAGTAGCTCTCCGAACGTCTTGCTCGGCACATTGACGCCTGCGTAGAGTGTGTAACCAGCACCAGCCCAGGATTGTGCACCGCCCTCCATGATGTTGATATTGCTGTAACCCAACTGCGCGGCACGCTCTGCCGCCTTCTCGGAGATACCATTGGCACCGTCGATGAGCACCATTCGTACTTGTGGGTTCGGCGCAACCTCAGCCACCCGACTTTCGAACGTACTGTAGGCGACGGTTATGACGAATAGAGGATGGGCTTCTCCGTATTGGCCGTACTCGCGGACATCTAGAAATGCCAGCTCTCCACCATCCGAGAGCCAATTTCTGACGGTGTCGGGAGATACGTAGTTTGCCATGATGCGGTTCCGCTTTACTTATTGATGTGGTTTTCGTTGTTCAGCTGATGCAACGTCCGTTCAACTCAGCTCCGAGTTTCGAACCCGCCAACTTTGCAGGATGATATGAGTTCGGGTTTGAACTCCAGACCATGTCCGGGCTCTTCCCCAGGACGGATCATGCCGTCAACTGGGATGACCGGATTGACCCAGATATCATCGTTCCAGTCCATATACTCAAGGTAGTTGGCGTTCGGTATTGAGACCATGAGATGCACCGTCAGTTCATGGAACAAGTGGGGTGCAATCTGCACGCCCCATGTCTCGGCAACATTGGCGATCTTTCTTAGTTCCGTCAGACCGCCTCGCTGATGATCTGGCTGCAAGATAGGAGAGCTTGGCGTCTTGAAGAATGGGCGGAGATCATATCGGGTGAAGTGACTTTCACCTCCTACAACACGCGTTTTAAGTGCGGCAGCTATGCGCTGGTAACCGTCGAAATCTTCGCAAACGACAGGCTCTTCGAGCCAGTAAAGGTCATACTGATCGAGGTGATGGCCTGCCTGGATTGCCGTGTCAGCGGTCCATCCCATGTTGGCATCAATCATGATCTCAATGCCATCACCCAAGGCATCACGCATCGCGGCGACGTTTTTAACGTCTTCACGCCAGGGTCTGATATGCGCCGCCTGCATCTTGATTGCTTTCAGGCCCATCCCTGTGAAATGTTTGGCTCGGTCAATCATGGCATCGCGATCGAGCCCACGCCACACGCCTGAACCATAAGCTGCAACCTCATCCCAGCATTTGCCCCAAAGGCGGAACAGAGGCAAGCCGGCTCGCTTGCCAACAATATCCCAAAGCGCAACATCAACGGCCGACAGTGCCCAGGTTGCAATACCTCCGCGCCCCATCCAATAGGTTGATTTCCAGAGTGCCTGCCAGATCTCTTCTACAGCTGTCGCATCACGACCAATTACTTGCGGGGCGATCATTTCCTTCAGGCAAGCGTCCAGCGTATGCAACCCGCCAGAAAGTGGCTGCAGGTATCCCATGCCGGTCAGCCCACCCTTGGTCTCGAGCTCAAGGACCAGGAACTCGCGATGCGTGGGTGGCATTATACCATTGGCAGGTGGCTCGCCCTCCCAAGGCACTTCGAGCAGCGTTGTGCGCATAGCTGTAATCGTAGTGTCAATCATTGGCTTCACCAGATCCCATCATGGATTCAGAAAATTCGATTGAGGTGTTGGGCCGCAACATGGCACGAGCCGGTGAAAGCTGACAACCAGCCACCAGATTGATCGACATCAGACAGGCGATTGCATGGGTGGTCACGCTGTAGCACTGTCAAACTGAAATGATCAGGAGCGGAGAGAAGAAGATGGGTCCACTTGCAGGCGTTAAAGTCGTCGAGTTTGCCGGTATAGGCCCTGGCCCGTTCTGCTGCATGCTGCTGGCTGATATGGGCGCGCACGTTACACGAATCGACCGTGCTGACCGTGTCGGGAAAGACCCAATGGAGCCACGCTTCAATACGCTGTTGCGCAATCGCAAGAACATCGCTGTGGACCTCAAAAGCGCAGATGGCAAAGAAGTCGCGATGAAGCTGAACGATCAGGCAGATATTCTGATTGAAGGCTTTCGGCCGGGTGTGATGGAGCGTCTAGGCCTTGGACCTGAAGACATGTGGGCGCGCAATCCTAAGCTGGTTTTTGGCCGAATGACCGGTTGGGGACAAGATGGCCCGATCGCCCACACGGCTGGGCACGACATCAACTATATCGCCCTTTCCGGCGCGCTCTTTTCCATCGGAACCAAGGAGGGCGGACCCGTTCCACCGCTCAATCTTGTCGGTGACTTCGGTGGTGGTGGTGCCTATCTTGCGATGGGTGCATTAGCGGCGTACATCGAAGCTCAGAAGAGCGGAAAGGGCCAGGTTGTTGACGCCTCAATGGTGGAAGGCGCAGCCTCGCTGATGACATCGGCTTACGGCGTTCTGGCCGAAGGTTCCTGGAACGAAGACAGAGAGACCAATCGCCTGGACGGCGGTGCGCATTTCTATGGAACCTTCGAAACGGGTGACGGCGAACACATGGGCATCGGTCCGATCGAACCGCAATTCTACGCGATGTTTATGGACAAGATGGACATCGATATGAGTACTCTTCCTGATCAAATGGACCGCGCTCAATGGCCAACGGTACGGCAACGCATAGCTGATGCTTTCAAGACCAAGACACGAGACGAATGGGCAGCGATTTTTGACGGCAGCGATGCTTGCGTGGCGCCTGTCCTGCGCATGAGCGAGGCAGTTTCACATCCCCATAACCAAGCTCGAAATTCTTTTGTGACGATCGAAGATGTTCCCCAACCAGGTCCAGCACCGAAATTTTCACGGACACAGGTCGAAGAGATAACAAAATGCGCTTATGCTGGGGAACATAGTGAAGACGTGTTGCGTGAGGCGGGTTTCGCAGAAGAAGAAATTACGCGTCTGAAGCAATCCAATGCGGTGCGCCAGCTCTGATACAGCAAGCACCGCTCCTTCGCTGTGACTTAGCTACTTTGCGGCCATAGCTTGCGCGATTGGTTGCATATCCTCCCTTGTTGTTAGTCTTTTCAGATAGAATCTTTGTGCGGCAGGATTGTTTGCTGTAAAATTCAGCGGACGTCTCTTTTCTCGACCTCACGTCTTTCAAGTTTTGGAACTAGCTGTTTCTTCCAAACTTGCAGCATGAGCCATTTGTAACGGTTGTGAGAATATTGCTAGATCTGAGGATAGGTTTGAGCGCATGGGGTTTCGCTGGATTGTCTCCAAAAAGCTCCGATTTTCTGTAAGAGATAACTGTTGAGCCCGAATAGAAGACCCCAAATTGCCCTACCTCAAGGCACTGTCGATGAGCAGATCGGCCACCGCCTGAAACTGCGCCGGACGTTGCTGAACCTCACGCAGGAGCAAGTCGCAAGGGAATGCGGGATCTCTTACAAGCAGGTTCACAAGTACGAAACTGGTCAATCGAAATTGAACACGGCGCGGATCACGCAGTTTGGCCAGGTGTTGGACACCCCGGTTGCTTGGTTTTTCGATGGCCTAGAGTCGGAAGGCAATGGTGCTGCTGCGAATACTGAAACTGATGCCCAATTCGAACGCACAGCCGTCCGTCTGATTGGAATTGTGCAGCAGATTAAGAGCAAGCAGAAGCTAAGACAGCTCATCGACTTCGCGAAGATTCTTGCAGAAGAAGATCAAGGCCGGTCTTAGGTCCAGCAGCCCGCATGCTAGACGATTGCCGGATCCGCGTGCCGCTCTGTTCTGCAGCGATGGTTGCCATCTTTCGGACAGACAAAACTCCTCAGATTTGAACCTCCCGCGCTAGGCCGTCAAAAATGGCTGGAAAGAACTTCGTTTCTGGTTGATTCTGCGCAGTTGAGTGCCGGACATAGCCTTACGGCTGGTGGCCGCGCGCTGATTAAAGAATTTGCGGGATACAAAACAATGCTTCCACAAACGGGCTGCACTGCATTCGACGCTGATTTTGCGGAGATCCAGCACCTAGCGGGACAGACCGTCGAAAGCGAGACTGCGCTGACGTTGGCGCTGCAAGCACTTTATGCCAAAATTATCGGCGTGAACCTCAGTGCTTATGATGTTGAAGAGCTGCGAGCCGAGGCGCCACTTGTCCTCAAGTCCATGTACCAATTGCGTCTTGATCTGCGTGAACGCCTTAAGGATTGGGAAGCGCGTGGCTTGGTTTCAGCAGAAGCCGAGAAAGCGCTACGCTCCGTCTTCCGCGCCATTCGATATGCCACCGACATGCTTGGTGAACTCGCTACAGGTTACGATCAAATGGAGACAGGAGAGAAAGTCTTGCCGGCATTTACGGGCACCGACATCAACACACTCGTGCATCCTTACCTTGAGAAACCCGAGGGACGCATTCCTTTCCGATCTGGCGACGTCATCATTGTGCGCGGCCTAAGACACAATAGTGCAGCTATCGCTCGGATCGGGGATGTCGACTCGCAGTTCTCTCACGCAGCAATCATTCATATAGATGAAAAGGGTCGGGACCGGGTACTCGAGTCTCTCATCGAGGAAGGCGCAACGATTTCGAACTTGGACTACACGCTTGAGCATGGCTTGGGCCGCGCAGTTCTTTTTCGGCATCGCGATTCAGACATTGCCGCGCGAGCAGCCGATAAGATGTACGAGAAGATTCGTTCGTCGCGGCGTCGCGGCGGCAGCCATATCTTCTACGATTTTACTATGGAACTTAACGGCTATGATGAGCTGTTTTGCTCCAAGGTCATTCGCGAGGCCTATGACAAAGCGAGCGGTGGTCTTGTGATGCTGCCGACTTACCCGACCGAGTTCCGAACGTCTCCACGCGACTTCCTAGATTGGATCGGCGTCACAGCAGACGTGAGCTTTGCGCCAGGCGACATGGAGCTCGAAACCCAGTTTGATGCGATTGCCGAGTGGCGCGATTATAGGAAAACATCACGCATGCGCCTGATGGACATGGTGATGGTCAAATTATTCGAATGGATGGAGCATCAGGGATACGTCTTTCGCCCAGGTTTGGGTATTCGGCTGATCAGCTTCTTTGGAAAACTCAGCGGCTATCTACCAAACTTTCTCAAGGACTTCCTTTCATTCGCCATCCCAAAAGTGCCGTCCAATATGGAAGGCAAAACAATCGGAGCGATTGCCATGCTGCACTCGACTGCCGAGCCGCTCTATCAGGAGCTGCGAAAGATAGAGAATGCCTCCATAAATCAGCACAATCGGCCACTGCATCCGTTTCAGATCTATGAATACCTTGATGAATTCGAGCGCAAAGCGAATGGCAAGATTGGATACTTGAAGAAGGCTTGACCCTGCGTGTTCGGGCATAGCCCTCCTGGTAATATTTCCCCTCAACGAGCAGCGTTCGCGATCCTCAAGGAATTGCAAACCAACTGACTTGCAGCCTATGGCATGGGAAGAGCCTCATGCTCTTTGCGCAACTCGCCCGTGTCGTAATCCATTTCCATCATCTTGACGCGATAGCCCCAAAGATGAGCAACGTGGAGCAATGTGCGATCGCACTCATTCTTGTTGAGCAGCACCCCGTTACGCACGCGATGATGCAACACCAGCCTGCGGTCGCCAGATAGGTCTGCACTTACGACCTGAATATCAGGATCACGTGCACCGGTGTCGTACTGATCGGACAGCTGCTTTCGCACATTCCGATAACCAATCTCATCATGAATTGAGTTGACCTGGACAAATGGCGAGTCAGATCGATCATGAATATGGAAGAGCCTGAAGTCTCGAATCAGTTTCGGCGACAAATACTGCAGTATGAAACTGTCATCCCGAAACTCAGCCCATGCTTCCTTCAGCGTTCCGATTGCATCACCATTGCCGGCAAAACCCGGGAACCAGTCGCGATCTTCGTCGGTGGGTTCTTCACAAATACGCTTGATGTCCTGCATCATCGCAAACCCAAGTGCGTACGGGTTCATGCCGCTGTAATGACCACTGTCAAAACTTGGCTGATACACCACCGATGAGTGAGAATGCATGAACTCGAGCATCGCGCCTTCGCTGATCTGCCCCCGGTCGTACATACGGTTCAGAATCTCATAATGAACGAACGTGGCGCAGCCCTCATTCATCACCTTGGTCTGCCGCTGCGGATAAAAGTATTGTGCGAGCATGCGGACAATGCGCAATAACTCACGCTTCCAGTCTTCGAGCTTGGGTGCGTGCTTCTCAAGAAAATAAAGAACGTTTTCTTGCGGCAGATTTAATTCGAAGTCTTCTCTGCCTTGTTGACCGGCGAATTCTCCTGAAGCTGACTTCTGCAGCTCCGAGCGTGGGATGGTGCGCCAAATCTCGTTGTATGTTTCTTCCTCGTGCTGCCGGCGCCTGCGCGCTTTTTCTGCCATGCCGGCTGCGGTTCGCCGTGGCATGGGATGGCGGCTGATACCCTGGTACATCAAGGCATGCGCTGAGTCCAAGACTCCTTCAACTGCCTCAACACCGAATTTGTCCTCACACTCAGCGACATACTCTTTGGCAAAGGTCAGGTAATCCAGGATGGACGTTGCGTCGGTCCACTGCTGAAAGAGATAGTTGTTCTTGAAGAAATGATTGTGTCCCATCGCAGCGTGTGCCAGCACGAGCGTCTGCATCGTCATAGTGTTTTCTTCCACGATGTAATTAATGCAGGGGTCAGAGTTAATCACGAGCTCATATGCTAAGGCACGGGCACCTTTGCGGTACAAACATTCCTCTCGCGCAAAGTGCTTACCGAACGACCAGTGGCGATACATATTCGGCATACCGATCGAAGCATAAGCGTCCAGCATTTGCTCCGCGCGAATGACTTCCAGTTGGTTGGGGTAGACGTTCAACCCCATTTCACCGACGCCGATTTCATGTATCGCATCGTAGGTTCGGCCGATTGTCGCGAAGTCCCACTCGGCTCCGTCAAACAAAAGCTTACCGTTCTGGCTGGCTGGCGCATTCATTGGCTTTACTCCGACGCGCCAAAGAGTTCGCGGAAGACCGGGTAAATATCGCTGGGACTGGAAACACGACGCATGGCGAAGTTCTCATGCTCGTCCGTGATTTCGTCGTAACCGCTCCACACAACACTTAGGAATGGAGCAATCTGGTCTTCGGAATAAGCTTCTATGTAGGCGTAGTATTGGCAGATAGGCAGGATCTCCTGGCGCAAGAGCGACATGCATCCATCCATGTCGTCATCAAAGTTATGGCCGTCTGACGCTTGCGCAGCGTAGATGTTCCAATCGTCGACTGGATAGCGATCCTTGACGACCCGAAGCATCTCGTGAAGTGCCGAAGAAATGACTGTCCCACCTGTCTCCGTTGCTCGGAAAAAAGTGTCCTCATCAACTTCTTGCGCCTCGGTCGTATGGCGTATGAAAACGATGTCGACTTCATTATAGTGCCGTGTCAGGAAAAGATGCAGCAGCATGAAGAAGCGCTTTGAAAGATCCTTGAGATCCTGCGTCATGGAAGCCGATACATCCATCAGGCAGAACATAACCGCCTGGGTTTTAGGACGTGGCCGATGCTCTGTGCGATTGTACCTGAGATCGATCGGGTCGATGTAGGCGACAACCTTGCGTAAATGATTGAGATGATGGAGACGTGCACGCAACTTCTCAATTTCTTGCTCATCTCGCGGATCTTTGGCTTCGGCTTCCTTCAGTTCCGCTTCCAGACGCTCGATCTCTTCAGTTTTCGGTCGACGCAAAGCAATGCGCCGCGCCAGCGAATTCCGCATTGTGCGGACATGGTTCATCTTGGCCGGTGGTCCATCGGTCGTGAAACCGGCGCGAAACGGCTCGGGTGATTTAAGATTTTTGAGCTTGGCCTTAACAAGGTTCGGCAGCGCAAGATCCTCAAAGAATATATCGAGGAACTCTTCTCTGCTCAGGCTAAAAATGAAATCGTCTTCTCCGCTGCCCTGATTGGAACCCTTGTTACCGCGCCCACCGCCACCCGACTCCGGCTTGCGGATGACATCACCTGGAGTGAATTCCTTGTTGCCAGGTAGGACATGATCTCTCTCACCACTGTCCTGGCCGAGGCCAAATGTCGGCTCGCGCAAACTCTTGGTTCGAATGCGGACGTCCTCGCCACCGTCAACGTCTGCCACTTTTCGCTTCGACAGTGAATCGCGCACAGCTTCACGTATCTCCGCCTTCGCCCGACGCAAGAAGCGTTGGCGATTCCCAAAGCTCTTTGCTTTCGGATTGAGACGACGATCAACGATGTGCATGGTTTCATGCCTTCTTTTGCTGACGCTCTTGCTGGGGAAAATGTTGAAGAACAGAATTTCCCCGGCAAGGCTAGACGATAGCAGGTCGTTACGAGCGCAAATCTAAATGCTCTTCGAACGCGTGATCAGCCCGACTTCTTCACGCGCATATACCATTCGACCAAGCGACGGACTTGGCGTGGGGTGTATCCGCGGCTGACCATACGCTGCACGAACTCTTCGTGCTTCTTCTCGGTTTCGCTGTCTTGCTTGGCACCGAAAGAGATTACTGGCAGCAGATCTTCTACCTGGCTGAACATCCGCTTTTCGATAACGTCGCGAATTTTCTCGTAACTCGTCCAGCTTGGATTTTTACCGCCGTTCTTAGCGCGGGCCCGCAACGAGAACTTGACGACCTCGTAGCGGAAGTCCTTGGGGTTCGCGATGCCGGCAGGTTTCTCGATCTTCGAGAGTTCCTGGTCCAGCAACTGCCGGCTCATCAACTGTCCGGTGTCAGGGTCTTTGTAGTCCTGATCCTCAATCCACGCATCGGCATAAGCGACATAGCGATCAAAAAGATTCTGCCCGAAATCATGGTAGCTTTCGAGATATGCCTTTTGAATCTCGTTGCCAATGAACTCGGCATATCGAGGTGCCAGATCCTCTTTGATGAACTCGATATACTGGTGCTCGGTTTCTGCCGGCAATTGTTCACGACGGATAGACTGCTCAAGCACGTACATCAGGTGTACTGGATCAGCCGCGACCTCACTTGTGTCGTAATTGAACGTCTCGGACAAAACCTTGTAGGCAAAACGCGTTGATGTGCCGTCCATGCCTTCGTTGATCCCTGCTGCATCACGATACTCCTGTATCGTCTTCGCGTGCGGGTCAGTGTCTTTGAGGCTCTCACCATCATAGATGCGCATCTTCGAGAACGTGCTCGAATTCTCATGTTCCTTCAGCCGGGTCAGAACTGAGAACTGAGAGAGCATCTCCAATGTGCCAGGTGCACAAGGCGCTTGGAATACTTCACTCGTCGACAACAGCTTCTCATAGATCTTCAGTTCGTAAGAGACGCGCAAGCAGTACGGCACCTGAATGACGCAAATGCGATCTAGAAACGCCTCATTGTTCTTGTTAGCGCGGAAGCTCTGCCATTCACTCTCGTTCGAGTGGGCGATGATGATGCCTTGAAACGGTAGTGCGCCAACATTTTCCGTACCGACATAAGTGCCATCCTGCGTCGCAGTCAGTAGCGGATGCAGCATTTTAATTGGCGCTTTGAACATCTCTACGAATTCGAGAAGGCCCTGCGTTGTGCGGTTCAGGCCGCCGGAATACGAATAGGCGTCGGCATCGTTCTGGCCGTGGAATTCCAGTTTGCGGATATCGACCTTGCCGACGAGGGAAGAGATGTCCTGGTTGTTTTCATCACCCGGTTCAGTCTTCGCGACACAGATCTGACGCAGCCGCGACGGCAATAACTTCACCACCGAAAACTTGGAGATATCTCCACCAAATTCGTCCAGGCGTTTGACCGCCCAAGGGCTCATCCTGCCTGTCAGTTTGCGTTGCGGGATATTGTATTTGTCTTCGAGTACCGATCCCATTGAAGCGGGATCGAACAAACCGAGTGGACTTTCGAAGATCGGGCTTGTTTCATCGCCGGCCTTCAAAACGTAGATGGGGCATATCTCCATCAGTTCCTTGAGGCGCTCAGCTAGCGAGGACTTACCACCACCGACTGGCCCCAGGAGATAGAGAATTTGTTTTCGCTCTTCCAAGCCTTGCGCAGCGTGCCGAAAGAACCCGACGATCCGCTCGATCGTTTCTTCCAGACCGTAGAAGTCTTTGAACGCTGGGTAGACTTTGATTGTTCGATTGAGAAAAATGCGGCCGAGCCTTGCGTCTTTAGACGTATCGACCATCTCCGGCTCGCCAATCGCCGCAATCATTCGTTCGGCTGCGCTCGCATAAAGGGAAGGATCTTCGCGACAGTCCTCAAGGTATTGTTTCAGCGAGAGCTCCGACTGCTTTTGCCGATCGTAGCCCTGCGCATAGATCTCAAAAAGTTCGTTCGCGGTCGTCATATATCTTTCTCGCTTGCCTCTTGAAGTTCGAGTGAATTACTGCCGTGGCAACGGCTGCCTCACTCATTGAACTTGGTTGTCGGTTCGCTATCTCGCAATACGTCTCCGTAGCTTCGATCTGCATCAACGGTTGCACTCTAACACGAGCACATCAAAACCGCTTGCCTCATGATCAATCGCCAGTTGGCGCCAGTTGGTCGATATTTGCTCACCAACGCATGGTGACTCGGAGATCTGGCGGAACTGCGCCGCCAAAGCGGCAGAATATGTTCTTTTTGTAAATCACTCAGATTATAAAATAGGCTTTTGAAATTATTCAAAAACTCTTTGTGATTTTCCACAAGCCGTGTCGATGAGAATTTCACACTGAGTTACGGTCATTTAATTGAGCAAACTTCTGTGATCGATGTTCAACTTGATGTCGACTTGCAACTCCATGCACACGATTTGATCACTTACATCTAGTGAAGCCGATGCATGGCTTGGGTTACGCGTTCAATCATCGAATTCATGCGCATACTTTTCGCGTTTGCGAGTGCCCGCTCTAAATGCTGCGCCCTTGCTCTGCTGTGTTGCCTTCGACCGTAGCATTCGGCAATCAACAAATGTAATTCGGCCAAGTCGATTGCAATGCCTGTACGTTGGCAATGACGGATTCCCTTCTGGGCATATTCTATCGCGTTATCAATGTCTTCAATATGAAGGCTTGCACTTGCAGACTTCCGATAGACATAGCCTAAAAACTGACTAGCTCTCAATGCGCGATAGGCCTGGCCGGCGGGAACCATGTCCTCCAATGTTGTGGCCGGTTGCTTCGTTAGATTGAGGCCAGCATGAATGACCTCCGACCATGCGCGCCAGTATGAGTAGTGATTCTGATTTGAAAGCGTGACGGATGTCATAGCGTAGATTGTAGCTTCTGCCTGCTTGTTGAGAAATTCGTGAACAAGACCCGATACCGCCATTGTGCTGGTTTGAGTGAATGCATGATCGATGAGTCTAGCCTGGCGCAACGCCATATTGGCATCTTTCAATGCAGCTGTCCCTTGACCGAGGGCGGCGCGCGCCCAAGCGCGATACACAAATGCTAAAGCCAGCTGATCTGCGTTGTAGTCGAACCGCAAATCCCCGTGCTCAATCGGCTTATATAGCTCTATCGCGCGCGTGAAGTGGAAGCAGGAGGCGATCAATCGACCGCTTAGCGCTTCTGCCTTCCGGCAAGTTTATGTGCGAGAATTTGATACTTGTCGCTGGATTCAAGCGCGATCCAAAGTAAGTGGCGCACAGTTCTGCGTGCTTTGTAAATGTTGCCAGCGGTGAGCTGGTACTTGGCAGCTGCCCAAAGCAAGTCAAACCTCTCCTCAGTCCGACCTGAGGATCTTGTCAAAGCTGAAGTCGAAAATTTCAAACAAGCAAGGTGCGGATGAGAGGATGCGTAACCTTCGACAGTAGCGACCTGGCATGCGAGCAAATGTGAGACCCGATACGGTACACACTTGCCACTTCTTGTCATCGTATGGCACGGCTCAACGACTGCCGACTCAAGACACGATATCGCGAGCTCATTCAGCCCCTTTTGAATTGCTTCCTGACCCGCTTGAAGCCACCAGTTAGCCGCGCGCAACTGGTCGCCTGATCGCTCACAGTGATCCGCAATTTCCTGACAGTCGAATGGTGTCAACTCAGACGCGGTTTGGCGGTTGGCTATAACATTCACCGCCCGTCGATGGAGCCGCTCAGTAACCGGCGCGGGAAGACGAGAGTATGCTGCACCGCAGAGCCGCGGATCATTGAAACTATACTCTACGTTACCACCTGGTTTGACCCTGCAGCCCAAGGACTGCCTAATGAGCTGGTGGTCACACAACGATTGAACTGCTGCAGGGCACATATCCAGGACAAGTGCTAACTCATGGAGTTGGAACCTTGGCCCCATGATCGATGCAGCCTCAACGATAACAACAAGCTAATCCAGCTGAAGTAGAATTCTATCAAGCGCAGCCGCATGTTGAACCGAGCTAGCTGCCCACGCTCTACTTACCAGAGATGTTTCGGTTCTCGCGTTCCTGACACGGTCAGATCTCATCGCCCGACTTTGGATCTTACCTGATCTGTCCTCGACCTCCCATGCTGAAGCAAAATCAACGAATTTTGCAGTACGTTGAACTCGCCCGACTGACGTCGAGAGACGTTGACAAAGAGCCTCATGAATAAGCGGCCCGGTCAATTGTTGACGTACTTCGTCCAATATCTCGATCGGCGTGCTAAGCACCGTGCCAACGGTTAAACAAACTTATACGCCGGCGTCAGGACCACTCGACTTCAAAATCTGCCTTGCTGCTCGATTGGCAGACTTCCACCGTTCGATGTTCAGACACGGCCAATAGCCGATGGCACCAGTCAATGCGCTTTGCGCGAGCTTCCCGCCATTCGCGCGGATCGTTGACTGGCAAGCACACGCCAGCTTGGCTTGACGCCTCATAAACTCATGAAGATCGTCCGCTTCCCATTTCGGATCGCTCAAACCAGCGACGAGGATAATGAGCCTTTGAATTCTCGCACTTCCGAGCTGCTTGGAAACCCAATCGAGAGCCGACTTGTCTGCGTCAGACAAGACATCGAGATCACCGACCTGGGATCGCCCGGGCATCGCTCTCGCTACCTCCATTTCCCATCACAGTAACGTGCTGCAGGAAGTAGACTTCAAAAAGAGTGCCGAAACAGATAGCGATTCCAAGTTTTCTTTGTCAGCGCTTGAATACGCAAGTGCTGAGCATGGGTTTCTCAGAGCAAAAGTCGCTAATTCCCAATACCTTGCAAGCGTGCGGAGTTTCTCAAGAAACCCTCGAGATAGCGGCCAAATGAGCGCCAACATTCCAAGCGGAATGCGGTGTCGTCTGGCATCCGCGCCAGAATAATCTCACACTTGGCAAATACGGTTCGCGTGGACATTCCCGGCGGAGACATTGAAGGATGCAAATCTAGCGGACATCCCGTATTGAGAACATCAACAGCGCGCGATCCTGTCACTGTAAGCGCTATGTTACGATGTGAGATATCGATTAGCGAATGCAGGTGACTGGCAAGCGCTTCTTTCAGCTCCAGCTTTATGGCCTCAGCTTCCTTTTCAAGTGCAACCAGCAACCATTCATCCGGCCCAAGTCGCATCGACATCTTGCTGTCTCCGACGAGCCTATTGATTGGCTGTGTCAACGCAAAACCCGCAGCCGCTTCAAGACGGGATGCGATGTCAGGGTCGATTCTGAGGGAGAAACGAACTGCAGGCCCCGCCGGTGCAATCGCGAAATCACCACCAGCCGAAACCGAACTGTCAGCTGCCTCGCCGAGTACGCTTGTGCGTTCCAGATGTAGAGAACTCATGTTTGATCTTCCGTGCCCTAATCCAGGAACTTTGGCTCTGTCACCCGGACTTCTGTAAACCCTTCCGGAGTTGTCGCAAAAATCGTTCTACCGATTAGATTTCGGCCTTCTCGCAGAAGCGCCATTGCAATTGAACGCTGGCAATTTGAGCTATAGTAACTTGATGTTACATGGCCCCGCATATCCATCGGGATACTCTGCTCTTTNTCGAGCACCAGCTGCGCGCCCTCATCGAGTACAANTTGCNTGTCCAGCGTCATCAAGCCAACCAGCTGTTTTCTATCTGGAGCTGTGATGTCTGGTCGCTGCAAAGAACGCTTACCAACGAAGTCAGGCTTTGTTTTCGATACCAAACCGTTCATGCCCAGATCATCAGGCGTGACCGTACCGTCGGTATCCTGACCGACGATGATAAAGCCCTTCTCCGCACGCAATACGTGCATGGCTTCCGTGCCGTAGGGCGTCACCCCGTNCTGACGGCCAATCTCCATTAGCTTGACCCAGAGATCGGCGCCGTAATCAGAAGGAACGTTGATCTCGTAACCGGGTTCACCAGTGAAGGAAACACGGAACAACCGGCTCTCGACACCGCCGNCACGACCCTCGCNTACTGCCATATGAGGGAATGCCTCGTCTGACAGATCAATATCGTCAACGAGTGGAGCAACTATCTCTTTGGCCTTTGGGCCTTGGACAGCAATAACAGCCCACTGCTCAGTTATCGACGTCAGATGAACATTGAGATCTGTAAACTCTGTCTGGAGGTAATCCTCCATNTGAGCCATCACGCGTGGAGCACCACCCGTGGTTGTCGTGACATGGAAGCGATCATCTGACAAACGTGCAACAACACCGTCGTCAAAGATGAAGCCGTCTTCCTTTAGCATCAGCCCATAGCGGCAGCGGCCAGGTGCAAGTTTGAGCCANGCATTGGTATAGATACGGTTGAGAAACTCGGCAGCATCGGGCCCGACGACTTCGATCTTGCCCAGTGTTGACGCATCGAGCAAACCGGCAGACTGGCGGACGGCCAAACATTCACGGCGGACTGCCGCTTCCATGTCTTCGCCGGCTTGCGGGAAGTAGTACGCCCGCTTCCAAAGGCCGACATNCTCGAACTCNGCACCATGCGATACCGCCCAGTCATGTGTTGGTGTCACGCGTATCGGATCGAACAACTCGCCGCGGTTCTGTCCGGCAAACACACCGAAAGACACGGGCGTATAGGGTGGTCGGAAAGTGGTGGTGCCGACATCTCCGATCGGTTTACCCATCTGATTGGCAANAATCTTCAACGCATTAAGGTTGGACGTTTTACCCTGATCCGTTGCCATGCCGGTCGTCGTGTAGCGCTTAATGTGTTCGATAGACTCAAAGCCTTCGCGCAATGCCTGCTTGATATCCTTAGACGTCACATCGTTCTGGAAGTCGACAAATGCCTTACCGGCCGGCTTTGCTGGCTCAGCCAGCTCGCCTGGGTTGAAGCCTGCAAAGGTTTCACTCACTCCGAGTTGCGCTGACGAACTGCTGGGATCGCCCGCTNTCGCCCCTTCACTCAAACAAGTCTGTAAGTCAAAGCTTCCCTTACAGGCACCAACGCTTTGTTCGTCCTGATTGTTTCGATCCGGCACAAACGCNTCAAGCTCTGCCTCAAAACGAAGCTTCGCGCGAGACTGCGACGNCAGATGCACCGCTGGCGTCCAGCCGCCCGACATGGCAACGCAATCACAAGCCAAGATTTCNGGACTGGCATTCGGCAGATCTACCGGCACGACCATAAGGCCGGTGACACGACGCTGCCCTTGAGCGTTGACAGCTCGATAACCGTTGCGCACCTCAATGCCTAGTGCCTTTACGGCAGCCAGCTCTAACCCGCATTCGGCAATCTGACGACTATCGACGATCTCAACGTTGATGTTGGCGTTATGTAAGTCGATGGCTGCTTGATAGGCTGAGGNTCCGCATGTCAGGACAACGACATTGCGACCTGGAGCGACGGCATAGCGATTGACATATGTGCGAACGGAATCCGCGAGCATTATGCCGGGCCGATCGTTGTTTGGGAAAACCAACGGTCTTTCATGAGAACCCGTTGCAATGATTACTCGCTTGGCGCGAACTTNCCAAAGCCGCTCCCGNGCATGACCAGTAATCGGCCTCGCGACATGATCGGTCAGGCGCTCGTTCAGTGCTATAAAGTTATGATTGAAGTAAGCGAAGGCTGTCGTCCGTGGCAGGACCTGAACATTTTCCCGGCCCTCNAACTCCGACAGTGTTGCTGCTAGCCAGTCCTGGACTTTCTGATCGTTGATCGNAGACGTGACATCATGCAGGAGCGAGCCACCTAACTCGTTTTGTTCATCGCACAACATAATGCGCTGCCCGGTANCGCTCGCNCTGAGTGCTGCTGCNAGGCCGGCTGGTCCTGATCCAATGACCAANACATCGCAGTGCGCGTACTGTTGGATGTAGCGATCCGGATCGGCTGCCTCTGGTGATTTACCCAGTCCTGCTGCTCGACGGATGATAGGNTCGTATACCTTCGCCCATGCCTTGGGCGGCCACATAAAGGTCTTGTAGTAGAAGCCGGCTGTGAAGAACGGCGAGAGGACGTTGTTGAGGGCCCCAACNTCGGCACCTAATGANGGCCAATGATTCTGAGACCGCACGGATAGCCCGTCAAATGCTNCGACGACAGTTGCCCGGTTGTTCGGCTCTCGCCGGTTGCCACCCCGATCAACATCCAGCAAAGCGTTTGGCTCTTCCGCGCCCGCGGCAACAATGCCTCTCGGCCGGTGATACTTGAACGAGCGACCGACGAAATGCATGCCGTTTGCCAACAGAGCTGATGCNGCGGTGTCTCCNTCGAACCCGGGCACTTCCGCACCGTTGAAGCGCATCACTATGGGCTTGTCGCGATTGATGCGGCCGCCCTTTGCAAGACGATAAGGCTGGCTCATGACTGCTCCTCGGATGCAGCCTCGACGTCTGGTCGCGGTGTGCCCATTTCATAGGTCGTGATGAACTTGTCCGTCACCGAGTCTCGCAATNCATTGAACCATCTCTGGCAACCACTCTGATGATTCCAACGCTCAGCAATGATGCCCTTCTCGTTGCCTCGATAGAACAAGAACTCTGACCATTCTTNATCGCTCNTGATCGACGGATCTAGCGGTCGGGCGATATGAGCCTCACCACCGCAGTGAAATTCAATNTCGGGTCGTTCGCCGCAATAGGGACAGCGTATCAATAGCATGGTCGTCTAAANCCCAAGTTAGTGCGCAACAGCGGCGGCTGCCGCTTCGTCAATGAGTTGACCGGTACGGAAGCGTTCAATTGTAAACGGCGCCGCGATAGGGTGCGGATCATCCTTTGCCATGGTCCAAGCAAAGACATGCGCGGAGCCAGGCGTCGCTTTGAAACCACCTGTTCCCCAGCCACAGTTGACATAGAGCCCAGGCACGGATGTCTTCGANATGATGGGCGAACGGTCATAGGTCGTATCCACGATGCCGCCCCAGTTGCGCAGCATGCGCATCCGCCGGAACTGCGGGAACAGCTCACAGATTGCNTCCAGCGTATGATTAGTGACCGCCANACCACCCTGCTGNCTGTAGGATACGTACTGATCAGTGCCGGCCCCAATNACCAGTTCNCCTTTNTCCGACTGACTGATGTAGGCGTGAATAGTGTTAGACATCACCACACANGGGAATACNGGTTTCACCGGCTCAGAGACCAAAGCTTGAAGCGGGAAGCTTTCGAGCGGCATGCGCANACCAGCCCGTTCCATCACGACACTTGTATGGCCCGCAGCGACAACACCCACCTTGGATGTCTTGATGTAGCCGCGCGTCGTATCAACACCCGAGACGCGACCACTCTCATCGCGGTCGATCCGCATGACTTCGCAGTTTTGTATAATATCAACACCGAGTTGGTCGGCTGCACGAGCATAGCCCCAGGCAACAGCATCATGGCGGGCGACACCGCCGCGGCGTTGCAAGGCGCCACCCAACACCGGATATCGNATCGATTTTGAGATATTGAGNGGCGGNCAGAATTCTTTCGCCTGTTCCGGTGTTAGCCACTCGTTGTCGACGCCGTTCAATCGATTGGCATAGACGTGGCGCATTGCACTTTGAACATCATGCACGGTGTGGGCTAGCATCAGCACNCCGCGCGGCGAATACATCACGTTNTAGTTGAGCTCTTGCGAGAGCNTCGCCCACATCTTTACCGCATGATCATAGATGCCGGCACTTTCATCGTAGAGATAATTNGAGCGGATAATCGTGGTGTTTCGGCCGGTATTGCCGCCGCCNAGCCAACCCTTTTCGATAACGNCGATATTGCGGAGGCCATGCTCCTTCGCGAGGTAGTAGGCCGTTCCGAGGCCATGTCCNCCCGCACCAACGATCACAGCATCGTAGGATTGTTTTGGTTCAGGTGAACGCCATTGACGGGGCCACTTGCCGTGGCCTGATANGGCGTTGCGCGCGATTGAGAGTGCTGAAAACTTCATGTCTTGCGTGTTCAGTTGCCGTNACAATTCGAAAAACGTAGGCGATATCTGGACTTGCCNCTGATCCTACACCCCGGCTTGCTGTGGTGCGACGTGCGGTTTTGCAGCAGCGACGGGAATCTTAGTTGCTGAACGTTAATTGATNAGAGCGAATGTGAGCCGGATTAACACTTNTTGCGTAANCCGGCTATCAGAAGCCACAATGTTAGGCNAAAAATAGCTGATAAACCACGAAAAGTGGCGTCNAGCGAGATGANTTGAGCATGTTTGGAGATTGATATTGGAGCCGCGCGAGAAGAACGAGTTGGCGCGAATTGAGGCAGCCCAACCTCCGACGCCAGAANCTAGTCAGCTAGGGNCAGGCACNATTNCAGCTCATCCAAAGAGTATGGCTGCAAAGATTGGTCGGGCCNTTCTGCAATNTCTTTTTCCAGCGCTCATCCTGGCTGCCGGGTTCGGGGCTTACAACTATCTCAAGGCANCCAAGCCTGAACCACCAAAGCGGACGGCAAGGCCTATCGTTTACTCCGTTCAGACGCTGCCGATCAAATTCGGGAACTATGAACCATCTCTGGTGCTCTACGGCACAACAATTNCCGGGCGTGAAGTCGAATTACGTTCGCTNGTGTCTGGAAAAGTCGAACGGACAGGGACGCAGCTACAGTCTGGCGGCGTGGTCAAAGCCGGCGANATGCTGTTGGAGATTGATCCTTTCAANTATCGCGTTGCCCTCGCNGAGGCTGAAGCACAACTTGCTGAAGCAAAAGCCAAAGTTGTCGAGACGAAAGCCTCAATCGCGGTCGAGAATGGCAATCTNAAGTCGGCNGAAATCCAATTGGAGCTTGCGGAGACAGATCTCAAACGCGCTATTCCATTGGCGAAACAAGGCACTGTNTCAAAGCGTACCCTAGATGATCGCCGGCTTCTCTCCGTCCAGCGGGCCCAATCTGTGACGCAAATCNAGAACAACCTGCGGGTTTGGGAAGCGCGAAAGGATCAGCAGGAAGCGGCTATCCAGCGGATTGCCACGACGGTTGAGCAAGCGCAACGGCGTCTCAAGGAAACCCAACTGCAGGCGCCATTCGATGCCTACGTCACAGAAGTTGGTGCGCAGATCGGACGGATGCTCAACGTCAACGATCGCGTCGCGACACTGATTGATAGAAACTGGATTGATGCACGGTTCAACCTCACCGATCAGCAATTCGGGCGCCTCACGCGTGCTCGCGGAGGACTGATCGGCCGCAAGGTCGAAGTCACATGGAATATTGGCCGCAAGCCATTGATTTACGATGCCGTTATTGAACGGATTGACGGTCGCGTTTCGTCCGAGACTGGTGGGGTGCAGGTTTTTGCAAGAATATCGAATCCGCACGAAGATGTGGCTATTCGGCCGGGGATCTTTATCGAAGTTCGACTGAGCGATGCCAAATTCAGGCAGGTTGCCAAAGTGCCGGCTGAGGCCGTTTACGACGCAAAGACCGTCTACGTGGTGAGCGATGGGAAGTTGGTCAGTCGCACGATCGCAATTGTTGGCCACGTCGAAGGCGGTCTGCTGATCGAAGGCGACGTCAAGGACAATGAGGAGGTCCTTATGACGAGGCTTTCGCGTCCTGGTGACGGGGTTCGCGTCAAGGAGCGCCCAGACAATGGTGCTTAGGATCACAGACCAAAATCCATCCCAGCGCCGTGAGACTTCAGATCAGCAAGGCTTCACACCTGGCAACGGCCTCATATCGCTTTTTGCGCGGCACGGGACTGCTGCCAATCTGTTGATGCTGACGTTGATCCTGATCGGCCTGTTCAGTCTCAGTCGACTTAACCGACAATTCTTTCCGAATTTCGATGTACCCGTGATCAATGTCTCGGTTGCTTGGCCCGGTGCAAGCGCGGAGGACACTGAAAAGAGCATTCTCGACGTCTTGGAACCGGAACTCCGCTTCATTGATAGTGCGGAAAAGGTGCTGTCATATGCCCGTGAAGGTTCCGCAACCATTTCGCTGGAGTTTGCGCCGGGTGCCGATATGCAGAAGGCGCAAAGTGATGTCGAGCAGGCTGTCGGAAATGTAACAACGCTACCGGACGATTCCGAAACACCGAAGGTCACTCGCATTACGGTGTTTGACCGCATTGCGCGCGTCACTCTAACCGGGCCGTTCTCCGAGTCGGTCCTTAAGTCGTATGCGAAAAAACTTCGCGATGGTTTGCTCGCCAGTGGGATCGACAAAGTCGACTTGAGCGGAACCCGTGATGAGGAGATCTGGATCGAGCTGCGCGAGGCGGATTTACGACGGCTTAATATCAGCATCGATGAAGTTGCTCAGAAAATTCGCGATAACACGCAGGATCAGCCGGCCGGGACACTGGACGGCGGTAGTGAGCTGCAACTGCGCGCCAAGAGTGAGCGCAAAACGCCTGAGCAGATCGGCACCATTGAGATTAAATCCCTAGCATCTGGCGAAAAGATCTTTCTGCGTGACATTGCCAAGGTAAACACTCAGTTCGAGCGAGACGGAAAAATTGGTCTCGCGCGAGGTGCGAGAGCTATCGATCTCGTTGTGAAACGCTCCCTCTCTGCCGATACGATTGAGACCATGAAGGCGCTTGAGACGCATCTGGTCAAAGCGCGGAAAGAGCTCCCAGCAACGCTGAATGTCACCGTTTATGATGTAGCCGGTAAGTTCGTTGAGCAGCGTCTCGGCATTCTCGTTGAAAACGGCCTGATGGGACTTGGGCTGGTTCTGCTGTTTCTGTTCATCTTTCTCAATGCCCGTGTAGCCTTCTGGACGGCTGCCGGAATCCCTATCGCGATGTTCGCGACACTCGGCGTGATGTATGCGACGGGCCAAAGCATCAATATGGTTTCGATGTTCGGNCTNATCATGATGCTCGGCATAATTGTCGATGATGCAANTGTGGTCGGAGAGCATACCGCGGCACTCGAAGAAGGTGGGATGTCTCGTGCGGCGGCCTCAGAAGCAGGCGCGCTGCGGATGTTCGCCCCTGTAACCGCAGCAACTTTGACGACTGCGGCTGCGTTTCTTCCGATATTCTTCATCGGTGACCGCATGGGCGACATCATGCGTGGAATNCCGCTGGTGGTCTTGGCCGCCCTTGTCGCCAGCCTGATCGAGTGCTTCCTGATCCTGCCGGGGCACCTGAGACATGGCCATCGACGCAGCCGAGACCACAAGCCTGGTCGTATTCGGCGCGCAATAGACGGTGGNTTCAATTGGTTTCGTGNAGGACCGTTTCGCCAGTTGGTAACCTTTGCCTTTCNGTGGCGCTATTCGCTGATCGCCCTGATGATCACATCGCTCATCATTTCAGTCGGCGCTTTGGCCGGCGGCCGGGTTAAGTTTGTGTTCTTCCCGAACCTTGAATCTGAAAATGCCCTGGCATCGATCTACTTCGCGCCAGGTGTNCCGCGACCGGAACAAGTGAAAGCCGTTATCCAGATCGAAGCTGCTCTTTTCNAGGTTGAAAAGGAGNTCTTGTCAAAGGCNAAGGCGAACCCCGAAACCGGCAAGAAAGATGAGAAAATCGTCGAAGCCTCATTTGCTCTGCTCGGATCAGCCGGTCNTTCGAGCGGAAACAATCTGGCTGAGATCAATGCCCAACTGACCCCGAGTGAAGCGCGGAATATTCGGACAAAANCAGTCCTAAATGCCTGGCGCAAGGCTGTCCCACAGATCCCTGGCATTGAACGAATTACGATCTTTGGTCGCCGTGGCGGTCCGCCAGGTCGTGACGTTGATGTGAGGTTGCAGAACGGTCCGGTCGAAGTTCTCAAGAAGGCTGCGGAANAGCTGAAGGACCGATTNACTGCGATTGCTGGGGCGAGCGCTATTGGCGACGACCTACCTTATGGCAAACAGGAGCTGGTGTTCTCGCTTACTCCGCGCGGCACGGCTCTGGGCTTTACCGGAAGCTCTGTAGGTCGCCAGGTTCGAAACGCATTCGAGGGCGCGATTGCGACACGATTTGCGAGGGGCGACGANGAGATCACGGTTCGTGTCCTGCGCGAGCAGGAAAACACCGGTCTTGCCGCGCTGCAAAGCATGTACTTGCGTACGCCGACCGGCGCCCGTGTCCCACTGATGGATGTTGTCGAGATATCAGAAAGACAAACGTTTTCGGTTGTGCAACGGCGCGAAGGCATCCGGACGGTNGCAGTGACAGCCGATCTCGATGACACGATCACGACTCCGACCGACGTGGTTGCGCAGCTTGAACGTGATGTCATGCCCCAACTGGCGCNGAAGTACGGCATTACNTACGTCTACAGCGGCAAGGATGAAGAACGCGGCAAGGCATTCGCGGANCTGGGATCTGGCTCGATGCTCGCCTTTGCGCTGATCTACATCATTCTTGCCTGGGTCTTCTCAAGCTATGGGACGCCCCTTGCGGTGATGGCNATCATCCCGTTTGGCTTCGTCGGCGCCATCGCCGGGCACTACNTCATGGGATACAATCTCACCTTGCCGTCACTGATCGGCCTACTTGGGTTGAGTGGCATTCTGGTNAATGACTCAATTGTTCTCGTCAGCCGTCTACAGGAACGCNTGAGACTCGGCGAATCACTTGANTCAGCNTCGATCAACGCGGCTTGTGATCGTTTGCGAGCCGTTTTGTTGACATCGTTAACAACTGTTGGCGGCCTTACACCGCTGATTTTNGAGACCAGTCGCCANGCGCAGTTCCTAATACCNTTGGCGATCACNATCGTCTTTGGTCTCGCNACAGCTACGCTCATTGTGCTNGTATTGGTGCCCTGTTTAATCGGTCTTGGCCACGATGTNGGNCGGATAGGCCGAGCTATTATTGGGCTCTATATTCGCCCAAAGACGGATCCAGAACCTGCCGGACCGGGGCTTCCTGCTGTTCGATCCTGACGACTTTTCACGATTTGGCGCGAAAGTTTTAAACCAGCCAACTAACTTCAGAATTGCAACCTGAATTGCAATTGATAATGTCGTTCGTAGAAACGCTNAGGGCACGCTTTGGCTTGAAGGGCTGGCGCATTGGACAGCAGAACGACATCGTTGGATTCGGCGGGGTTTTTCCGTCGATTCGATGAAGTTTGCACCTTCGGTCTCATGATGGTGCCGGACTTCTCGATGATGGCGTTTACTTCGCTTATCGAACCAATGCGGATAGCAAACCGGTGCGCCGGTCGCACGCTGTACCAGTGGCGGCTNTTGTCGATTGACGGCGAACCTGTGCGGGCGTCCAATGGACTTACAATAAACGCTGAGGGTACCTANCGGTCCGCCGACAAGTTCTCCGCTACAATCGTCTGTGCGGGCGAACGTGTCCCAAAAATGGACCATAAGGAGCTGATCGCAGTCCTGCGCCGGATGAGCTCGTTTGGCTCCGCAGTTGGTGCGGTTTGCACAGGATCTTACGTCTTGGCCAAGGCGGGCCTACTGAACGGTTATCAAGCTACGGTTCATTGGGAAGACTACCCAAGCCTCGTCTCTGATTTTCCTGATCTGGATATATCGCAAGAGCTCTTCGAGATTGATCGCAACCGATTCACGTGTGCCGGTGGCACAGCTGCAATCGATATGATGTTGGCTCTCATCTCGCGCGAGTATGGCCCCGAGCTCGCGGCACAGATTACCGACATGCTCGTCCATCACCGCATGCGAGAGGGTGATGAGCGCCAGCGCATGGATCTCAGAAGCCGCCTCGGCGTGGCCCATCCAAAATTGCTTTCAGTCGTAAAGCGGATGGAAGAGACAGTTGACAGTCCGGTTAGTTGCGCTGAACTGGCCCGGCAAGAAGGAATTTCGACCCGACAGCTGGAACGGCTTTTCTCCAAATATCTCGGCCATTCGCCGACACGCCATTATCTCACGGTTCGGCTCGAACGGGCGCGGTTCTTATTGCTGCAGACAAGCATGCCAATTCTATCCGTCGCGATGGCATGCGGTTTCGTTTCGGCATCGCATTTTTCGAAGAGCTACCATGAGCATTTCAGGCGAACGCCAAGTGCTGAACGGCGCAGTGCCAAGGTTGATTGATCCCGTTTCGGCAACGGCTCTTTCAAGCTAGTTGAATATCCGCCAACTCGAAGATTTACCGTAGCTCGTTAGCTCTCGATTGGTCAGGTATCGCCCCCACTTCTTGCTGTAGGGATGCACAAGTTCGGTCTTTTTGTTGCCGGCTCTGACCAGAGGTTTGGAGTGGTTGTGCCAGGCAAATATTCCACCCTGGAGATTGTAGACCCCCTTGGCGCCGGCCTGAATCAGGCTGCTCTGAATGCGTGCTGCCAGTTGTGAGCTGCGGTAGCCAACCGAGCAATAAAGAACAAAAGTCTTCCCCTTCGCACTCAGTGCGTACTTTTTCAGAAACTCGAGCTTGGAAATGCTAGGGCTTACGCGCTCCGACTTGGATAGGCGGCTGACATCAAACTCTCCCTTTTCGCGTACATCCAGGACAACAATCCCGTCTTTGCCCTGCAGATTATCCTGAAACTGCTTGAGGGTAAGCGAATCTACGGTTGGGAACCGCTTAGCGATGCTCTGCTCTAGCTTGGGAAGTGAGTAGCCATCGGCTGCAACCGCGGAAACCCACAGCCACGCTGAAAGTGAAACTAGGGCAACAGTGCACCTTAGCATGGTGCTTATATAGGCTACTGCTCTCATATGAGTTGATGACTATTCCCACTGACATGAAATATCTATGCCGGTTCTTGCCTGTCTCAAGCGCTGAGGTGAACTCAAATCCTCTCACAAAACCTTCAGCTCATGAGGTTTGACTTCCGCTACTCATCGGGCCGCTTGAAGTCACCAGTATCGCTATCCATGACCCAAAGTTCGCCGGTTGAGATGTCAAACCAGACGCCGTGCAACTTCAAGCGCCCTTTTCCCTCTAGGATGGAAACGCAGGGGAAAGTTCTCAGATTCTCAACCGAATCGCGGATCGAAATCCGCTCGAGCGCCGTTTGCCGCTCCGCACTGGTCAAGAGTTCATTTGCATTCACTGTTTCAGCCGCAGGTGTCAGCAAGTCAATCCAACGTCCGATGAAATCGCCAGGAGATAGAGGCTCTTTGGCCAGACCCAGCGCAGCAGAAATCCCGCCGCAAAGGCCGTGTCCCATGACAACGACGTTCTTGACCTTAAGAGCCTGGACGGCAAACTCCAACGCAGCCGATGTCGAGTGGTACTCGCCATCGGGCTTGTACGGCGGTACTAGATTGGCCACATTCCGGACGACGAAAATTTCCCCAGGCGCTGTGTTGAATATGGTCTCTGGTGCAGCGCGGGAGTCGCAACACGCGATAATCATTGTTTCAGGCTTCTGGCCCTGCTCACTTAGCACGCGATAGCGTTCGCGCTCGTTTGCAAGGCGGCCATCCTTGAATTCGGTGTAGCCCTTCAAGAGCTTGTCAGGAAAATTCTTCATGCGATCCCAAATACGGGCACAGACGCCCATGTGCAACGCAAAATCATGGTCCAATGGTCGTAGCTTGCGGCTTGCCGCCTCTCTGACGGCAGAAATGCTGGAGGTCTGTTGCCGTTCACGCAAACTTCCGCTAGTTCCGTCGATCTGCCCCAGATAGATTGTTGAGACGAGGAAAAATCGTGCCAGATACATCGGTTAAGAAAGTTGTACTAGCCTATTCAGGTGGCCTAGATACCTCGATCATCCTTAAGTGGCTACAAGAAGTGTACGGTGCCGAGGTCATCACCTTTACAGCGGATCTTGGACAAGGCGAAGAGCTAGGTCCTGCACGCAGCAAAGCTGAGATGCTGGGTATCAAACCGGAGAACATCTTTATTGAAGACTTGCGGGAAGAATTTGTTAGAGATTACGTGTTCCCAATGTTCCGCGCCAATGCTCTCTATGAAGGGATTTACCTACTTGGGACTTCTATCGCGCGACCGCTGATTTCTAAGAAGCAGATTGAGATCGCTCTTCAAACCGGTGCTGACGCCGTTTGCCATGGCGCAACAGGCAAGGGCAACGATCAGGTTCGGTTTGAACTTGGATATTATGCGCTGGAGCCAGGCATTAAAATCATCGCTCCTTGGCGAGAGTGGTCCTTTTCTGGTCGCGAAGCGCTACTGGATTTTGCCCGCACCCATCAGATCCCGATCGCGAAAGACAAAGAGGGCGAAGCACCTTTTTCGGTTGATGCAAACCTCTTGCATTCTTCGTCTGAAGGTAAGGTGCTTGAAGATCCTGCAGTCGAGCCACCGCCGATTGTCTATCAGCGCACCATCAGTCCGGAGGAGGCGCCGGACAAGGCAACCAATATCTCGATCGGCTTCCAAAAAGGTGATGCCGTCAGCATCGATGGCCAAGCAATGAGCCCAGCAGCAATCCTTGCGAAGCTTAACGATCTTGGTCGAGACAACGGCATTGGCAGGATTGATCTGGTCGAGAACCGGTTTGTTGGAATGAAGTCCCGTGGGGTCTACGAAACACCTGGCGGAACCATACTGCTTCAGGCGCACCGGGCTATCGAGTCAATCACATTGGACCGGGGTGCAGCCCACCTCAAAGATGAGCTGATGCCGCGCTATGCAGAACTGATTTACAACGGCTTCTGGTTCAGCCCGGAGCGGGAAATGCTGCAGGCGCTGATTGACAAGAGCCAGGAGAAGGTCTCGGGAACGGTGCACCTGAAGCTGTACAAGGGCAATGTAATCGTCATTGGTCGTGAGAGTGATCAATCGCTCTACTCTGAGGATCTGGTCACGTTTGAGGACGACCAGGGTGCTTACGACCAACAAGACGCCGAAGGTTTCATCAAGCTCAATGCGTTGCGCTTACGCACGCTTGAAATGCGCAACCGAAAGTAAATCCGCTACTGCAGTATTGGGTGGGGCCTGAGCGCCCCACACCAGTCGTCGTTGACTATGCGGCCGTTGGCACTCCACCAGTCACATAGACGAGCGCTCCAAACAGAACTGCGAATACGACAGCCGTCATGAAAGCGTTCCAAAAGCGGCTGGAGAAACTCAGCATGTTGGCAATGAAGTCGATCACGAAAACCAAAACAGCCGAGATGCCGATGAGCTGGATTCACTGTTCCTGACTGATTTTCTGGAGATCGGCTGGCAACGTAGCGTTGTCGATGAAATAGATCATTGCGCCGTAGATAACTGCGAATACGATCGCTGTGACCAACGCATTGACGAAGCGGTTGGAAAACGAAAGCAAGTTGCCAATGTAGCCGATGCCAAAAAGGATCTCGGCTCCGGCAAGCACTTTGTAAAGTAGTGCTGTTTCTACTGGTGACATATGTATACTCCGCGTTTGCTATTTCCGAGCATTGCCCGAAATTTGTGCAGATGCGGCAGCGCCGACGATATGACAGGTCATGGGCCCACGCACAAGCGTTGCATTTCGTGATAGAATTTTTCCTTGCACCGCTATGCTGCCGAAGTGTTACGTCTCACGGAGATCTCCACTGGGTAGCATGTTGAGGCGTCAATGATTCTGAATGGTCCAAAAGTTGAACCAACCGGCAATCCCGAAAGTGCTATTATTCTGTTGCACGGTTACGGGGCCAACGGGGACGATTTGATTGATCTCGCTGCTTTCTGGAAAACCCGGTTCCCAAGCACAGTATTTCTCTCACCGAATGCGCCAGAAGAGATCCCGTTTTTGGGCTTTGGCGGCCTCCAGTGGTTTGGCCTAGCAACGCGTTCGGCAGAAGAATTTTGGTCCGGTGTGAACCACGCAGCGCCGGTGCTCAATACCTATATCGACGAGGTCATTTCGCACTACAGCCTGTCTGCCAGACAAGTCGCACTGGTCGGTTTCAGCCAGGGCACGATGATGGCGCTGCACGTCGGACTTCGGCGAAGCGAATCACTGGCGGCGATTGTTGGTCTCTCAGGACGTCTGGCAGGCCCCGAGCACTTATCCACAGGACTGAAATCACGACCTGCCGTACAACTGATCCACGGAGAGGACGACGATGTGATAGACGTTGATGCTATTCATGTTGCACGCGAGGCCCTAACTCGTGTTGGAATTGGCATTGAATGGCACATTCGTCCCGGTCTTGGTCACGGTATTGACGAGCAGGGCCTTCAGCTGGCTGGCGATTTTCTGGCCGAGCACATGCCAAGAGGCTAGCTATAGATTTTAGTGAGCAAAAGTGCTGTTCCCACCAATAATGGAAGAAGCCTTCACAGATCTGACACGGAAGTCTAGTATCGGTTCACGCATGAGTGCGACGTGCGTATCTCTTCTCCAGAGGCACTGGATTACGGGAAGCACGAAAATTGACTGGATTGACACAGACAAGGCCGGAGAACAGTCCGGCACTGGTCCTAAATGCGGATTTCCGCCCGCTTAGCTATTACCCGCTCTCGTTATGGAGCTGGCAAGAAACGGTCAAGGCGGTATTCATGGACCGGGTTAACATCGTTTCAGAGTATGACCATTGCGTCCGCAGTCCTACTCTTGAGATGCGGCTGCCGTCCGTCGTTTCACTGAAAACCTATGTGAAGCCCGCACTTTATCCCGCATTCACAAGGTTTAACGTGTTTCTGCGCGATCGCTTCACCTGCCAGTATTGCGGTTCCACCGAAGATCTCACATTCGACCATGTCATTCCACGTTCGAAAGGCGGTCAGACACGTTGGGATAACGTGGTTGCTGCATGCTCCCCGTGCAATCTGCGCAAGGCCAATGCTTTGCCGAAAGCATGTGGCATGCATCCGCATCAGAAGCCTTATCGCCCGACGGTTCACGAGCTCCACCGCAACGGCCGAGCATTCCCGCCCAACTACCTACACGATAGTTGGATGGATTACCTATACTGGGACACAGAGTTGGAGCCGTAGGCGGTTTCTATTGGAAGCGCTCTGTGACTTACGCTCATCAGTGACTCGATAGTGACGCGCGCCCGACGGCGCGCGTTTTATTTTCGCGGCACACTCATTAGAATATCCGCGAACCGACATCGCCGTGACAAGGAAATCATCCGTGAAGCTTTCAGAACCAACATCGCATGCAAAGTCCTCCGGCTGGCGGGAACACCCCCGTTACCCGGATCCGTTGGTTGAATCTCTTGATCCTCGCTTTAATGCTCTGCGCATTGGTCCGGCAGCAGTAGAGCGGCTCTATACGGGGTGCCGTTGGTCTGAAGGTCCAGTTTGGTTCGGCGATGGCCGATACCTTTTGTGGAGCGATATCCCGAACAATCGAATCCTGAAGTGGGAAGAAGANACTGGTGAAGTCAGCATCTTTCGCAAGCCCACGGATTTCTCGAANGGCAACACGCGAGATCGCCAAGGTCGCTTGGTCACGTGCCAGCACGGTGAGCGCCGTGTTGTGCGAACGGAGTANGACGGCAGCTTGACGGTCCTCATGGACAAGTATCAGGGCAATCGCCTGAACTCACCTAACGATGTGGTTGTCAAATCAGACGGCACGGTCTGGTTCACTGATCCAATGTTCGGCATCTTGGGCAACTACGANGGGTACAAGTNTGAGTNTGAAGTTAACCCCAACGTCTATAGACTTGATCCCGAAACAGGTGAGGCAATAGTCATCTCTGACGATGTCCTAGGGCCCAATGGTCTCGCCTTCTCACCTGATGAGAGCATTCTCTACATTATCGAGTCCCGCGGTGTACCGAACCGCAAGATCCTGGCTTACGACGTCAGTGCTGATGGCAAATCGGTTTCCAATAAGCGGGTCTTTGTTGATGCTGGCAAGGGCACGCCGGATGGTTTCAGGGTCGATATTGAAGGCAATCTTTGGTGCGGTTGGGGTATGGGCGATCCTGAGTTGGATGGAGTCGCCATCTTTGCACCCNATGGTGAACAGATCGGACGCATAAGATTACCGGAGCGGTGCGCCAACGTATGTTTTGGTGGTCTTCAACGCAATCGTCTGTTCATGGCTGCCAGCCAATCTCTCTACGCACTCTACACCAACACACAAGGTGTCGCCGGAGGCTAAAAAGGACCATGCCGCGAAAGTAGCTGGATGAAGGCAATGATGCGATTAATGAAATCTACCCTGGCTATTGGGGCGGCATTTGCCGCGGCTGTCATCATGAGCTCTGTCAGTGCCGCTGATGAACTCACGCAACGCCAACTGCTAAAACGCGTTGATCTCACCGGTAGTGGACAGACAGAGGTAATCGTCACGCAGATCGAGATCGCGCCAGGNGGCAAAGTCCCCCGTCATTCCCNNAACGGGGATGAGTTTATTTATGTTCTCAAGGGGGGGACGGCCAGCGTGCCAGGCAGACCACCGATCAGTTTCAAAGAGGGACAAACCATCCANTTCCCGCGCGGCAAAGTTCATGGTGGATTTACGGTAACGGGCACGACCNCTATCAAAGCGATTACCACTCACATTGTCGATAAGGGTAAGCCGCTTATGGTTCCCGCGCAGAAGACATGAAACGTCCTGACGACGCGAGTTGGAGCACCTACAACAAGATCGTTCCGGATGGAATCACCGTTCGACTTGCTCACTTTGTTGTCCAGAACGTGAATCTTGCTCTACTCAGTAAGTTTAGAGCCCATCAATCTCGGCCTGAAAGTTAACCTGCTAGACAAATTAAATTTCGATTCTCTCTGTCACCCTATGCGCGGCGATCTTCTAAGATCATATCGCTGGCCTTCTCACCGATCATGATAGCTGGAGCGTTTGTATTCCCCGATACGATGGCAGGCATGATAGATGCATCAGCTATACGAAGGCCCTTGAACCCGTGTACTTTCAGCCGCTCATCAACAACAGCGTTTTCATCGCGCCCCATCTTACAGGTACTCGTCGGATGGTAGATCGTTTGCGAAATGTTACGCGCAGCATCTAGCAGCTGTTCGTCGGTCTCGGCGATGTCACCCGGGGTNTTTTCTGACACGATGTAAGGTGACAACGCATTGGTCTTCGTGAGGCTTCGCGTGTAACGCATCGCAGCCACAGCGGTAACTTGGTCGAGCGGTGCTGAAAGATAGTTTGGAATGATCTTCGGATAGACATGGGGATCGGGCGACTTGATCTCGATCGATCCTTTGCTTTCAGGCCGAAGCTGACACACCGAGGCTGTTATTCCAGAGAACGGGTGCATCTCAATACCTGGCTTATCCGCACTGAGTGGCTGCAGATGGTATTGGATATCTGGTCGCTCTAACTCGGGAAACGTCCGAGCAAACACTCCAACCTGGCTCGCACCCATCGCCATCGGGCCCTTGCGGCGGAAGACATAATCAAGACCGATCAATGAGCGCCGGAGCACATTATTGATTTCATCGTTCAAGGTCGGGACATTGACTTCATAGATCATTCGTATCTGGAGATGATCCTGGAGGTTCTGCCCCACACCCGACATCTCTTGCCGGACTTTGATGCCTGCGTCTTGCAGGATATTGCCGGGGCCGATTCCTGACAGTTGCAGAATTTGTGGCGATCCGATTGCACCGGCTGACATAACGACCTCACCGCCGGAGCGCAGCGATGCTGTTCGTTTGTTGCCTTTGACTGAGAAGGTAATGCCGTTGATCTGTTTNTCATCGTCATTGGCAAATTCAAGTTGCTCGACGTGAGCGTGAGTCACCACTTCAAGGTTCTTCCGGTTGGCAACCGGATNCAGAAAAGCGACGGCCGACGAGCAACGGCGACCATTTGCAGATGTTAGCTGGAAGTAGCCTGCGCCGTCTTGCTGCTCTCCATTGAAGTCATCGGAACGCNGAACACCCATCTCGACAGCAGCATCGATGAAAGCATCGCAAATTGTCCGCTCTGCTCGCATGTTTGAGACAGATAACCCGCCATCTCCGCCATGATGATCATCGCCTCCACGTTCGTTTTTTTCCGAACGCCTGAAGTAGGGCAGAACGTCATCGTAGGACCAGCCCGCGTTTCCAAGTTGTCTCCAGTAATTGTAATCCTCNGCTTGTCCGCGGATGTAGAGGAGACCGTTAATAGAGCTGGAGCCACCTAGTGTTTTGCCGCGCGGCCATTCGAGCGAGCGACCATTTAGACCTGGATCGGACTCGGTCTCGNAACACCAATCGGTCTCCGGATTGTGGAGGGTCTTGAAATAGCCAACCGGNATNTGGATCCATGGATTACTATCTGGCCCGCCTGCCTCCAGCAGCAAAACTCGAATGTTGGGATCAGCGGATAGTCGATTAGCAAGTACGCAGNCTGCCGAGCCTGCACTAGCAAGAATGTAATCGTAGTTCTCAGTACTCACGGTTCNGTCGCACCTTATGTTTCAGGTGATGGCTACGATATTGGAGATTTCAAAACACCAAAGACCGCTGCAGCAGCCAGATCTGGATGTATCCGATTAGTCTTCCAGAGCAGGAGCTAACCAGCCCTCGATCAATTTCAGAACTGACTGCTATATTCCAAGTTTGTAGCAGACCGCTCCGAACAAAATCCATTGTGAATGGAGTGCTCGAGCCACCAAATGACGCAAAAATGACGATCAAATTGTCACTATTGAGAATCTGACATTGCCGCACGCGTTTTGATTCTCACCAGTGAGAAACAAGCGCAGTTCGTGAGCCAGGNCGTCGGCTGCAATCAGTCCAAGCCGATGTGCTGATTCTCTGATTGGAATGTTGCTTCGGGCAAACCTGACTAACCGTACGCTGCAAGCGCTTCCATCTNGTGGCTCNTAAACACCAGGCCAGCCGACACTTCATCTGCATGGCGGACTTCGCACTCAGCTTCGAACAGGTCATCTGGAATGAGCAANTTGAAACGCTCGGGTATGGTCACGCCAGCGGNGACTTCAATGCGTGCACCGCCCGCAGATATGTCGACGACACGGCAAGGGATCCTTTTCCACTGCAGTGTCCGAATTAGTGCGGGTTTGCTCGTTGCCGCACGATTGTGCGCACGCCGATTGCTGGTGCACTCNNCCCGTGATCGCGGATCACCNGCGGGATACCGCTTGATGGANGGCACTTCGTAAGGCGAAGTTGGTGATGACAAACAAACGTGTGGCATGGACAACCAGTTAAATGTTTCTGGTATTAGNCCCNAGAGAGTCTCACAGAGTTATTGCNAAACGATTGCGCTNTTATGGGACTTTGTATGCGTTCTTAGAGCTATTGCTGGCCACATAAAAAACGCAGAGAAAAACCGGCACGTGGGGAGCATGCCGGTTGATAGGGATCAGGCGATCCAGTTGGGGCAATCGGCTGCGAAACTGGGCATTGTTGCAACCGCTGAGACTTCATCTGCAGCGCAGAGTCTTCCTCATTACGTGTCCAATCTGAGTAATCTGTTGCCGGCTTTTTCCAGAACAGTTTGCTTGTTTTATGCAGCTCGCTTGATTGGTACTGCGCAAAGAGAATGGGCTATCGAGTCAACNGCCTGCTGCCAGTTGGAAGCACTTTCGTTTGACATGATGCCGAATGCCTCGAGCGCNTCTGCTGGTGCGCCGCCATCGCGAAAGATGCGGGCACANGTTTGACGTGCGATGCCAATTGCATGCTGCCACTGTTGGGGATTGATGTGCNTCGGTGTCATCGGATTGGTCTCCGTTTGAAACAGTTACGCTGACGAATTTCAACTTACGCTGTCACCGAAAACGCTGTGACGACTTANTCAAATCAGACATACGCTNNGACTAACTCGGAACTCTGAGCCGCGCTGTGCCATGAGGAACAGGGCGGCAGGTACGCTAGGGGCTCTTGTCTCGCGACGCGCAACTGGATCAGCCAAGACGACCGAGCAGGAATTTGAATCCATTCACCACACGCACCTGCCAACTCATTGAAGCGGGAGATTGGGTCAGCCCCACTTTTAAAACTGGCTGCATCCTCATCACCTCGCCAATTGCGGGCCGTTTGCCCGAACCTTTGTGGTCTCACTCGATAGGGATGACTGAACCTGGACCGTCGACATAACGCGGGACAATACTGAGCCAACGGGCTGCCAGGACTCTGGTAAACTTCGTGGCGAATTCACTTTAATTTTCTTCGAAACTCTCACTCTGACGCCTCACGAATTCATTTAAAACTGGAATGCAGGACAACGCAGACAAACAACTCANAAACTCGTACGCAAAAACTTACACTGAACTTCGAAACTCAACTGAACTACTGCTGATCGGCAAACCGCCTACGCAAACGCTTGAACCGAGTACTAATGGCGGCTTGCCGCATTCTCTTGAACACGCGGGGAAGCGTGTTTTTCNGGGACGACCGCCCCAACGCAAACGCAANTGGCGACAACGCAACGCTACTGGAACAACGCAGTACTAAACTCTGGAACTCATGACCGGTTGTAGCTTCTAGGGATGACGCTACTTCCGGTGTATCTTGCTCGGCGCCCGATACTCTCAACTTGGGCAACCCGGCTTTACTGNCTTGACCGATGATGCATCCCGACTGGGGATCAAGATTTGGAGCAGACTTATGCAACGCTCACTCCCTCACTTGTGATCTTCGGTTCACTTTGTGTTCCGCGACTGAGGGAGAATAAATCGTGGTTCGGTGGCCACATCTGGGCACGTTCTGGGCATGAAAACGGTATTTATCTNTATNTATGTTNAGAAAGACACACAAAGATCGCCNNCNACCGAGACTGNTGCTGCGNNTTTTNATATTTNATTNCAANNNCTTAGANTGATTANATCGCGCATCNANCCTGNTGCCCAGGCGCAANAACCCCTGACACCTTTATCAACAGGCAGGTGGANGTTTCTTTTTTAACGANGTCGAAATCTTNGAATCAGAGCGCGACTGNTTCTTCTGAGCTGGCAAAAGCAGCCTTCAAACATCCAATCGTCAAAGCGATACAAACCACGACATTCCAACCGGCGAAGGATAGCCCGAGAAATCTCCAGGTCGCGTCTCCACAGCTTGCGAACGATTTGCCTGCCAGACTTTGTGTGAGACTTCCTCCACCACCCAACGGCTGAAGCGCGGTGTTGTCACAAGTTGCGGGGCCCGCCCACAACTTCCACTCAACGCCCGAGTGATAGACACCCAGACCAGCATTTGCGAGAAACGCTATTGATACTAGAAAAAACAAAATCATTGCTGCCCGATGCTGCTCGAGACTGATCAACAGCAGCGCAATGAAGAGAATTGGAATACCAACGTAATAAGCGTAGCGCTGCTGCAGACACAAAGTGCATGGCTCGTAGCCGCCAATGTGCTCGAAACCGAGCGCCGCCAATATGATCGCTACGGCAGCGAACAGTGAAGCCGCTCCCCACTTATATGCATCCTGGCCGGAGATCTTGGAGGTCGACTGAACCATAGCCTGCATTCTCGCTAGTCGTTGGGTCACTGGCGTATCTCTTAGCCCCAGTCACACGATTAAGCCAATCCCGCGAATTGGCACCGTGTGTCCAACGGCTCCCATTAGAATAAGCTGATGAGCAGATCCTTGAGATAGATATAACTCTGATAGCCGAAGAATATGATGGTTAGGGAAATCACCAACGCAACCAGACTAGCGAGGACACCTAGGATTAGCATCAGGCCATCCTCTTCGAGCAAGGCAAAACCAATAAGAAATATGCCGAATGCCGGCGCTGTATTTGTGCCAGGAATTGGCAGAGCCATTGAAGCAGCCAGGGCGATGATGAGTATGCCTATCGCGCTTCTTGTGATTGTAGCTCCCGTCAGCCACGACAATCTAGGTTTGGTGAAGTTCTCGAAAAAACTGATCATGCGATGCATTGCGCCGACCAATTTGCGACTGAAAGATTTCGGGTCGAAAGTCCTTTCGCGCATCTTGGCCGAGAGCCAGATTGTGTCGTAGCCAGCCAGCAGTCGGTAGCCTATCAGAAAAAGTGGAATCGATAGTATGGTCGAATAACCGGCCGCAGGTATTGGCAAGGCCGATGGCAATGCGAACAAGATCAAGATGACCGCAATACCGTGCTGGCCGATCTCATCGACGATATGACCGTAGGTTGTTGGTTCTCGATCCTGGTCAAAAACGTTAGAAAATATTTCCGATAGCGGCTGCTTCATACCGTCGGCTTTCCTCGACACCGCGGTATGCGGCCTGACCATTCTAGCTGCACCGGTTATGCGGCACAGCCCCAATTGTCCAGAACTTGTTTGGATCGATCAAAAAATTTCGTTGCCTAGCTGACGCAACTGCAACGAAAAAGGCCAGCCCAGACGGACTGACCTTTGCTCATGATGCCCAACTCCGAGGGCTGCGGTTGCCGTTTTCGGCTGTAGCATTCGTATTATGTAATCACGTTACCGACTAGCTTATGGATCAGTCGGAATAGCCATCTGCAAAATGTCAGACCTTGTTCGTGTGAACCTTGTCAGCGCCGCGCTCGGCCATGGTTGCACCTGAAACCTGCTTTGCAACGAACGTCGCTGCACCAGTTACTGCCTTGGCCCGCTCAGCCCGCACACGAGCTTCAATAGCGCGCATCTCTTCTTCGGTCGGGGCCCAAACAGGCATTCCTTAACGTTCCTGCATTTTTTAGTTTTCCTCATGTCATCTTTTTGTTGATCTCAATATGCACTCCTGTTTATTCGGTTACAAACGACGATGTCTCACAGAACAGATTAGGAAAACTCATCTATGTCTGGTGCTCTTCCTCCGCTGAACGCGTTGCGCGCCTTTGAGGCGGCCGCGCGCCATCTCAGCTTCTCACGGGCTGCTGACGAGTTGCATGTCACGCCCGCAGCACTCAGCCATTAGATCAAAGGCTTAGAGGACTTTCTTCAAGTCAAACTTTTCCTGCGTAAGACCCGCTCGATAGAACTCACCGATGCTGGCCGCATGATGTATCCGGGCTTGCACACGGGCTTTGGTCACCTTCGCCAGGCAGTCAACAGTCTCGATCGTCTCCGGGATGACCATGTGCTTGTGATCAGCGCGCCACCAGGCCTCACCGCAAAATGGCTGACGCCACGGCTCTATCGATTTCTGGAACAGAATCCCGACATCGATGCCCGAATATCAGCAACGCAAAACATGGTCGACTTTGCAGCTGATGGTATCGATGTAGCCATCCGCAATATGACTGCGACCGAGCAACTACCAGAAATGATCTGCGAACAACTGGTCGATATCTGTCTGCTTCCGGTTGTCAGCCCCCGATACCTAGAGAGCCATGGCCCGATTGAATCTCCGGACGATTTGCGCCGCATGACGTTGATCTTCGATCATTCGATGCCAAACATCTACGATCTTCCCACGTGGGGCGAATGGCTTTCTGCAGCCGGCATCGACGATATTGATCTTGGTCGCGGCCTCTTGTTTAACAGCGCCGACCATGCCATCGAAGCAGCTATCGAGGGTGCTGGCGTTCTTCTCGCTCACTATACCCTGGCGCATGATGATTTGCGGACAGGCCGCCTGATTGCCCCGTTCGCCCAAAAACTCAAGACCAGCCGCGGGTTCCATTTTGTCTGTCCGGAGGGAAGCGAGACCAGACCTCAGATTGCCGCCCTTCGCGACTGGTTGCGCGAAGAGATGGCCATGATGGAGAAGAAGAGCGTGCTCTCTGGCTGCGAAGTCAAACCGGCTCCAAAGAAGAAGAGAGCTCGAGCACCAGCCTATTCAAAATAAATCGGCCACGTTGCGTTGCGTGGAGCCGCTTTGCATTTGCATCGCGCCTGACCAACTGCAGGCTTTCGAGCTCATCGATCTTGCCATTTCCGAGTCGCATTCCCGCGAGCGTAGCTAATCTCTCAAGATCGACACCCTCGGAAATTCTGAGCCCCATAAGAAGCAGCTCGTCAGCCTGCTCGCTGACTTCAACTGGTTCATACTCAGAAAACGCTGCGCCTGACTTTTGAACAGAGCTCAGCCAACGTTCAGGCAGGCGTTCCGTCGAGGTTGCATAACGCTCGCCTGCAACAACAAGGCGGCCGTGCGCGCCTGGGCCAACACCAACGTACTCGCCATAGCGCCAGCAAAGCAGATTGTGTCTACTCTCTTCGCCCTCAGCCGCGTGGTTCGAAACCTCATAAGCTGGCAGGCCTGCTGCTTCGGTCATCTCCTGCGTAAGCGCATAGAGATCATCGGCCAATTCTGCTTCCGGCACGACCAGCCGCCCCGCCTTGTGGAGGGCCGCAAACGGCGTCCCTTCCTCAATGGTGAGCTGGTAGAGTGAGAGGTGTCGGCTGCCCATGGCAATGGCCTGACCAAGTTCCGCTTTCCAGTCCGAAGGAGACTGGTTTGGGCGCGCATAGATTAGATCGAACGAATAGCGGTCGAAGGTCGATTGNGCGANGTCCAATGCCGATAGTGCTTCAGAGACATTATGCAGGCGGCCGAGGCTCTTGAGATCAGCATCGTTGAGAGCCTGTACTCCAAGCGAAACCCTATTGATGCCCGCTAACCGATATCCTCTGAAACGCTCAGCCTCAACGCTCGACGGGTTCGCTTCCAATGTAATTTCTGCATCACTCGCAATCGGCCAGGCGGAATGGATCGCTTCAAGTAGTGCTTCGACTGTCGCTGGATCCATAAGGCTTGGCGTACCGCCTCCAAAAAATACCGTCTCGGTTTGNCGCTCTCCGATCTTGGCTCTGAGATGCTCTATTTCTTTGAGGTACCCCGCGAGGAACTGGGATTGGTCGACGCCGCCATGACGGACATGACTATTGAAATCGCAGTAGGGGCATTTTGCAGCGCAAAACGGCCAATGCACGTAGACACCAAAGCCGGCAGCGTCCGGATTAGCTTGCATTGCCTTTGGGATCCTCAATGCACGCTGCAATGAATAGCGNAAGTGCGCGGGCGCGATGCGACAGTGGCTTGCCGTCTCCAGCACTGCCGCTCTTTTCCAAACGCGTCATCTCACCGNATGTCTTTGCTTCGCCATCGGCTTGAAACATTGGATCGTAGCCGAAGCCCTGTTCACCACGCGGCGGCCACACCAANTGACCAAACACTTTGCCTTCGTGAAACTCCAGTTCTCCAGTAGGCCANGCCATGGCGAGAGTGGCATTGAAGTTTGCTACCGGTTGCTCGTCGGTCCAGGCATTCTTCTTTTGAAGCTCATCCCGAACTCGCTTCATTGCGCCTACAAAATCTTTGTCCGGGCCACCCCAGTCCGCGGAATAAACCCCTGGCGCTCCNTCCAGAGCTGCGACTTCAATACCTGAATCATCAGCCAACGAGGGTAGNCCCGTTGCCTCACAGGCCGCTCGTGCCTTTATCTCAGCGTTCGCGCGGAATGTCGTTCCGGTTTCCTCGGGCTCTGGAAGTGACAACTCTCCGGCTGAGGTAACTTCCACACCGAAGGGCTGGAGCATATCCCGGAGCTCGCTCAGTTTTCCCGGATTGTGGGTCGCCAGAACGAGCTTATCGCCAGCTTTGAGTTTCCTGGTCATTGCAAGCCCCAGATACGTGGTTCGGCAAACTCGAGACTGTTGCCAGATGGATCACGGAAGTAAATGGACCGGCCACCCTGCGGCCATTCAAAATCAGCTTCAATNTCGACGCCTTGATCCANCAAATGTTCGCGCCATTGTGCTATCTCATCTGCATTGGCCCGGAAGCAGANATGACCATNACCAACCGCCCCATGCGTTGGGACAACGATTGCTGCGCCTTCAGCGGGAACCCGTGTCGCNTCCGCATTNAACAGCAGAAGNACCTGGTTGCCACAACGATAGAACATGTGACGCCCCNCGATCGTCGTAAAGGGCTCAAGNCCGAGGACATCCGCATAAAACTTGNGTGCANCCTCTAGGTCATCAACATACAGGACCGTTTCAAGTACGCCCGAAGGTGTCATGACGGCCCTCCANGTGCTGNGTTTAGCTACNAGAGTTTTAAGACACCGTCAGTTTCTGCAGCGAAACGAGTTCACCAATGCCTTTGNGTGCCAACGCCATGAGCTCGTCGAACTTTTCCTGACTGAAAGGCTCGCCTTCGGCTGTCCCCTGAACTTCAACGATGCCGCCTGAGCCGGTCATCACGAAGTTTGCATCTGCCTGGGCATCTGAGTCCTCAGCGTAGTCNAGATCAAGGACACAGGTTTCGTTGTGGATNCCTGCTGAGANAGCTGCGATATGGTCTTTCAGGACATCATCGCGGACCATGTCGCGCTCTTTCATCCACTGAACGCAGTCATATAGTGCCACCCAAGCTCCAGTGATTGCNGCTGTTCGGGTACCGCCATCCGCTTGAATAACGTCACAGTCGACTGAAATCTGACGCTCGCCGAGCTTCTCAAGATCAACCACCGCCCGCAGCGACCTACCTATCAGCCTTTGAATTTCTTGCGTTCTTCCAGATTGCTTGCCTTGGGTAACTTCTCGGCGCATGCGATCGTGAGTAGCGCGTGGGAGCATGCCGTACTCAGCAGTAACCCAGCCACGGCCATTGCCCTTCATCCAGCCTGGCACACGCTCCTCTAGGCTTGCCATGCAAAGAACATGGGTATTGCCGAATTTGATTAGGCAGGAGCCTTCCGCGTGCAATGATACTGCACGTTCGAAAGACACGCGGCGTAGTTCGTCAGGTTGGCGATTGGATGGTCGCATGAAATCACGCCATTTTCTATTGGAGTTTGCGGCTGCGATCACCAAACACAAGGTCATCGCGCTTGAAATTGTTGGGCGGACCCTAAGCGAGAGATCTTGAAGCTTCAACAACTATTCGCCCAGCACTCGCCTAGAAGTTGACGAACTCATGGTTGGTACCCAAAATACTGGTCAAATCTGACAGAATACACGGCGATTGGAGTAGATGCGCAAAACTGGCGGCTTAGAGAGTTTGGATGGCTTGAGTGATCGTTCATTAGCGATCCTGAGGCGCATTGTGGAATCGTACCTTGAGACCGGCGAACCCGTTGGTTCGCGTAATCTCTCGCGCGATCTCCCCATGACGCTATCGCCGGCTTCTGTCCGGAATGTCATGTCNGATCTGGAGCAACTGGGCCTNATCGCAGCGCCTCATACATCCGCTGGGCGACAGCCGACTGAGCTCGGCCTGCGTCTGTTTGTCGATGGTCTTCTAGAGGTTGGCAATCTTAGTGCTGAGGAACGCGAGCAGATCCAACGCCAAATGGGTGCCAGCCCAGATAATTCGGTCGAACAGGTGCTGGATGAAGCGACCGAGATGATATCAGGACTTTCCCACTGCGCCGGACTTGTTCTGGCCGACAAACAGAATCTCCGCCTCAAACATATCGAATTTGTGTCGCTGGAGCCGGGCAAGGCGCTTGTCATTATGGTCAGCGAGGATCAAAGCGTCGAAAACCGCGTTGTCGAAGTTCCTGCTGGTCTGCCACCTTCCGCACTTGCCGAGGCAGCGAACTTTCTCAACAATTTCATTCGGGGCGCAACGCTGGCTGAGGCCAAAGTTAAGGTTGAACAGGAGCTTTCGTCTCGTAAGGCTGAGCTCGATGAGCTGACCCAGCGGGTTATNAAGTCGGGCCTTGCCGAGTGGTCAGGCAGCCAGGGCGATGATCGCCGCAATCTCATTGTGCGCGGACAGGCCAACTTGTTGAATGATGTCAAAGGNTTGGAAGATATTGAGCGGATACGCCAGCTATTTGATGATCTTGAAGCCAAGCAAGACCTGGTGAATATCCTTGGATTGGCCGAGAATGCAGAAGGCGTGAAAATTTTTATCGGGTCCGAGAATAATCTTTTCTCTCTGTCAGGGTCTTCTCTGGTTGTTGCCCCTTTTCAGNATGGTGACCAGAAGATCGTCGGCATGCTTGGCGTCATCGGGCCGACAAGACTGAATTATGCTCGTATCATCCCCATGGTTGATTACACAGCCAAGCTTNTCAGCCGNATCATCTCTTGATTTCTCTGGCAAACGACTGATATCCAGCACTCNACCAAAGTGACTGCCAGCGCGCGAGCNCGGCGGTTNCCTAGAACATTCGGCTATTGTTGCGAAAAGAGAAAAATGAGCGCGGACACCAACGGCACCAACCAACAAAACCCGGCGAACGCCAACCCAGCCGCAGAGCCAACTGCAGCAGATGCGCAGCCATCGGAAGCGACTGCATCTCANGGACCCGGTTCAACTGAGTCGCCTGAGACCTCCGGCGAAGCCGGACAAAAACCGGAAGCGGCAAANGCCTACGTGGATCCATCGATTGCAGCGGAAGCTCGAATTGCAGAACTGGAAGCCCAGGTCGCCGAAATGCGCGATCGCTACGTACGCGCCTACGCAGAAACAGAGAACCTGCGCAAACGCTCTGAGCGCGAAAAATCCGATGTTTCGAAGTACGCGGTTACCAATTTCGCTCGCGACATGGTTGCGATAGCGGATAACCTCAAGCGGGCTGTNGAGGCAGCTGGCGGATCCGAGACCGAGCAATCNCCGCAAATGAAAGCCCTGCTAGACGGCGTTGTCCTGACAGATCAGGAATTGCAGAAGGCCCTGGAAAAGCACGGTGTCCGCAGCATTGCGGCGAAGGNCGAGATTTTCGACCCGCATAAGCACCAGGCAGTGATGGAGCAAGACGATCCATCAGTTGCGGCTGGAACGATNCTGCAAGTCTTTCAAGATGGATACGAAATCGGTGACCGGGTNCTACGCCCGTCGATGGTCGTTGTCTCGAAAGGCGGCGCAAAGCCAGTAAAATCGCCTGAACCNCAGCCAGCCAATGAGGCTCCGGCAGCTGCNAATGATGATANAGCCGATCCGAGTGGCGCCGATAGTGCTGGTCAAACCGGCTCAGATGCATCCAGCGATGAGACGAAAGTCTAAATCGTATGCGAGCGCCACTTTGAGTCGTGCTGCACGGTNACTCTGCGCATCGTTAGGTTGTACCTACCGGGCTGACCCAATAAGTCCGACGTTCCGGCAATAATACGATCAATTCCGTGGTAGGCTAGCCGGGCCTCACCACCAAGGACGATTACATCGCCGGAGCGCAGAAGCACANGCTCCGTANGGTCCTTCCGATTATGCCCGCCGACACGAAACCAAGCGTCGTCNCCCAATGAGACAGATATAACCGGGGCACGATTGTCCNCTTCNTCCGNATCCACATGTTGGCCAAGTTTNGCACCGGGTTCGTACCAATTGATGAGACAGGCTTCCGGCTCAGCGGCATCAGTGGCAAATTTGCGCCAGATTTCCAGCANTTGAGCCGGTATTGGTTGCCAAGGTCGGCCTGTTTCAGGATGGTTTTCCTGGTAGCGATACCCACCCTCTTTGCTGGAGACCCACCCAAGCGCCCCACAGTTGGTCATTCTGACAGAGAATGGCTTTCCTGATCTCGGCATTGTCGGGACATAGAGGGGAGATATCTCCAGTACCTTGCGGATCTCACCCAACAACTCGGCCTGTTCGATCTTGCTCAAATATCCGGAAACATGTTGAAAACCGCTCAGCATTTCGTTCCAAATCNAGATAAGTCGAATNTGTTCAGCACAATTTTCTCGAAGTTGGCCGATTTCTGCGGCATTGATGCGTCACGTTAGGGTCTTTCAGCCGTTGCAGGTCTGATTCTGTGCCCCTATATACCGTTCGATACTCCACGAGAACTCCAGGGGATCGCGTCTCCAGTTTTCAAATCAATCGGAGACNCACTGGGTGCCGTTTTCGGACCCGGGCGATCAGCCAATAGAAGAGAGGATTGGCCACATGTCAAAAGTAATCGGGATTGATCTCGGCACCACCAACTCNTGCGTTGCCGTGATGGATGGTGATCAACCCAAAGTCATNGAGAACGCGGAAGGCATGCGCACGACGCCTTCTATCGTTGCATTCACAGACGAAGGCAACGAGAAGNTGGTTGGTATCGCTGCNAAACGCCAAGCCGTTACGAACCCTGAAAGCACCTTTTTTGCGATCAAGCGCCTCATCGGCCGCCGCTATNACGATCCGACTGTCGANAAAGACAAGGGCCTGGTTCCCTACAATATCGTCAAGGCAGGCAATGGCGATGCATGGGTTGAATCCTTTGGCAAGCAGTACTCGCCGTCACAGGTTTCAGCCGACATCCTGATCAAGATGAAAGAAACCGCCGAGGCTCATCTTGGCGAGACAGTAAATGAAGCTGTCATTACAGTTCCAGCCTACTTCAATGACGCGCAGCGCCAGGCAACGAAAGATGCCGGCAAGATCGCAGGTCTTGAAGTTTTAAGAATCATCAACGAGCCGACGGCAGCAGCTCTGGCCTATGGCCTCGATAAGAAAGACGCCGCGCGGACAATCGCTGTTTACGACCTTGGCGGTGGTACGTTTGACGTTTCCATTCTGGAAATTGGCGATGGCGTGTTCGAAGTGAAATCGACGAACGGTGACACGTTCCTGGGCGGTGAAGACTTCGACATGCGTTTGGTCGAGTATCTGGCTGCNGAATTCAAGAAAGAGAACGGTATTGACCTTACTAGCGATAAGCTCGCCCTTCAGCGCCTAAAAGAAGCTGCTGAGAAGGCTAAGATCGAGCTGTCGTCTTCTGCACAGACCGAAGTCAACCTGCCGTTTATCACGGCTGACCAGTCTGGTCCGAAGCACCTGACTATGAAGCTGACTCGCGCCAAGCTGGAAAGCCTGGTCGATGATCTCATCAAGCGGACAGTTGGACCATGTGATGCTGCACTCAAAGACGCTGGTCTAAAGGCTGCCGAGATCGATGAAGTTGTTCTCGTCGGCGGCATGACCCGCATGCCGAAGGTGCAAGAGACAGTTAAGAACTTCTTTGGCAAAGAGCCCCACAAGGGCGTTAACCCGGATGAGGTCGTCGCTGTTGGCGCAGCAATCCAGGCCGGCGTTCTGCGTGGCGATGTTAAAGACGTTCTGTTGCTCGATGTTACGCCGCTATCACTGGGCATCGAAACGCTTGGAGGCGTCTTCACACGCTTGATCGATCGAAATACAACGATCCCAACTAAGAAGAGCCAAGTGTTCTCGACCGCTGAAGACGGCCAAAGCGCTGTGACCATTAAGGTCTATCAGGGCGAGCGTGAGATGGCGGTGGATAATAAGCATCTCGGAACGTTCGATCTCGTTGGTATCGCTCCAGCTCCAAGGGGTGTGCCACAGATCGAGGTGACTTTTGACATCGACGCCAATGGCATCGTCAACGTGGGTGCCAAGGATAAAGCGACCAACAAGGAACAATCGATCCGGATCCAGGCTTCCGGTGGATTGTCAGATGATGACATCGACCGGATGGTNCAGGAAGCTGAGCAACATGCTGACGAAGANAAGAAGCGTCGTGAGCTTGTTGAGAACCGCAACCANCTNGAAGCGCTGATCCACTCGACGGAGNACTCCATCACCGAAGCCGGTGATAAGCTCGACGATGAGGCCAAGGGTGAAATACAGGCTGCAATTGCCGACGCCAAAGGGATGCTCGAATCTGAGAACCCTGAAGAACTGCAAGCGGCAACACAAACGCTTGCGCAGGCTGCCATGAAGATCGGCGAGGCTATCTATGGTGGGCAACCGCCTGAANGTGCTGGTGAACCAGGTGCCGAAGCAAGCGAAGGTGCACCTGAAGACGACAACGTTGTTGACGCTGACTTCGAAGAAGTTAAGGACGACGATAAGAAGTCTGCCTAGACTTCGAATGAAAGCTTCCCCGGCTANTCACGCCGGGNAATTTTTTTGGCAGGCAAATGCNCTTNATGACGTTTAGACGGACCTCTCTGGTGAGATGGCATTGTTCAAAACAAATCGTGTGAAAAATCAGGGCAAGCACTGCTGATTGGCGGAAGTGGATCNACTTCCAATNTNAGTCTATAGGAACANATCCGACGATGTCCAAGCGAGACTACTACGAAGTTCTTGGTGTCGATCGTAATGCGAACGAGCAGCAACTAAAATCCGCCTACAGGAAGCTTGCCAAGGAATTCCATCCTGACCGCAATCCTGGTGATGCCAAAGCCGAGCAAAACTTTAAAGAGGCTAATGAAGCCTATGAAGTTTTGAAGGACCAACAAAAGCGCGCGGCCTACGATCAGTTCGGCCATGGAGCGTTTGAAGGCGGCGGCGGTGGACCCGGCGGCTTCGGCCCGGAATTTGCCCACTCAATGGAAGACATCTTCGAAAACTTNTTCGGAGATATTATGGGTGGCCGCCGCGGACAGCGCGGTGGTTCTGGTCGTGAGCGTGGATCCGACCTTCGCTACAATATGGATATTACGCTGGAGGAAGCATATTCCGGCAAAACTGCCGAAATCCGCGTACCAACAAGCGTAGGCTGCGAAGATTGCTCCGGAAGCGGCTCAAAACCCGGCTCTTCACCTCGCAGTTGCGGCACCTGCGGCGGCTACGGTAAGGTCCGTGCCAGCCAAGGTTTTTTTACCATTGAGCGGACATGCCATGCTTGCCAAGGCCGTGGCGAAGTCATCGACGACCCCTGTTCGAAATGTTCAGGTGCCGGTCGTGTCAACAAAGAGCGGACACTCTCCGTCAACATCCCGGCAGGTGTTGAAGACGGTACGCGCATTCGACTTGCTGGCGAAGGTGAGGCTGGCCTGCGCGCTGGGCCGGCTGGCGATCTATACATTTTCCTATCTATCCAGCCTGATCCCTTCTTCCAACGTGACGGACCGGACGTGTTCTGCCGTGTTCCGATCTCCATGGTTAAGGCCGCTTTAGGTGGTGAANTCGAGGTTCCGACCGTTGGCGGTGGCGTTTACAGCGTCAAGATTCCCGCCGGCAGTCAGAGCGGCACACAGTTACGGCTCAATGAAAAGGGCATGCCGGTGCTTCACAAGAAGCTGACCGGCAATATGTTCATTCAGATCGAAGTTGAAACGCCGAAGAAGCTGAACAAGCGCCAAAAAGAACTGCTCAAAGAGTTCGAGGCCGAAAGTCGGGATGAGACTTCTCCAGACAGCCAGGGTTTTCTCGATCGTGTAAAAAAGTTTTTTGCTGACGATTAGGTCCAAGANGCTGGCTAGTTGAATTGCTNGGCGATTCATAGGAAAACCTGCGTCGACTGATGGTAGATGCAGGAGACCGCCTTGAAGCCNAGAGANAACCGAGATCGCCTGATCGTTGCCCTNGATACAGCCAACACCGATGACGCTCGTAAGATTGTCGACCAACTGGCCGACGAAGTGACGTTCTACAAGATTGGTCTGGAGCTCATCACCAATGGTGGGATGGAATTAGCGCGCGAACTCACTGCCAGCGGTCGCCGCGTTTTTCTCGACATGAAGTTCCTCGATATTGGCAATACGGTACAGCGGGCTGTCGCAAATGTAGCGCGCAGTGGTGTATCATTTCTCACAATCCANGGCACAGATGCAAAGACCATGTCTGCNGCTGCAACNGGCGCNGCTGACTCGAAGCTCAAGTTGCTAGCCGTCANTGTTCTCACCAACCTCTCCGACGAAGACCTAGCCGAGCAAGGCATTGTTGGTCTNTCCCCGTCCCANNTGGTGCTCAAGCGCGCTCTGCTTGCCAAAGCGTCGGGCTGCCATGGTGTTATTGCGTCCGGACAGGAGGCTGCTGCCGTGCGCCAGGCCGCTGGTGATGAATTGCTTATCGTTACGCCAGGTATTCGCCTTCCAGACGATGACGTCGGAGACCAAAGCAGAATTACAACACCGGGCAATGCCATCAAGGACGGAGCCGATTACATCGTAGTTGGACGCCCTATCACCCAGGCCAGCGATCGGCGGGCTGCAGCACTCCGCGTGCTGGACAACATCAACCTAGCGTAGCCCAGAAAAACACCGGCACGGCAATCAGGCTTAGCATGGCTGCCACGAGACCCGAGCGAACCAACCAGCCTGAGAACCGCAACCACAAAGCGACTAAGGCTGCCAGACACAGTACAAACTCACCCGCCATCACATATGGGCTATGGTGGTTCGTATCCCAGTAAGACAGCGGTGAATGGAACCGCCAGTCTGTTAATGGCCAAAAGTGCTTATGAGCATCATCAGCATGCACCGGGAAGTCCAATGCCAAGTGAATGATTGCAGCGGCTGCAACAACAATCATGACCTTCGAGCGGCTCATCAGGCCAACTGAGAGTACCAGAAGCCAGATCGGAAATGAGTTAGATATCGCACCGAACGTCTGCCAAGGCTCCTGCCAGTAGAGCTCGCGCCAGATTGTTGATTGCGAGAACCCATTCATCTTCGGCCAAGCAAATAGAGCAAAAATCGAAAGATCAGGTAAGAATGCCCCGATCAGGATCGCCGTATTTCTGTAAGGCTGGTTCCGACGCGCTAGGACTGCTGACGCTGTCAGGATGTGGGTAGCCGTATTCATGTGCTGCCGTTTTCGCCGTCGGTTTATAACTACAAGCCTGACACGCTATACGATCAACGGAAAGATCGCTAAATCACATCCTCAACAGGTCATGAGAGGAGATAGTCATGGCGAAGGGTTACGTTATTGCACGAGCAATTCTTACCAATCCCAGTGCCTGGTCCGCGTACGCAGAGAAGGCGACCGAAGCAGCGGTTCTCTACGGTGGAACCTACCTTGTGCGCGGCGGGCGCTCAGAAGTGGTTGAAGGCGAAGGCAGGGCGCGAAATATTGTTGCCGAGTTTGAAAGCTTCGAGAAAGCCCGCGCCTATGCCAATTCGATTGAGTATGAACAAGCGCGGAAACTGAGAGAGAACGCGGGGATCATTGATATTGTAGTCGTGGAGGGGGCAGACCTTGCCTAGAAACCTGTGAGCGAAAACATCTGGCATGCGCAGGTTCTGACACTTTACCCTTCAATGTTTCCAGGGCCGCTGGCTGAAGCCGTTGTCGGCAATGGTCTGGCGAACGGCAAGTGGCAGCTCTCGACGGTTAGCATTCGAGAGTTTGGCCTCGGCCGCCATAAGGCTGTCGACGATACGCCGGCAGGCGGTGGGCCCGGCATGGTGATGCGCTGCGATGTGGTTGCAGCCGCCATCGACCATGCACGCGTCCAAGCTCCCGATCTGCCATTGATCTACTTGTCACCGCGCGGTGAGCCTCTGCGTCAAAAGCTTGTCCGACAATTTGCATCGGGACCAGGACTATCGCTGTTGGCAGGTCGCTTTGAAGGCATCGATGAGCGGGTGCTGACAAATCGTGACGTCCACGAGGTGTCTGTCGGCGACTACGTACTTTCCGGTGGTGAGCTGGCGGCAATGGTGCTTATTGATGCCTGCGCAAGGCTGCTCCCGGGTGTGCTCGGTGCCGAACAATCACTGGTTCAGGAGAGCTTTGAGGGCAGTCTCCTGGAGCACCCGCACTATACCCGTCCGCGAAGCTGGGAAGGTTATGAAATCCCAGAAGTTCTGTTGAGTGGCGACCACAGACGCATAGAGGCGTGGCGGAGGCAGCAATCAGAGGATCAAACCAAGCAAAGACGACCGGATTTAATGGCCGGGAAAGCTAAATCTGAAGAGATTTAGTGTCGACACCAGCTTCGACTTCGGTTATACAGCCTGCTTGAATTTCCCGACATGGGTTGCCCAGAAGGGCCGCAAGAACGGCGGCTGCGACGTTTATGTCGCTCGCAGAGTTCCTCTGTATTGAAGAATGACAAAGGAATAACCAAGAATGGATATCATTCGCGAGCTCGAAGAAGAGCAGATGAAGACAATTGCCGCGGTCCGCGCGGTGCCTGAGTTTGAGCCTGGTGACACCGTTCGTGTCGTCGTTAAGGTTGTCGAAGGCAAGAACGTGCGCAACCAGGCTTATGAAGGCGTGTGCATCGCCCGTGCCGGTGGTGGCATTAACGAAAATTTCACGGTTCGGAAAATCTCCTACGGCGAAGGCGTCGAGCGTGTCTTTCCGATTTACTCTCCGTTTATCACAGACATCGAAGTAATCCGTCGCGGTAAAGTACGCCGCGCGAAGCTTTACTATCTGCGTGGCCGCCGTGGCCGCTCTGCCCGTATTACTGAGCGTACGGATGCTCGCGCTAAGCGCTTGAACGCAGCGTTCAAAGGCTTCCGTAAGCCGAAGGGTGAGAAGGACGATCTCAAGTTGATCGAGACAATCGCACCTGATCTCGAAACGATGCTGAACAAGCTGAACATTTTAAAGTTTGAGCAGATCGCGGCATTCTCAGACGATGATATCGCAAACATCGATGACGCATTGAAACTTGGCGGTCGTATCGAGAAAGACGATTGGGTTGGACAGGCTCAGCGATTGATGGCGGAAGCCACAGTCGAGGAAGTTCCTGCTGAAGAGGAGCCCGCAGCAGAAGGCGATGCTGCAGAAGGCGGCGAGGGCGAAGCGAAAGAGAGCTGATCCTTGCGCTAAAATTGAATAGACGCGATTGCGTACTGTCGCGAGATTAAACATGACGGCCCGGCAATTGCTGGGCCGAATTGTTTTGTAAGTGATTTTCCCGCCAGAGAATTGCGCAGCCCGGCAGTTTCACTAAATTCAGGAAGAGACTTAGTTCCGGCAAGCCAGTTTAGTTTGGATTAGGCAACAGGATGTCCAACCAAGAGATTGCAGCGAGACTCCCCATGCGCACAAGGGACTCTGACATTCCCATCCATGGTGAGGAGGCCTTTGCCGGCATGCGAAAGGCCGGGCAACTCGCAGCCCAGGCGCTTGATATGCTTGTGCCGCATGTGCAGCCCGGAACCCGGACCGATTTTTTGGATAGCCTCGTTTATCAGTTTGCAATGGACAATGAAGCAATCCCAGCAACGCTGAATTACCGCGGTTTTCCAAAGTCGTGCTGTACATCCATCAATCATGTCGTCTGCCATGGCATCCCCGGTGCAAAGCAGCTTCGCAAAGGCGACATCGTCAACATTGACGTGACGCTCATCGTAGAAGGTTGGCACGGTGACTCCAGCCGGATGTATCCGGTGGGTGAAATCAGCCGCAAGGCTGACCGCCTAATAGACGTGACGTTTGAGTCTCTTCAGCACGGCGTCGCTGCTGTGAAGCCAGGTCATACCACTGGCCATATCGGAGCCGCCATTCAGCAGTACGCTGAAGGAGAACGATGCAGTGTGGTGCGTGACTTCTGCGGCCACGGCCTGGGCCAAGTGTTCCATGATAAGCCGAACATCCTGCACTATGGACGTGCCGGCGAAGGTCCAGTGCTCAGGCCAGGTATGTTGTTCACGATTGAGCCCATGATCAATCTTGGGCGATCAAAGGTGAAAACATTGGCGGATGGTTGGACGGCAGTCACAAACGATCGCGAGCTGTCGGCCCAGTTCGAGCATACGGTCGGCGTAACAGAAGATGGCTGCGAGGTGTTTACCTACTCGCCTGCCGGGCTTGACCGGCCGAGGTACCAACCAGCCTGATCGAAGGCGGTTTCGATGTCGGATGAGACTGAGGGCAGGCACGACACCGACAATTCACAAGGCTCTCTGTTTGAGAGCGCTCAGCCACTGTCGCATGAAGGGCACCGGTAGCGGCTGCGCGACTGTTTCATGAAAGGTGGCGCTGATGCGATGCCCGATTATGAAATCCTGGAAATGGTCTTGTTTCGGGCGTTCCAGCGACGCGACACCAAAGACCTTGCCAGGCTTCTGCTCAAGAAATTTGGCTCGTTTGCCGAGGTCATAAATGCGCCAGAGCAACGACTTCTGGAAGTTAAAGGTGTTGGGACTGCCGCTATTGTTGAGCTCAAGCTTATAAAGGCAGCGGCCCTCCGGCTTATGAGAACAAGTATCCTTGAGAAGCCGGTTCTGTCCTCTTGGAATGATGTCATCAACTACTGCCATGCGGCGATGGCCAAGGAGGAAACAGAACAATTCCGAATCCTTTCCCTCGATAAAAAGAATCGATTGATCAAAGATGAGGTCCAGAGCAGAGGTACTGTTGACCATACTCCCGTATACATTCGCGAAGTCATGAAGCGCGCTCTTGAACTTTCTGCTAGCGCCCTGCTGTTGGTGCACAATCACCCGTCAGGAGATCCGCATCCTTCGCGAGCTGACATTGACATGACACGCCGGATAATCAGCGCGGCAGAGCCGTTTGGAATAGTCGTGCATGATCACGTGGTTGTTGGTCGCGAAGGTCACGCTAGCTTCAAAGGATTGGGGCTAATCTAAGCGACAAAAATTTAGCTTTAGATCCGAGGTTCAGCGTTTCGTTCCCTGTCATCATCTCCTGATTGTTGTTGCTAATCTACTGGTCTGGAAGGTTCAAAACTGCTCTATTGTGCTTCCTGGTTTCATCTCGATGGCACGGAGATTTTCCTTACCCGATTGAGACATGACCCGATCGAATTCAAACAACTCCGCCGGTCATTGTGTCTTCTTCGCTGCGCATCTTCGCAAATCCTGACTACCGACGCATCTGGTGCTTCGGACTTTTGTCCGGAACCGTGCGATGGCTCGAGTTTCTAGCCGTTGACATCTACGCCTTCGAGATCACACAGTCACCTCAGTTGGTCGCGCTCTTCGCTTTGCTGCGGATGTCACCTTTCGTCTTCCTAGGTTTTTTTATTGGTGCGTTGACGGACATCATCAACCGAAAGCGCTGGCTGATCATTCTCACTTTCATTGTTATGTGCGTCTGCATCGCGACGGCAGTGGCCGCATACCATGGGCATGCCTCTTATGTTGTGCTGGCCGTGGCAACGTTTGTGACCGGAATATACTGGGTCACGGACATGCCATTGAGACGACGATTATTTGTCGACGCCATTGACAGCGGGTCTGTCGCTTCGGCCTCGGCGTTCGACAATATCACCAACTACGTGACGCGTGGCGTCGGACCGATCTGCGGCGGACTTGCTTACCAATGGCTTGGAATTGCCGGCATTTTTAGCCTCAGCGCCGCGCTGTACCTGGTTTGCCTGCTATTAGCGCTGGGCATCACGCAACGCCAAGTGACGGAGAATAGGCGCGTGTCACAGCCAAAGTTCGCTCTTGGTCTTCTCTTACCGCCAATCTCGCTACTAAAAGACCGATCGTTCATCATCGTTCTCGGAATCACCATCGTCTACAATGAGTGGTGCTTTCCGCTCGTCGCGATGGTTCCTGTCATGGGCGAACGCGACCTGCAATTGTCAGCCGCGGCAATCGGTTTGCTTTCCGGGAGCGAAGGCCTGGGAGGCGCAGTTGCGGCCATGATCATTGGTCTGACGGCTAATAATAGGTCCCTGTTTACGCTCTATTACTGGGGACCATTCTTTTACTTGATCTTCGTTGCAGCTCTTGCGCTGCATTTATCCATTGGCACAACGGCCATCACATTCATTGCAGGTGGGGCTGCAGCCGCGTGCTTCTCGGCTGCCCAATTCGTGCTGGTCTATCTAATATGCGTGGGCGCGCGACGGGTATCTTATCAGTCTTTATCGGCCCGAGTGCCATTGGGATGTACAATGCCGGCTATCTGTTTGAGCAGTTTACATCACAGCAGGCTCTTTGGATCATGGCCGGTCAAGGCCTGACCGTGATGACATTTTTGGGAATAGTTTTGTGGTTCGCAACAGACCGTTCGAGGGTTGCATGACGCCGCAAAATGGCCCATTGACCAGAAAAACAGCAGATCCCAAATCTTGGGATCAATAGGATTGAACGGAGAAATTGCCATGAGCGCGCCAAAACATGCCAAAGTTATTGTTCTTGGCTCTGGCCCTGCTGGTTACACAGCTGCCATTTATGCCGCGCGCGCGATGTTGCAGCCAATGCTGATCCAGGGCATTCAGCCCGGTGGCCAATTGACGATCACAACAGACGTAGAGAATTATCCCGGATTTGCCGACGTTATCCAAGGTCCATGGCTTATGGAGCAAATGCAGGCTCAAGCCGAGCATGTCGGTACCGACATGGTTATGGATCACATCACGTCAGTTGATCTGGACTCCCGCCCGTTCAAGCTAGTTGGCGATGGTGGGGCTACCTACACATGTGACTCACTCATTGTTTGTACCGGCGCGCAGGCAAAATGGTTGGGACTACCTTCTGAAACGGAGTTTCAAGGTTTTGGCGTATCTGCGTGCGCAACCTGCGATGGGTTCTTCTACCGCGGCAAGGAAGTCATCGTCGTCGGCGGCGGAAACACTGCTGTTGAAGAAGCGCTGTACCTCACGAATTTTGCGTCACGCGTAACCGTCGTGCATCGTCGCGACGAGTTCAGATCCGAAAAGATCTTGCAGGAACGATTGTTCAAGAACCCGAAGATCGAAGTGCTTTGGGATACTACCTTGGAAGAAGTTCTGGGCACAAGCGATCCGAAATCTGTGAACGCTGCGCGCCTAAAGAATGTAAAAACCGGCGAGGTGACCGATCGCCCGGTCGACGGCATATTCATCGCGATTGGGCACGCACCGGCAACGGAACTCTTTACCGGCAAGCTTGAGACTAAGCAGGGTGGCTATGTCGTGACTGCGCCAGATTCCACAGCCACATCTGTGCCAGGTGTGTTTGCAGCCGGCGATGTTACAGATGACATCTACAGGCAAGCTGTAACGGCTGCCGGTATGGGTTGTATGGCCGCTCTTGAGGCAGAAAAGTACATTGCCCACCTGGATGTGACGCAAGAAGCCGCTGAATAACGCGCTGTTGGTGTCAAGGCGTCGCAGTTTCTGTCATTTGATGGCTCAATCTAGCCTTTATTGAGATTGGCGAGCGTAACAAGCGTCGACCAAGCGTCTTGTGCTGCAATGTCTTTGCAGCACATTCCATTTCTATGCCGGTAATCGATCGTGCCTCGTGAACAGCAAGCGGTGTGACAGCCATGGACTGGGACAAGCTGAGAATATTTCATGCTGCGGCAGAAGCAGGTAGCTTCACGCATGCTGGAGAGCATCTGCATATGAGCCAATCGGCGGTTAGCCGTCAGGTCTCATCGCTTGAAAAGGACTTGGGCGTTGCGCTGTTTCACCGGCACGCACGTGGACTAGTGTTGACCGAGCAAGGAGAGACACTGTTCGGCACTGCGTCTGAAGTCATGAATAAGCTTCATACCGCCGAAACTCTACTAAGCGACGCAACGACGAAACCCACAGGAGAGCTGCGCCTCACTTGTCCGGTTGGCATCGGTACCGTCTGGGTCACACAACGCATGCCAGAGTTCATGGAACTCTACCCGGATATCCGTGTCGAGCTGGTATTGAACGATGATCAGATAGACATCGCGATGCGCGAGGCTGATGCTGCGCTGTGGGTTCATGAGCCAGAACAGAGTGACCTAATTCGTAGGGTATTGTTCCATGCCCGCGTTCGAGCCTTTGCGTCTGCACAGTACGTCCGGCGCAGTGGTGCTCCACAGTCCTTGGAGGAACTGGAGAATCATAGGATCGTCTCCCATGGTGGCGCCCCTGCGCAGCACTTATCAGCTATAAGATGGTTGGAAACAGCCGGCAGAAATGGCGCGTCGCCTCGTATTCCATCGTTCCGAGCCAACAGCGTTATCGCGATGAAATATGCGATCCGATCCGGTGTTGGTATTGGACTCATTCCTGAGTATCTGGCCGAAGAAGAGACCGATCTGGTGCCGGTTTTGAACGATGTTAATCTCCCTACCATGCCCGTAATTTTTGTTTATCCGGAAGAGCTCAGAACCTCCAAAAAGATCCAGGTTTTACGGGATTTTCTGGTCACACAGGCAAAGAAATTCAGGTTCTAGATAGTGGCCAAAACTCGAGCTATGCATTTTTTACATGGCTTTCATGCGGCGAACTAGGTTGCTGCCATACCGGCTCATCCGATCTTATATCGATGCTGTGACGGGCAGCTACTGAAGGCTGTACCCTCCCTTCAACGCCTTCGACCCATCCCAAGTGATGTGGCTAAACTCAATCGCCGGGCTCACGCCCGGCTTTTCTTTAGGCGACCTCTCAGCTGGCGGTTGATTTCTGATGATCTACGAGACGATTGCAGCCGCGTTCCGCTAGCGGTATCACTGCGCTTAGATCTTTTCTAATCCAAAACACAGAAACCACGTCCGGGAGTCGCTCTACACATGGCCAAGACCCTCTATGACAAAATCTTCGATGACCACATTGTGGACCGCCAAGAGGATGGTACCTGCCTGATCTATATTGATCGCCATCTCGTGCACGAAGTGACAAGTCCACAGGCTTTTGAGGGGTTGCGTTTGGCTGGTCGTGGCGTGCGTTCTGTCGAACGAACACTCGCCGTCGTTGATCACTGCGTTCCAACATCCAATCGGGCGAAGGGTATCGACGACCCTGAAGCCAAGATCCAGGTCGATATGCTGGCCAAGAATGTCGCTGACTTCGGCGTCGAATACTACGACGAGACAGACAAGCGACAGGGTATTGTGCATGTTATTGGGCCAGAGCAGGGTTTTACACTGCCAGGAACAACCATCGTCTGCGGCGACTCGCATACTTCAACGCACGGTGCTTTTGGTGCCTTGGCCCACGGTATCGGCACAAGTGAGGTCGAGCACGTGCTCGCGACGCAGACGCTCATTCAGAAAAAAGCGAAGAATATGCGAGTAACCGTCGACGGCAAACTGCCGAGCGGCGTTACTGCAAAGGACATCATCCTTACTATCATCGGCAAAATTGGCACTGCTGGTGGAACAGGTCACGTCATCGAATACGACGGCGAAGCTATTCGTGATCTCACGATGGAAGGCCGTATGACAGTCTGCAACATGTCTATCGAAGGTGGTGCTCGTGCCGGAATGGTGGCAGCTGACCAGAAAACCTATGACTACCTGAAGGGGCGCCCGAAGGCCCCGAAAGGCGCAGCGTGGGAACAGGCAATGCGCTATTGGGAGACCCTGCACACAGATGATGGTGCGCACTTTGATCAAGTCGTTACGCTCGACGCGTCCAATCTGCCGCCGACAGTGACTTGGGGCACCAGCCCTGAACAAGTGGCAACGATTGATGGGCTACTACCAGATCCAGCCAAGATTGATGATGAAGCGCGCCGTGCGGCGGTTTCACGCGCACTGGACTATATGGACCTGCAGGCCAATAGCAAGATCACTGACATTGAGCTTGATGTCGTCTGGATCGGCTCATGTACGAATGGCCGTATCGAAGATCTTCGAGCTGCCGCGTCAGTTGTCGAAGGCAAAAAGATATCGGAACGGCTCGACTATGCGCACATCGTCCCCGGGTCAGGTCTGGTGAAGGAACAGGCTGAGTCCGAAGGCCTGGATAAGATTTTCAAAGACGCTGGTTTTGATTGGCGTGAGCCCGGCTGTTCAATGTGTCTGGGCATGAATCCTGATCAGCTGAAGCCAGGTCAGCGATGTGCAGCAACATCCAATCGGAACTTCGAAGGCCGGCAGGGCTATAAGGGACGCACGCATTTGGTGTCTCCAGCTATGGCGGCAGCGGCTGCAATCGCCGGTCACTTCGTCGATGTACGCACGCTAAGTTGACGTGATTTCAGACGAAAACACGCATGGTTTGGGCAACTTTTCTGCCCAAACCGCAGCGCCGGCAAACTCGGTGACTTGTACTCAACAGAACGTGATTATTTGTTCATTGTGTCGCACAGTTTGATATTTAATTCCTGGGTTCAGCAGGCAGCGAATGCTTGCAAGATTTTTTAAGTGAAGGAGCCCAACGATGAGCAAGAAACTTTCGACTGCTGCTTTTGTAGCTGGCGCTGTTGCAATGGCTGCAACCGGCCTCCAGTCAACCACAGCTAGCGCTGCTGACCAGGAAAAGTGCTACGGCATTTCTCTCGCTGGCAAGAATGACTGTGCTGCAGGACCAGGCACCACATGCGCAGGCACTTCCAAAATTGACTTCCAGGGCAATGCTTGGACACTCGTTCCTAAGGGCAGCTGTNAAGGTTTGGCTTGGGATAAGGTCCTTCCAGACGGCCGCAAGGGCAGCCTGGCCGCTCTNAAGCGTGACATTCCTAAGTAATTGAGACTGCGGCNGCATCTGCTGCACANGAGGCCCCTATGCCCGTGCACCAATCAAATAAGATCGCGGCACTTCCGAGCCGCGCCGGTGNCGGGCTAAAGGCCGAACACTACGCCGATATCCTGGAGNCCAAACCGNATATCGGCTGNTTCGANGTTCATCCCNAAAATTACATGGGTCTTGGCGGACCGCCGCATCATTATCTNACCCGAATTCGNGAAANCTACCCCATTTCGCTTCATGGTGTNGGCCTATCNATTGGTGGCAGCGACGACCTCAACNGCGAGCATTTGGACCGGCTCAAGGCCCTTGTCGATCGCTACCAGCCGGAAAGCTTCTCTGAGCATCTGGCATGGTCTACGCATGAAAGTGCGTTTTACAACGACCTCCTACCGTTACCCTANACTTCTGAGACGCTGGCTCTTGTCTGCGATNACGTAGATGAGCTGCAGGAGCACATTGGACGCAGGATGCTGCTGGANAACCCTGCCACTTATGTGGTTTTTCAAGAGAGTNGCTACGACGAGATNGATTTCCTAAAGGAAATCGCATCACGAACTGGTTGTNGCTTGCTTCTTGACGTCANCAACGTCTTCATTTCATGCACCAATCATCGCCGCAACGCGGATGACTACGTTGATCGGTTTCCTGTGGAGCACGTCGGCGAGATACACCTCGCTGNTCACGCGCAGGATGAGGATGATCAAGGCCAGAAAGTTCTTATTGATGCGCATGACCGACAGGTGATTGAACCTGTTTGGCAACTTTTGGAACGCACGCTTCATCGGACCGGCCCAGTCCCANCTCTTGTTGAATGGGACAATGACGTTCCTGAATGGTCGATGCTGTTCGCAGAGGCCGAACGGGCAGAGGCCTACCTAAAGAACGCTNAGCTTGCATCGAAAGAAGCCACACATGCTGTGGTCTGATCTTCAAGCAGAGTTTGTAGAGAGCCTACGCGATCCGGAGCTTCNAGTACCCGACGGTGTTGGATTGGGGATGCGGAACAATCTANAAACCAAGCGNTTCAACGTTTATCGCAACAATGTCGCCGTTGGCCTGACCGAAAATCTGGCGGCTAGCTATCCCGTTACGAAACAGCTCGTTGGCGAGGAATTTTTCACAGGCATGGCGCGGGTTTTCGTCGACCTAAATGCTCCGCGATCCCCCGTTATGCTTCACTATGGTGAGCATTTCCCAGAGTTCATCTCTGACTTTGAACCTGCACAAAGCCTGCCGTTCCTGGCGGATGTTGCTTCGATCGAGCGCTGTTGGAACCAAGCATACAACGCTCTAGATGCGTCTCCGGTGGGTATAGAGTCTTTACAGGAAGTCGCGCCGGATCTCATGGGGGATGCAGTGCTGCAATTGCACCCGTCGCTCCAGGTTGTTAGATCAGCGTGGCCAGCATTTTCCATCTGGCATTTGCACCAAACGGCAGATGATCCCGCAATGGCCATGCAAGAACTCGCACCAGAGGCAGAATCAGGGCTTTTGGTAAGGCCGTCACTCGACGTCGACGTTCGGCTAATTCCAGATGCTGCAGCAGCGTTCTACACTGCTTTGAAAAACGGCAAGACATTGGGCGAGGCAGCCGAAATACTGCCGGAAGCGCAGGCGAGTGAAATGGGCTCGATGTTGCAGCTTCTCTTTTCTTGCGGCGCGGTTCACAGAGTTGAATCGCCAATCCAAACCCAATCATCCGACAGCGTCGTGAAATAGCGCTCATATTTGTCCAATGGGATCGGGAGGCCCAACATGATCACTGCACTCAAAGGATTATACCACGGCGTGTTCGGCGCCATCGAAAGACTGACCGAAGGATGGTTCATGGGCCTTGCAGCCCGCCTGGCGTTCTCTAGTGCGCTGATGATGTTTTTCCTGAACTCTGCAGCTACCAAGGTCGGCTCTGGTTTCCCAGGTTCACTTATCCCGACAGTCAATGCCTATGCGCAGATGTTGCCGCCAGTCGCTGAGCAGGCAGGTTACAATGCAGATAAGATACCGTTCTTTTCATATGCTTTAATCGTTTATGGTGGCACTTATGCTGAGTTTATTCTGCCGGTTATAATCCTCTTGGGACTCTTTACGCAGGCAGCAAGCGTAGCCATGATCGGTTTTATTGCAGTTATGACGTATGTCGATATTAACTTCCACGGCGCTGATGCAGAAACTATTGGCGTAATGTTCAACCGGGTACATAATTCGGCTATTAGTGACCAAAGACTTCTCTGGTGCATTCCGCTAATCTATCTACTCCTTAAAGGACCTGGAATGGTATCACTGGATGGCATTTTGGGTTTCTTCTTCAAACGTGAAGAGATCTAAATAAGAAAAGAGCGGACTGAAAACTGTCCGCTCTTTAATTCTTCTTGAGCTATTTGTTTAAAGCGAATTCAACTTTAGTTAGTGTGCAGTTGCAGCTCCATTGATCTAGGCTGCTTCTGATTTCTTTGCCGTCTCAGGAGCAATCGCACCGTTAGACTTTGAGCTCGACTTCTTTTCCGCACTCGCACCTGCCCCAGAGACGTTGGCCCCAGAGACGTTGGCCTCANAGACATTGGCCTCNGAGATACTGGCTTCCNACATAGGATTTTCCTGGAAGTGCAGTGCACCTTTGATTTGAGCACCTTCTGCNACTGAGAATGAGCGGTGGAAGATATCACTGTCGACGACTGCANAGTCTTCCAGGCGCACACGATTTGCCCGGATTTCTCCTGAGATCGAGCCGCGTACGACCACCTCTTCAGCAATCATCCCGCCTTCAACCATTGCATTTTGGTCGACTACNAAAAGCTTACAGCGAATATTGCCGTGAATTTTTCCTTTAACGAGAATATCGCCCTCACTTTCGAGGTCGCCTCTCATTGTCAGCCATTCGTCAATAATCGAATTAGAATCTGATGCTTTTGATGCATCGGCTTTTGGCGTTTTGATTTTTACTTCTGGCTTGCTTATTTCGGTTGCAGGAGCTTCTTGGGCTGCTTCCTCGTTTCCGNAATATGACATAGCNTCATTCTTTTTATTAAACATGGTAAGTCGCCTTCCTGTTTCTCGGTTTTACTGGCCGATCACTTACAGTCGCGCCTTGTATATGAGCGATGACTCTCAATAGTTAACAAAAGGTTAACAGACGTGGATATGCAATGATTTACATAAACTTAAGNGCAGATTCATGTAGATCTGCGTCATAACCAGCACGAAACATCTCTAGAGTACTGCGCGGTGTCAAAACCTCGACCGCCATGTCTTTCTCGACATCAATGACTGCGGTGTAACCCTCCGGGGCCCAACGAAGGAGCCGACCAGCCAATATGAGGTAGGCACCGTCACGCCACCGGACCATCGCACCCGTCGGCAAGTCCTCGATCGTTGTCTTATAGGTAGCCTTGCGGCCTTCAGCATTGAGACGTTCTGCATGAAGGGTTGCGTCTATCTCGCCGGCTTTGGCACGCGGGCCACCGCCCAGCGTCTCGCCCCAAAGCTCCGCAAAGAAAACTGCCTCTCTGCGCCGACACTCGTAGCAGGGCCGATGTCCGGCCGCGAAGGATGTTGCTTCGTCAAGGAAGAATAGCTCGGTGTAACTGTTCNGCGCCATGACTTCACGCCACCGCCCCTTGTAGGACAAACGGCAGGTGATCCATTGCTTTGACACCCAGCGTTTCGGACCNAGGGATTTATCCACCCGATGAAGCATGCCACCCCGATTACCCATCAGGGTGCCTCTCGCTGCGGTTGCAACGATCTGGCCGTCCGGAGTCACCCGGTTTTGCAGTGGCATAACTTCCCCTGTGCCCTTCAGCTTCTGGTTAGCGAATCAGTCTCTCGTCTCAAGCAAGCCTATTCGCCTATGAAATACCAGATTTGCAACTCTTAAACGAAACAATAGTCTATGACAGCGTGTTGCAACCAATTGGCCGTAATAACGTTACACGAAACTGTTGAAAAATGAGGGAAGTTTATGACCGAACCAAGCGTTCGCACCAATTTTCACAAACACGGTGACGGCCACCCGATAGCCGTGGTGGAAGTAGACAATAGTAGTCGCTTGAACTGCCTTTCTAGCGATCAGGTCGTTCNGCTCCAAAANGCGTTTGAGGAGCTAAAGGAANATAACGANCTGCGTGCAGTTGTCNTTACAGGAGCCGGAGATAAGGCGTTCATTGGTGGGGCAGATCTCAATGAGCTCGGTGGACTGTGTGCAGATGGCGGCCGGCTCTACATCACGAGGCTNCATAAAGCCTGCCTAGCCATCCGTGACTTTCCGTTACCCGTCATCGCCAGGATTAATGGGTTTTGCCTGGGTGCTGGGTTAGAAGTTGCAGCCAGTTGCGATATGCGCGCTGCAGCAGACGGCGCCGTCCTTGGAATGCCTGAAGTGCACATGGGCCTCCCTTCAGTGATTGAAGCCGCATTGCTGCCTGGTCAGATCGGTTGGGGCCGAACACGCGAGATCCTTTTGACCGGTCAGACTTTTTCAGCTCCTGAAGCCCTTCAAATGGGATTTGTGCAGCGTGTTGCCCCACTTACTGAGCTGGACCGCTCGATTGCTTCTTGGCTCGATGGCATATGCTCTGCAGCACCAGAAGCAGTCCGNAACCANAAGCAGCTGATGAACCGATGGGAAAGAACATCGATCGAGGAAGGTGTATTGGCTGGGATTGATGCACTTTCACAGGCCTACCACACCGGTGAACCACAGGCCCGCATTGCTGGTTTNTTTGCNGACAAGGCTAAGAGNNAGNCCTCNGNGTAAANCNCCCTTGACCTTCNAGTNACTGGAAGGACCATATAGGGTGTATGAAAGTNATCGGCGAANCGACNACAGTTNCAACGCTCGGCCGCAGNGCCTGCTGTGGCGGGGAAGTTGCGTCCGCGTCAGAAATCGAGTNGANNGCTANNAACAATGCCAGTGGCTGCTGTGGAGATGCGTCCAGCGCCGGGCTGAANGCTCGCCGCCGCNTCGATTGGATGCTTTGGGGCAGCNCAACGTNCGTTGCCCTNGGATATCTCTCTTATCTGTTTGCCGGCCACACCGAGACGCATACCGCACTTGGCAACTTCAGCCACGGCGTGTTCGAGATGATGAACACTATGTGGTGGGGNATTCTACTCGGGATNTTTTTCGTCGGTCTATTAGACCGCGTTCCGCGNGANATCGTATTCTCCGCCCTNGGGGGNGCAAGCCGATTGGGTGGGATTCTCCGTGCCACNGCCGCGGGGTTGCTGTTTGATCTCTGCAACCACGGGATCCTGATGATTGGCATGAAGCTCTACGAGCGAGGTGCGAGTATNGGACAAACANCGGCGTTTCTGCTCGCTAGTCCCTGGAACTCTCTCAGTCTCACGATCATCCTTATTTCACTGGTTGGCTGGCANTACGCGCTGATGTTCATCCTGCTTTCNGGTGTNATCGCGATTATTACTGGTTACATTTTCGATACGCTCGTGGAGCAGGGCCGTTTGCCTGACAACCCTGCACGCCAGGCCGTAATGGGGCAGGAAGTTGAGCTCGGCTCCGCCGTTCGAACTTGGCTTAGTACCGTGAAACCGACGTGGGCCGGTTTCGTCGCAATGCTCTTGGATGGTATCAAGGGATCACGCATGGTGCTGCGCTGGTTGTTGTTCGGAGTCGTACTCGCTGCTGCGATACGTGCGCTTATGCCCGCTGAGTTGTTCGCAGATTGGTTTGGTCCGACCTTAATAGGTGTGTTCCTGACAGTAATTGCAGCAACAATTATCGAAGTTTGCTCTGAAGGGTCGGCGCCGATCGCTGCGGATTTGGTGACACGTGCCAATGCACCGGGCAATGGTTTTACATTCTTGATGGCTGGTGCTGCGACTGACTACACAGAGATCATGAGCCTGAAAGACACGACGGGTTCGTGGAAGCTCGCGNTTATGTTGCCGGTGATCGCAGTTCCGCAAACGCTTTTCATTGCGATACTTCTGAATAACTTTGCTTAGAGCTGGCCAGACGCGTCCCACGTTTCGANGAATCTGCAGTATTCAGGATCATCAAACCTGGCTGGTGTGAAAGCGGCCGCATAGTGCGGCAGATCCTGCCCACTAATATGCTTGGTGACAAGTTCTGCTGCGCCGCAAGATGCCATTATGCCAAAGCCTGAAAACGCGGANTTGANGAAGGATCCNGGTATTGGAAGTGGCCCAATCATTGGGCGGTTATCAGGAGCCTTGGTGTAATAGCCGCCATCCACATAAGGTCTCGGCATATTGTCAAAGTACTGTTTCAAGCCCGGAAGTAGTTNGGCCATGCCGCGAAACGTAATCTCAGGCAGGTTATCGTCCCAAGTCAATGGAAACTGGGGCAGATCACTGAGCTCGCAATCGTAAGTCCAGTACATGAGAACCTGATCTCCGGCACCTACGGGACGACCATGAACTCCTGCGGGAAACTGCTGCAGCAGATACCGAGTTTCCTCAGATTCGCTGAGTGCTTCGCGTTCATCTGCAGTCCAGGCGAGATGTATCGGGTCCGTCCAGATGACCAAGGGAATCTCCCTTGGTACGATGCCCATAGGATCGGGCACACTGATCTTGATGTGTTTTTCGACTGATACCGGCAGTGAGCAACCTAGTTGCTTGAGTGATTGCGACAGATATGGTCCCGTTGNTAGGACAACCGTTTCTGTCTTGAGCACCGAGCCATTGCCGTCACGAGAGATTTCAACACCGCTGATCTTACCTGCTTCCGTCTCAAACCCCGTGGCTNCGGCCGAAATTAANGACACGCCTCTCTCNCGTGCTTGTTCAAGCAGATACATGCCAAGTGTCTGCGCACTTAGTGAACCACAGCGNCGTGCGTGAAGCACAGCCACTGTGTCTCCATTCAGGTAGGGAAANTGCTGGCGGATGAATTNCTGATCCAGAATGAGGTCTGCACCATCCAAGTCACTCTCAAAGCCGACAGGTGTAGCTGGCTGATATGCAGAAGAATTTCTATGATAACGAAGCTGACCAGCGCCAAGTTCCTGCGCTTCCAGGGCTTGTGCTTCGAATGTTTCGATCATTTCCTGACGTGCGGTCGCGAATACATAGCCGCGACGACCAAGTTGGAAACAATTGCCCGACCGCATCGCATGATGTTCCATCAAATCAATGCTACGGCTCATGAGTGCGACCATGGCATCGCCTGGCCCTGGCCACCAGTTGCGATAACATTCCGTTGATTTATCGCTAGTCAGTCCAAGTGGTGGNCCATTGTCCAGCAGGGCAACACTCTTCAGCCCGGCTTCGACCAGGGCATGCGCGGTCGCGACGCCAGCAATACCAGCGCCGCAGACAACGGCGTCGTAACGATCATTGATATTCGCCATTTCTGGGCTCCTGATAATGGAGCCTACAAACTAGCGGAAAGTCAGCCTGGATAAAATCTTGCTGCTGCGACATAGAGNAACGTGCTTTAGTTGGCTTCAGGACACTACCGACCCGAAGCACAAAGTTACTCGACTATTAAGTGGCGATTTTCTTTGTGCGCTAAGTTAGAACCATGCAAGCAGGACGGCGGCAGCTACTCCGAAAAAACTGCGGCGATTAACATTCATGGCGGCACTCCATTGCACGTTAGTGACATGCACACGCCAATTTAGCTCGCAGCAGNGCGCATTGCAGTCACAGGACAAAAGGGNAGTTGCCAGCCGGGGCGTGTTTAAGTTCCCCCATCCTCTCAAGATCCCACCTCATAGTGTCGGATCGTCCGAGAGAAGATTGAATGACCGGAAACTGACTGGCAGATATCGCCCAATCTGACAGGCCGCGGCCAAACGGCTTTGCCAGCGCTTCTTTAGATGGCGTTTCATTGTGGCGATTTTGGGCCCGCCGATCTGCACGAGAGCGACAGAGTTCCTTGGTTTTGCTTAAAGCGGCGCACCGGAGTTTTTCTGTTTCGTCAGGCGATAATGCGACCAGAGCAAGCGAGCTGCGACGGCGCGCCATGGCCGCCACGTTTCTGCCAGCTCCAGCAGTTGTTTGGCTGTTGGCCGCTCGTTCAAATTGGACGCATCTTGAGCGGCAATCTGAAGTGCAAGATCGCCTGCAGCGAACGCATTACGCCGCCCCAGACACATGATGAGAAATATGTCAGCGGTCCAAGGACCAATGCCGGAAATCGCAGTCAACGAAGCATAGATCTCGTCTTCGCTATTGTGATGCATCGTACCGAAGTTGAGCCGGCCATGGTTCGCCGCGTCTGCAATTGCCCTGAAGGTTCTGAACTTCGGCCTCGACAATCCGACGGCCCGCAAAGCCTCATCACTCATCTTTGCAATAACCTGGGGGGTGAATGGACGAATACCTGTTTCGCACCTGGCCCAAATCGCATCAGCACTCGCAACCGAGACCTGTTGCCCCACGATAATCCTGGCCAGCCCTTCGAAGCCTGGCTCGCGCCTTCTGAGCGGTGGCAAGCCGGTCACATCATGAACCGCGCGCATGATAGGGCACTTTCGACGGAGCGCTCGGATACCTCGTTGTAGATCAGCCTCTGTCTCAATAATCTCTTTAGTCATTCTCCGGAGCGACCTATCAGGTTTCGGTAATTGCAATGTCACCTTGCAATCCAAGCGATGATACATTCAAGTCTCAATGGCAGACTGCTTCAGAGACCGTCCATTGCCCCTACCTCCTCAAGAACCAACACTGCGATTTGCACCAAGCCCAACTGGCGAGTTGCATCTGGGACACGCAGCTTCAGCTCTCATCAACAAGAATATTGCGCAGAAACTCGGTGGAAGGCTGCTATTGCGGATCGAGGAAATCGACCTAGGTCGGCGCCGACAGGAGTTCGTGAATGGCATTTATGATGATCTCAAGTGGCTTGGGTTTATCTGGGAAGAACCCGTGCTGCAGCAGTCAGAGCGACTCGGCATCTATGAAGATTACATCATGCGATTGCGGAGTGCCGGACTTCTCTATCCTTGCTTTGCAACACGCAAGGAGATCCAAGATGCCGCTGAGAAAAACAATAGCCCGCGTGATCCCGATGGCGCTCCGGTATATCCAAACTTGCGCAAGCACCTCAACGAAGAGGAGGTGACTGACCGGATAGCTCGGGGCGAACCTTACGCGCTTCGTATCGATATGGAAAAGGCCATCCAAGAAGCGCAGCGAATCTATGGCCAACGCGAAATGGCCTACATGGCTTTCGATAGCAAAGGGATAATTCGACCAACTCGAATCGATCCGGCCAAGTGGGGTGATGTTGTCCTAGCCCGCAAAGACAATGGAACAAGTTACCATATGGCCTGCACGATCGATGATGCTCTCCAGGGCGTTACGCATGTCATACGCGGAAAGGACCTTGAGGTTGCAACAGACATTCATCGGCTTTTGCAGATCTTGTTGCAGCTACCTTCGCCACTCTACCATCATCACGGCCTAATTGTTGATCAGGATGGTAGGAAGTTATCCAAAAGCGCCAATGATACATCACTCAAGTATCTTCGGGAAAACGGCACAACATTAGCGGAGCTCCAAAAAAAACTAGATGCCCTGCTAAGCTCCTATAGCGATTTTGAACTGTGATTTTCTGAATCCTGAACTGATCAGAACACGGCTGATGCCTTGTGCGATAATTTCTGACCTACCAGCCCAAACACCAAAAAATATGGACTTATGTACCAAAGGCATCTGCACCTTACTGTCCGTATTACAACTCCATTAACCTCACAATATTTATAAAGAGACTATTAATACAAATAAATTATTCATTACGCACTGATTCTGGTGTGAGATGCTGTATTGCCCATAACCTATTGTGAATGACAGTGAATCATCAGCGCGCATAGATATGCCGATGAATCATCATGAGGAACTCATATCGTGAAACGTCAGATAGGATACTGGTCGAAAAGTTCTCCGGATAGAGCTTTATCCAGCACCACTAGAAATACTAGGCAGATATTCTTTGCAACTCGCATTTTATCAATAATCTCGCTTGGATTTATTTCAGGTGCAGGCTCTTCGACAAGTAAGACCACGCATCCTAACGTTAATGCCCCGGCCCGCATTCCACTCGCGACACAGTTTGAGAGAGCGGCGCAGGCAGTCAGCACAGCCGTCACCCAAGCTGAAGCAATCCAGACTCTGCATGCTGAGACCATGCAGAAGCTTGATGCGACAGAATATGCGCTCCACCGCTTGTTCGACGAGATACATAGCGTCATGCCCGGTTTCGAGAAGCCGATCTACAACAACGCTGTTGTTCGGGTCTCTGAAGCAGAAGTTTTCCATACAGAAGCCTTGGCGGCATAAGCGGAGCGGCAAGGCTAGCCCTGGTTCAATAAATAGATGGTTGCAGCTGCAGTCGTCATTGAGAGTAGCGTCCCCAACGCAACGGCGCCAGATGCCGAGTTCGTGGCTCTGCCGTGTTTGGCTGCAAACAGGTACGCGTTGGCACCTGTGGGCATAGCTGCAAACACAGTAATGACACCTACCTCCAATGCTGGCAGCTCGAACACTTCGCTCGCCAGATACCAGGCGCATAACGGCATCATAATGAGCTTAAGCACGACAATCATACTGAGTGTTGGTAGCTGCCCCGCAATGCGAAATCCGACCAAGCTGAGCCCGAGCGAAACTAGCGCCGATGGAATTGCAGCCTTGGCCAGCATCTGAACGATCTGATCGAGCTGAGGATGGAGACCCAATTCTGTTTGGCGCCAAAGCAGGCCAGCGACAATCGCGACAATGATCGTGTTGCCAGCAATGTCCCGAAAGACTTGGCACATTGCCGACCCTAATGACGTGTCGCGATCACTTCCTACCAACAGCAAATGCAGTGAGGCCATCAACCACAATAGTGGTGAATGCAAAGCAACAATAATGGCACTGGTTGCAGCGGACTCAGGCCCAAAAGCGACGAGGCACAGAGGGATTCCGATCATAACCACGTTGGCAAAGCCTGCGCTCATCCCAATCGAGACGCCGTCGGCGGCCGGCCTGCGCAGATAGATTGCGGTCAAAACTGCTGCCAAGAGCCATGTGCCGAAGGCTGCGCCGAAGTAAGCCCCCCAGATACGGTAAGGCTCAGATTCTGGGAGGTCGGCCACAACCATGGACCGAAACAGCATCGCTGGTATTGCCAGGGTAAACGAAAACACTGCAAGGCCGGATGAGGCATTCTCAGGCAACCAGCCGAGGCGCCCGGCTACATATCCCAATGCGATCAACGCAAAGATCGGCGAGATGACCGCTAGCACCTCAAGCATATGAGCGCCTGTCTAGATAGAAAATCTCAACGATTCCTGGCTCTCGTCCGGTGGCTCTTATCAACTCAGTATCGCTTGTATTGCTCCAAGTGCCGTCTCGCACTATTTTCACTTCTCTACCTCAATCTTCACCCAATCAATACTCACTAGTCCCTCGGTCTTATCGGGTAAATAGTTGTCTGTGCGAGTAGTTCGGAACATCATCGTAAAGCGGTCGCCGGGTACACGCAGCGAGGTCAGTTTAGGTAGTTCAACCCAGTTTGTGGCGACGGCTTTGGCTTTGTCCAACGAGGCTGGTGGCTCAATTTTGGCCGACGATATATAGCGACGACCTCTCTTCTTAAGCTTGAGATAGATAGCCTTGACGTAGCTTGCGAAGAGCTATCCGCAGATTTTGGTGATGCGAGACTTTAGGCGGCGGTTTGGGTTTCATCTTTGACGATGGGCATGACCTCATCTCCGTCGGCGAATGTGA